>JAEUQE010000173.1 GCA_016789785.1 Bryobacterales bacterium
TCTGCGGACGTCGGTTCCGGACGACGCTGCGGGCGTTTTCCCGGACGAATTGCTGTCTTTTTAGACCGGCGCTGACAGTAACAGAGTATTTCTCGTGCACGGACACAACAGAGAGTACGTTGAAACGTGTGCGCGGTTCATAGAAAAGCTCGACCTCAAGGTCGTGATCCTGGACGAACAATCCAACCGGAGCCAGTCCCTCATGGAGAAGTTAGAGTCACATTCCGACGTTTCATATGCGGTGGTCTTGCTCACTGCCGATGATCGTGGCGGCACAGCATCGACTGGGTACGAAGGCCAGCAGCCACGGGCGCGACAGAACGCCATCTTCGAACTCGGGGACTTCTGCGGAGCGATCGGGAGAGGTAAGGTATGCGCGCTGTACCAGAATGGGGTAGAGTTGCCGTCTGACTTCGTTGGTATCGCATACGTTTCCCTCGACTTGGCGGATTGGAAAACGCGGCTCGCAAGAGAACTCAAGGATGCGAACTTACCGGTTGATCTGAACAAGATCTGAGTGACTTCTGAGAGACTTAGGAGACGTCCACAGTCAACCTTTCAATTGCGATAGATGGGATCATGCGGCAAGCTCGATTCTGCATCACCTTCGTGTATCCACACTGCAGCAAGAAAACAACAGGAATTAAGAGTTTGTGACGTGAAGTTCGATGGAAGGCAATCACGGGGAAGCGGATTCTTCCCTTTCTGATTTCTCCAACAGTCCTGGCGTATTCGCGACGTGCTATTCTGACTCCCGAAACATAGTATGCTGACGCGCCATGGAATCTTTTGCAAGATACCTGTCGGACTGCTCACGGGCAGTCGGCTTTCGCAAAACCAAGTTCCGGTTTTCCGCTGCGGTATCTTGCGCATATTCGAGGCGCTACGAACTTGCCAGTTCCTCCCTACAACGGATACGCGGAGGTCCGCCAACCTGCAGTATCACTTCAGTAGCGTATGCCCTCGATTCATCTACAGTCTTCAGCACCTCAATCGGCTAATGCAGCAGATGACAGCGACCTTCGGGTCGACTTCGTTCAAAACTGAAGCACCCCGGATTCAGTTGGAGGCTGGTTGCCAGGCGGATAACGCGCTAGGCTACCTGGACGCTATAGTGGACGATCTCGCCCAGGCAATCATTCTCGCTACTGGAGCGAGACATTCGAAGCACCGACTGGAGAGCATGGGGGACTTGAAACACTCAAGCGCCTTAGCCATTCCCGCCCTGGCTCCCGTTCAACCACTTTTGGCTGAACTCAATAACCCGAATAGCTGGTGGGAAATCGGGTTCAAGCCCCACCAAGGCGTACGTCAACTTGTGGTCCACAACCGTCACCTCGTGCAGTTCCACGGCTCTCGGTCACCGGGGAAGTCGGCGGAGTCCAGAGCATATCTGTGCTCTCCGTTTGGGAGCCAGGATCTCGATGGCGATTTTTTCGAACTGCTGCGTGCCCTACTCAGTGCACTATGCGAGTGGCTCGACCGCCTGGAGGCCGCTCTGACTGCACACCTGCGGTCTCTCAACACCAAGTGGACGCCGATGCCTGAGTGCCCCTTCTTCAGCTTAATGTTTGGAGTGCCCCGTTCCGGGGTTGTCTACGACCCCCGGTATTTCCCATTGCCGGTCTGCGAAGGTGCGGACCCGCTACCCTGGACCATCAGTCACGACCACCACCCGACGGATGCGATACAGGATTGATCTCTGCAAGCAGGGACCAACAAGCTCTTTCTTTCGAAAGGTTCTTCTTGTCCTCGCGAGGGTTGGCCTGCTTGTCGGGTAATTCCGGGCAATGAGCAGCGGTGATCGTGGGAATCCGAGCAATGGCGGGAATGGGAGCTTCGGTAAGCTGCCGATTCTAAGCCTGAGAGACCTGTCAACTGCCGACTCCCACATCCGGCCTTCGCTAAAACTACGGCTGGCAAGCCCATCCTTCGCTGAAGCTACGGCTGGCAAGCCAACTTCGTTAAAACTACGGCGGCAAGCCAGGCCTTAACCTTGCCAAAGCGGTGTTCCTCGCCGTTGCACCAGCCGGTCGCTCGCCAGCAAGTTCAGCATCAGAAACCGGGGATGATGGTAGTTCTCGGCGCGCTTCATGTCCGGCGTGCGGGTCACCTGACGGTCCCCGATCACCTGCCACAATGGCGAACCAATGTCCTTCATCGGGAATTTTGAGCGTGTGTAGGTGTCGAGGGCAGAATAGAACTCGCGGGCCCAGGCGTCGCCCGTCTGCTCGATCATCATCATCGTCCCAATGAGAGCCTCCTGCTGCGGGAACAGTGTTTTGTCCATCGTCCAGTCATTCGTGTCCACATTACGAAGGTTGCGGAAGAGGCCCCCGTAGACCCGATCCAGCGACACCTCACAGTGCCGCCGGAACATCGCCGCCAACTTTCCGTAGAGATCCCGGTCCCTGCGCCGTAGCGCTTCGTCCATCGCCATCCACAACGTCTCCACCGCATGACCCGCGTAGCAGAATCTCTCATAATCGTTCGCCGGACGGCTCAGGTCGTGGTTGATTAACTCATTGAGTAACTGGAAGCGCGGGTTATGGTGGCGAGTTACAATCGCGTCGAGACAACGGTCGCTGATCTTCTGTAACTCCCCGTCTGCGCGCATCGCGAGCATCTGCCGCGTTGCCCGGATCAGCACCATCCACACGCCCAGCACGCGCGCTCCGCCGAATCGCGGCGCGCCAGGCCCGAAGTACGTCTCGCCAATCGCGGGATGGTAGTCGGGCCGGTCGAAACGCCGCACGCACTTGAGTACGATCTGCTTCGCCTCGTCCCAGTAGCGCTTGTCCCCGGAGGCCTTGGAAAACTCCGCCATTCCTTCGGCGATGAACAGGTCGCTGTAGACCTCGGGGTCGGGAGGGCCACTCGGTGTTCCGTCGCGATCGAGGGTCTTCGGCCAGTGCGCTTCGCCCTGCGGCTTGCTCTTAGCCACCAGTTGCAGAGACCGGGCGGCGATGTCCAGCCACTTCTGCTCCCTGCCAAAGTGGTTGTAGAGAAAGCTGAATACCCACATCCCGCGCCCTTCGTACCAGGCGGTCTTGGCTGGCGAGATCAGCTCCCCTTTGGGTGTCACGGTGCAGTGATGGCCGCCATACTGGTGGTCGACGACATACTTTTCGTGGAACGGCAGGTAGTCGTCGAACAGGTCCCTGCGGTACTGGTCGCGGATGGCTCTCCAGTCGAGGGTGGATGGGGCGGCCACGGCCATCGCGGTGGCAGCAAAGTGGCGTCGGGTGAGCGGCATGCGTACCAGTATCCCCGATGAGAGGGCCTCTGGCGCTTCGACTGGCGCTTTTAAAGTAAGGTCCTCTCGACTGGCGTCAGGTACATCACCTCTCCGCCTGCCGCTCCGATCGAGGGCACGACTTGCTAAAGTTTGGATTAGGCAAATGGCTCAAATTGGAGGCCCTCATGCGAGTGTCCGTGACCGGCGCCAAAGCACAACTGGCGGAACTGGTGCACCGGGCCGAAGCTGGCGACGAAGTGATTCTGACCCGTCATGGGCACCCCTCCGTACGTCTGGTCGCGATCTGGGCCATGCCTGACGGGAGAACTCGCCGGGCGCTTCTGGAAGCGGTCCGGGCCTCCGGCGCGTTGCGGGCAACGCCAGTGCCGAATGCCGCCCGTAGCCAGGATTTCCTCTATGGCGATGACGGGCTTCCGGAATGATCGCTGTTGATACTTCCGCCTTGGTCGCGATTCTCCTGAACGAACCGGAGGCGGACGCCTGCATCGCGGCCCTCGAAACTGAAGAGACGGTTCTGATTTCCGCAGGTACCCTGGCGGAATCTTTCGCCGTCGCGTCCCGGCGTGGAGTCGCCGAGGGGCTATCGAGTCTGGTCGAAGGGCTGGGTTTCGAGATCGTTCCCGTTACCGCCGCCTCGGCGCGGCGCATCGCGCAGGTGTATCTGCAATGGGGAAAGGGCGTGCAGCCGGCTGGGCTGAATTTCGGTGATTGCTTTGCTTACGACGTTGCCAAAACCTACGGCTGTCGCCTCCTGTACGCCGGTGGCGATTTCGCGAGGACGGACATCCAGAGCGTTCTCTAAGCTTTGATATCGAGGGTCTTCGGTCGGTGGGCGTCGCGCTGCGGCTCGCCGCCGGGCTTCCGGCGGGAGTGATCCGAGGGAAGCGCCGGGCGGATCGTGTTGCCATCCCGACCACACTTGTAAAGCGCCCGGCTGCTGCGTTGTTCGGCCTCGAAGTGTTGATCACTCAGAAGTCCGCAAGCGAATCCGCGCCGGCGAGCTGACTTTCGCCTTTGCGGCGCATGGCGAGGATGCCCCCTCGCAGTTGACGGGACCCGGCAACCATTGTGACATCGTGCTCACTGACATCAACACGCCCGTGATGGACGGCCGCACGCTGCTCTCGCGGCAGCGGGAAGGCTTCCCGATGCTGCGTTCGGTGATCGTTTGGGCCTATGGTGACATGGCCAACGTTCGAACCGCACTGAACTTGGCGCGTGCGGCTTTGTCACCAAACCCATCGATTTCCGGGACCTGGCGATCACGCTCGACAAAGCCATTGCCGAGGCTGTGGCGCGCCGTCAGACTGCGGCTCCAGACCCGCGAAGAAGACGTTCTCATTCTTTCCGGCATCAACATGCCTGGGATGAATGGACTGGGTCTGCTGAAGACGGTGAAATCGAAGCACCGGCATTTGCGGGTATTCATGAATACCCGCCTACGGCGATGCGGAGTATCAGCGCCGGGCCTGGGAGTACGGTTGTGACGACTACCTGACGAAACCCATCGACTTTGCGCTGCGAAAGGAAGAGCTTCGGCGCTGAACAGCGGCTGGCTGTTCCAAGGCCAGTGCCTGCGCCGGATCGACTCCACGGGCACTGGGCGCGGCCTGATGGAGGCGAGGCAGGCAACCCGGTTTCGGCGCACAGCGGGACAACAAGCGGCTCACCTTCATCTCCGGAAGGAGCGCCATGGCGCCGCAGCAAGCATCACATGCTCCGAGTCGATACGCCGGAGGTTCTGATCAAGCTCGGAATCTGCCAATCGGGCGCACTCATTGGATGGCGACCAGAGGCTCACTCTCAGCCATACGCTTGAGTTGGCCGCACGCGGCATAGATGTCGCGTCCCCGCGGCTTGCGCACGAAGCAGGGCATGGCCCGCTTCACGATGTCCTGAAACGAGGCGACGCGCTCCGGGGCGGGTGTCTCGAAGTCGATGCCAGGACCTGGATTCAGCGCGATCAGATTCACTTTGCAGCGCAGGTTCGCAAGCAGTCTCACTACGCGCCGTGCGTCCGCATCCGTATCATTCACGCCCCGTAACAATACATACTCGAATGTCAGGTGCTCCCATGTGCGCAGTGGATAGGCGCGGCAGGCATCCAACAATTCCTTGAGATGATATTTGCGCGTGATGGGCATCAACTCGCGGCGTTGCTCTTCGGTGGACGCATTCAATGAGATCGCAAGCTTCGGGCGGACGGGTTGCGCACCGAGTTCGGGGATCTTCGGAGTGATGCCCGACGTGGAGAGCGTGAGCCGGCGCTCGCTGAGGCCGACGCCCTCGGGATCCGCCAGCAGGCGCACTGCCTTGATCACGTTGTCGAGGTTGAGCAGCGGCTCACCTTGCCCCATCATGACGACGTTGAGCTTGCTGATATCCGCGGACAGCCCGTTGGCGCCGGCCACCAACAGCACCTGGCCGACGATCTCGCCGGCGGTGAGATTGCGCTCCAGCCCCAACAGCGCCGTGAGGCAGAACTGGCAGTTCACCGGACAACCGACTTGTGAGGAGATGCAGAAGGTGTAGCGCTCGCCTTCCGGCATCAACACCGTCTCGACGCTCTTGCCATCCGCCAGATTGAGAAGATAGCGGCGGGTTCCATCCGCGGAGTCGTAGCAATGCCGGACGTCGGGCAGACCGAAGGGCAACAGGCTGGCGAGTTTCGTGCGCAACGCCTTGGAGAGCGTGGTGATGCGCTCCGCGGAATCGACGCGCTGGCGGTAGACGGCTTCGTACACCTGGCGGGCGCGGAATGCGGGCACCGCGGCGCCTTCCAATTCGCTCAACAAGTCTTCGATTTCGGCAAGCTCCAGCCCGATGAGAGATGCGGCCATGGATACTTTCATTATCGGGGATGGATGGCACGAAGTGAGCGGCACGTGCCGGGAAGCCGGAAGTTCTAAGATAGAGGGAAGGCAACCTACCTTTGGATCATCTGCAAAACCTTCATCGAACCACGCTGGCGAACGGTGTCACTGTGATCACCGAGCGTATGCCGCATGTCCGCTCCGTGTCGGTGGGCATTTGGGTGAAAGCGGGCTCGCGCTATGAAAAAGCTCCGGAAAACGGCATTGCGCATTTCATTGAACACATGCTGTTCAAGGGCACGGAGAACCGTTCCGCGGAAGCGATTGCGCGCGAGATCGACTCGATCGGCGGGAATCTGGATGCGTTCACTTCGAAAGAACTGGTCTGCTTCAACGGCAAGGTCCTGGATGAGCATCTGCCGCTCGGCTTCGACATTCTTGCCGACCTAGTGCGGCATCCGCTGTTTCGGGACGAGGATATCCAGAAAGAGCGTGGCGTGATTCTGGAGGAATTGAAGGCGGAGTTCGACAACCCCGAGTTCATGGTACACGACATCTTCTCGGAGCATTTCTGGAAAGGCAATCCGCTGGGGCGGCCGATTCTCGGGTCGAACCAGACGGTGAAGCGTTTCGACCAGCAGATGATCCGCGAGTATTTCGGCACTTACTACACGCCAGCGAATCTGGTGATCAGCGCGGCGGGGAACCTGGACCACGATGCGTTTGTGAAGCTGGTGGACGAACGGTTCGGCGCCATGCCCGCGCGCGAGGAAGCGATTGCGGCGCCGGCGAACGAGGCGTCGGCGCCGATTCAACTGAAGAACAAGAAGTCGCTGGAGCAGATGCATCTGTGCCTGGGGGTGCCGTTTGTCGAGATCACGCACCCGATGCGCTATGCGGCCTACACACTGAACACGGTTTTGGGCGGGAGCATGTCGTCGCGGCTGTTTCAAAACGTGCGCGAAAAAAGGGGACTGGCGTACACGGTGCTCTCGGAGCAATACCTGTATCGGGATGCGGGCTGTCTGTCGGTATACGCGGGGACATCCACGGAGTCAGTCCCGGAGTTGATCCGGTTGACCCTTGCGGAGTTCCGGGACTTGAAGGAGCGGCCGGTGCCCGCGGAGGAGTTACGGCGCGCGAAGGACAATCTGAAGGGCTCGCTGATGCTGGGTCTGGAATCGACCGGCAGCCGCATGTCGCATATTGCCCGGCAACATATCTACTACAACGCGTTCGCGACGATGGATGAACTGTTGGAGCGGACCGAAGCCGTGAATGCGGAGCAGGTGCAGGAACTCGCGAACGAGTATCTGGTGGCGGACCGGATTGCATTGACGCTGCTCGGCCCGTTAAATGGGATGAAGGTCTCGCGCGAAGATCTCGTGTGCTAGAGTTGCATGCGGGACGTTGATCCCGTGATTTCAGAAGGCTGTCATGCCACTACGATTCTGCACTTTTGTGTGTATTTTCCTGATTTGTGCCTGCTCGAAGAAAGATGCGGTTTCCGAACAGGCGAAACTCGATCGGGAATTCGAGCAGACTTTGACCGGCGCAGTGCTGGCCGGCAAGTTCTCCATGGGCGACAAGGTCGCTGAAGACCGCTACACGATCCTCAAGGCCTCTCGGCTTGCAGGCGAGACGTGGGTGATCCAGACAAGAATTCAGTACGGGACGCGGGATGTGACGCTGCCAGTGCCGGTGACGGTGAAGTGGGCCGGCGACACACCAGTGATCACAATGACCGACGCGGGTATTCCGGGACTCGGGACGTTCACGGCGAGGGTGCTGTTTTATCGCGGTCAGTATGCGGGCACGTGGGCCAATCATGAGGGCCACGGCGGGCAGATGTGGGGAAAGTTGGAGCGGGCGAAGGCGAACTGAGTGACACAGCAGAGGCGGTGAGGGTTGGAGCGAGCCAGGACCGCGGCGCAATCCGCTGAATGCGGGTTCGGGCCGCGTGATTGGACCCGTTGAGAACGTGCGAACGGCAAAGCCGGGGCAGAACGTCAAGCGGTGTGCGAGGATCTGCGCAGCTCGACCATCTTGTCCGGCAGCGGACAGGGGCTCTCTTGCGACGAGCCGGGCCTTGCTCGATCACGGCGACGCGGGCCGTTCTTACGGCGAGGGCTCATCGTTCTTACAACTGCCCTTGATCGCGCGCAGTGCGCCGTTGGAAACGTCGAAGACATGGTCCAGCCGCGCGATCTCATCTGTTCGAAGGGGGGCGTCGAGCTTGTTGCCCAGTGTAATCACCGGCTTCCGGTCACGCAGTACCAACTGAGCGATGAAATACATATCCCAACCTTCGAACGGGTCACGCAGAAACAGGATCCTGTGCCCGCTTTTCAGGCCGCAGTCTCTCATCCGGGAGACCTGCTGAATCATCGACCATGTCAGATCATGCGACCGCTCCCACGCGGGGCCTGCCTGACTACGTGATGTGAACATCGCGTGCGCGTAGACCAACGATCCAAGGAACAACACAAGGTTCATGATGGCAGCCCGGTCACGCCGGCAAAGGGTATTCGTCAGACGGCTGAGTATATCAACCGAAAGACAGCCCACGAACAACCCGAATCCGAACAGCGGGACATACAGATTCGCGCCTCCCCGGATCGGCCGGATGAACGCGACCGGCAGCAGGCTAAGCAACATGAGGAGGACGCCTACCGGCGCGCGGTGCCGCCTCGCTATCAAAGCCGCGGCAACCGGCCCGAGCACACAAATCGCCCGCCCCGTCTCCGTTAGCGGGCCCGTCAGGAAGAGAAGCTCCGCAAACTGATGAGTACTGGACTCCCACCACCGGCTCAGGCTAACCACAGGCACATAGCCGCTGGTTTGTCCCAACGCTCCCGGGCCGATCAGCTTGCCTGAGATGTACGCGAGGGACACCAGTCCCATCGCCACGAGAAGCGGCCGGCAAGCGGCGAACCACGCAGCAAGGGCCGCCACCCGATTCCTTCCGCGGAGAGCGTTCGCCGTCTCAATACCGGCGATCACCAGAGGCAGGCTGATCGCCATCTCTTTGGAGTCGAGCGCGCAGATGAAAAGCACCAGCACAGCGGAGGATTGCTTCCACGTGAGCGGCTGCCTGGTCGATTGGCGGCCTTGCAGGTATACTCCCAGGGCGGCGAGATAAAAGGCAAAGCATAGAACGTCGTACACCACCGAAGTGTCGTAGTGCAAATTGAAAAACGAAGAGTGGTAGCCCGTAACGACGGCACATACAAACGCGGCGAGATACGACCGTGAAATCAGCCGGCCAACCCAGCAGGCGAGGAGTACGTTCGCTGCCAGGATTGCATGGATCGCGATACGGTATGGAGTTGGATCCAAACCGTAGATCGGATAAAGGATCATGTAATAGAGGCCGCCCATTGGGCGGTAGTAGCCGGAAAAAAACTTCAGAACGTGAGAGGCAATCGCGGGCAAGCCATCGCTGAGATACCGGCCCATGTTCATCATGTCGTCCGTCGCAAACCTGGCGTGAATGCCATAGGTGAGCGAGATCGGCACCGTAAAAATCACGGCGAGAAGCGGTGCGGTCCAACGATTTCGTAGGAGCTTCAAACAGCGCTTGTAGGTCGCGTCACGTGTTGGAGGCAGGGTCCGAATTGCGCCTCTGTGGGAGACCCTCTTCGATGATACTGTGCCTCTGTTGCTACAAACAAACCCAGCCGCAATACTCTTCACCTTTGCACCCTGTCGCCACGCACTTCACCGTGGCGCCAGGCTTCAGCCGCCGCTCTGCGACTCATCTCGGTGCCAGGGCGAGGCGAGCGAAATGCGCGGTGAAGGCGGGTCGAGCGCGGATGATCCGCCAGGGGCGATTCGCCGGCCCGAGCACGGGCCTCGACCTGATTGTGTGCGCCCCAAGTGGACAGATTGCCAGTGGGGGAAGGACCCACTCGAACAGTTGATGGTTAGATTCGATAGCTGGCGAGCAGTGAGTTCACACAAACCTATCCAGGGGCATTGTTATGTTTGTCTGCTGTTCTGCTCAGAGCACCTGAACCAAGCCGGGGAGGAGGGAGCGTTCTGTGTCGATCCGCTCCTGGCGCCTTCGCAAAGGGTTGTTCATCTTCCGAGGCTGCTTGGATGCGAGGCATCGATGAATGTCAGCCCCCTGGTCTTGGCAGCCAGGGCGATTCCCTCGTTTTCGGACGGCCCAGTCGTTGCCCGGCGTTGACTCGGCCATCTTCCTGTCCAGCGCGCGACAATGGAACGGAGGACCGCCATGCAGGTGACGCTCGAACTTCCGGAAGATTTGGCCCGACTGCTCGGGGAGAATTCAGTTGGATTGAGCCGCGTCGCGCTGGAGTCGCTGGCGCTGGAAGGCATACGGGCTGGCAAGATCAGCGTCGCTCAGGCGCGCCGCCTCCTGGGGATTTCGTCCCGCTACGAGATGGACGGTTTCCTGAAGGCCCATGGTGTGATGTTGCCGGGCACGTTTTCTGACATCGAGCACGACGCCGAGACAGCGATCCACTTCAGGAATCAATGAAGGTCGTCGTCGCGGATACTTCGCCGATCAACTACCTTGTCCTCATTGATTGCGTCGAGCTTGCGGGACCTCTACACGCAGATCGTGATCCCAACGGTTGTACTGGATGAGCTCTCTGCTCCGGGCGCGCCGCCGCCGGTGGTGACTTGGGCATAGTCGCGACCAGAGTGGGTGGAAGTACGGTCTGCGCCCGAGCCGGGCTCTTTTCTGGCCGGCATCAATGAATCCGCACTCGACGAAGGCGAGGCCGCCGCAATTCGACGCCTTTGGGCGTGCTCTTGGCGGGAGCAAGGAAGGGCTGATCGACCTGCGTTCGTCGCTGGCCAAGTTGCAGCAAACCAATTTTCGTATAAGCAAAGGCCTCATCGACGTGCTCTTGGAGCAGACCGGGCGCCCGGATGATTCCTAACGCGATTGGTGACTGACCGGTGAGTCGATTCCGATTGTGTGCCGCCCCAAGCGGGCAGATTGCCAGTGGGAGAAGGACCCACTCGAACAGTTGATGGTTAGATTCGACTCTACCGAGCCGGAGCTACTATAAGCCTGCCGCGTCCCCATACCCAGTGATTCGACGAAGCGCTGTACACTGAAACGTCGGCGGTCGCCGCATCTCGCCATGACCCGTCTTTCGTCCGCACTCCACGCTCTCGGCTTGCGCTTCAGCAGGTTCTGGCTCGGTGTGATCTACTATTCCGTCGCCGCGCCCTTCGGTCTGCTTGCCAGCCGGCAACATCGCCGCAATGCCAACGGCCAGCCCGTCTGGCACGATCGTGCAAGCGAATCGAATTCCGCGCGGCAGTTCTGAGACCATGAACATCCTCGGCGTGGCGTGCGATTATCACGATGCGTCCGCCGCTCTGCTGTGCAACGGCGAGTTGGCCGCGGCATCGGCGGAAGAGCGCTTCTCGCGCCGTAAACACGATCCGTCGTTGCCTGTCCGCGCAATCGATTGGTGCCTTCAGTTCGCAGGACTGACGCCGCGGGATCTCGACTACGTCGCCTTCTACGAAAAGCCACTGCTCAAGTTCGATCGTGTTCTGACCAACTCGCTCACATACTATCCCCGGGCAGGACCGTTCTTTCGCGAAGGGCTATCTTCGTGGCTCAGCGAGAAGCTGTGGATCAAGAGCCGGCTCCTCCGCCACCTCGGCATACCCGCGGGGAAAGTGCTGTTCTGTGACCACCACTGTTCGCACGCCGCCAGTGCGTTCTATTGTTCCGGCTTGCCCGCGGCGGCGATCCTGACAGTGGATGGAGTTGGCGAATGGGCAACCGCCACCATGGGTGTTGGTCAAGCGCATGAACTTCGCCTCCAGCGCGAGATCCGCTGGCCACATTCGCTCGGCTTGCTGTACAGTACGCTCACGGCATTCCTCGGCTTCGAAGTGAATGAAGGCGAGTTCAAGGTGATGGGGCTTGCCGCGTTCGGAACGCCGCGCTACGAGGACAAGATCCGCCAGTTGGTGCGCGTGTCTCCCGATGGTGCTCTCGAACTCGACCTCGATTACTTCTGCCATCATCTCGATCCCTCGCGCATGTTCAGCCAGCCGTTCCTTCGGCTGTTTGGTGATCCTCGCGATGCCGCGGCGGAATGGTTCGCGGATCCCGCCAAAGGCGCATTCGGATCGCCGAAGGATCAATACTATGCCGATCTGGCGGCCAGTCTGCAAAGCGTCACCGAAGACATACTCCTCACGATGGCTCGCCACGCGCTGCGCAGTTCTGGCCAGAAGGATCTTGTGATGGCGGGCGGCGTCGCGCTCAACAGCAAAGCGATTGGCCGCATTCAGGACGAAAGCGGCGTGCGGACGTTGTATGTCCAACCCGCAGCGGGCGATTGTGGAGGCTCCCTTGGTGCGGCGCTTTGGGTGTGGCATTCGATGCTTGGCAAGCCTCCATCCTTCGCCATGCGCCATGCCTACTGGGGAGGCGGCGGCGCATCGGAAACGGCATCCGCGCAGTGTGCCGCGATGGGTTTTCGCGCGGAGTCTCTCTCCAGCGATGGTGCGGTAATCGAACGTGCAGTGGATGACCTCCTCGCAGGCAAAGTGATCGGATGGTGCCAGGGGCGATTTGAGTGGGGGCCGCGCGCCTTGGGACACCGCAGCATTCTCGCCGACCCGCGCAGCCGCGCCACACAGGATCTGGTCAATCGTAAGGTCAAGTTCCGCGAGCCGTTCCGGCCGTTCGGGCCATCGCTTCTGGCGTCGTCCGCTTCGCGATACTTCGATGCGGCGCTGGAGTCACAACCGGTCGCCAACTTCATGCAGCGCACCGCGCTTGTGCGCGAGGATGCAAAGGCCTGGATTCCCGCCACGACCCACGTGGATGGCACTTCCCGCCCGCATCTTGTCCGGCCGGAGGATGAGCCCCTCTACGCCGGGTTGCTGCGATCGTTTGGACAAGCCACCGATCATCCCGTGCTGTTGAACACATCCTTCAACGTGCGTGGCGAGCCCATTGTTGGCTCCGCAGCCGATGCTCTGCAGTCTTTCGCAAGCAGCAATCTGGATGTGGTGTACATTGAGAGGATGCGGGTCACCCGTTGAGGAGGGAATCACCACAGTGCGAGCAATTCTCTACGGACTCTCTGGTGTGATGGACACCCTCGGCGACATCCTCAAACTGTTCACCACACGCCGCCGGCTGTGGATCCTGCCGCTGGTTCTGATTCTGCTGCTGCTTGCTTCCATTCTGTGGCTCGGATCCGCCACACCGCTGGGACCGCTGATTTATCCTGTCTTCTGAACGCGCTTACTTTACTTCCGCGGGAACGTTGCCGTAGGTCCAAGGCGTGCCTGGCTTGGCCTGCGGAGCTTGTGGCTCGGCGCCCGGTTTCAGGCTGTTCGCAAGCTCAATGCCAGCGATCGCGATCTCGCGGCCACCAGTCGGATGAAGGTTGGAATAGAAGGTGAGGCGCGTCTCATAGCCGCCACCGGCCGCGCTCAATGCCTCTTCGGTCGGCACGTAGCCCACGCACCCATTCGACAACTCTGCCGGAAACGTGTACTTGAAGTGGGTCTTCGCCTTGATCTCCAGTCCGAACTCAACAAAGTACTCCGCTGGGTTCGATACGAACACCGCCGGTCCCACCTGAATCGCTTGTACTTCCACTTCCGCTTTCGGCTCGCGTTGAATCAGGTAGTCCAGCATCACCGTTTCCTTCGCGAACAGCCAGTCGGTCATGCCTGCTTCTTCCGGCGTCTTTGCCACAATTGCGTAGGCCTGCTTCACCTTGTCCCGGGCCGGGGCGCGGCGCGGGATGTGCAGCGTCTTTACCGCGTAGTCCACAGGAGCGAGACGTCCGCGATGCATCGACAGCAGGACGCGCACCGATTCCGCTCCCACTCTTCCACCCACAATCTGCGACCATTCCTCTCCCGCCGGGTTCTGATAGGGGCTCAGATTGTCCACCTGTGTCAGGTCGCCACAAGTGCCTTGAACGAACACCACCACCACCTGCTCGCCATAGAAGCCGCGGATGGCCTTCTCCAGATATTGAATCCAGTTCGCTGAAATGCCTCCCGGCGAGGTGGTCGCATGGTTGGCATAGTTGACGATACATCCGGCCAGCTTGCCCGATTTGTCAAACGCGCCAATCACGCCCACTTCCGGATCGATGGGCCCTGCGTACTTGATCGCGTCCTTGTTGTGCTGACCGGGATGCGAAAACGTGCGGCCGTTGGCCATGCGGATGCGGCGGTTGTAAGCAACCTTATCTTCATGGCCCCTGCCAACACCGCACACCAGATCGGTGCGATTCTCATGCGCCTTGATGACACCTTCCACAATCTGGCGCTGCACCAACTTCAGATACTTCGGATCCGCGGCGGACGACTTCTCATAGGCAAGCTTGCGCACAAGCTCGGGCGCTTGATCGAACTCTCCCGGTTGCACCATGCCGATCGGGCCGGAAGAATGTGAGTGCGAGGCATTGATCAGCACCGCGTCGCCTGCAATGCCTGTGCGGGCCGTGATCTCCTTGCGTGCCGCCACCACCAGGTGACGGGGAACGATCAACGCATCCAGACCCACAACCGCGCACTTCTTCGTTCCGTCGTCAAACACCGCCACTCGCGCTTTGCATGGATCATGCAGCGACTTGTGGAAGGACTTTCCATAGCCCCCCGGCTGCTCCATGCCGATCTCCGGAGTGATGTCGGTCTCGGCAAAGCCTGCCTTCACGGTTGCGCTATTTGCCCATCGTGGTTGCGCCAGAAGCGGCGCCGGCAGCGCCGCAAGAAACATTCGCCGGTTCACTGTACGTAGGCCTCCTTCAGAAGTTTCACCGCCGTCTCCACCAAATGCTCGCCCGCGCCAATCTCGCAGCGCGAGCTCACCACTTCGTAATTGCCTTGTGGGAACGCGGCGCGGTTGGGAATGTACGTGGTAGGCCCGTGCGCCAACTCCACCACGATCGTCACGGGGAACGGCGAGGCCTGTTTGATCGCCTGCCCGAGTTCCACGAACACTTCACCGGGCAGCGACACCCATGCCACCTGCTTACCGAGCGAGATTACCTGGATGTCCGTGTCGTACGCCTTCCCTTTGCGGGCTTCCGCATCCAGCACCTTGAAGGCGAACACCGTGTCGATGAACTTCGGATTCTCCGGCGTCCCCACTTTCGCGGCGATCGTCTTCGCCCGGTCGATCTCCGAGGGCGTGACCTTGGCCGGCGCGAGTGAAATGCGCTCCACCCGCGTAGTGAGCGGCGCATCTTCCACAGCCGTCAGCCGAGTGTATGTCTTCAGCACCTCGCCGGCGAGAACGGTTCCGATGCGCGCGGCTTCGTCATGCCCTTTCTGTGGGCGGTTGTGCGAGACGTCGATGTGGTTGATGTTGCCAGCGCACCCAATGGTGAACATTGTGAGCATATTGTTCCCCTTCGCCGCACCGAGGATGCGAGCCAGCGTGTAGGGGTAGTCCGCCGACCACTCCGTGCCCCCCACCGTGTCCAGATGGAGTGCATAGTTCACATAGGTCGCCAGTGGCCTGCCGTCCAATGTCTCGAACAACGCAACCGCCAGATCCGGATCCACCGGACCCGCAACGCGCAGGATATTCGGATTGAGCTTGCCAGGATTCCAGCCGGTGGTTCCATCCTTCATGTGGAACCGGCGATTGAAGGCGACTGAGCCATCCTTGCCCACTCCCACCGCGACGCGAGCCGGCGCCAGCGCGGCGTTCGCCAGTTTGATGGACTCTGCAATCTTCGCAGGCAGCGCGGCCATGAACTTCTTCACGGCCGCGTGGTCGCCACCGTATTGCGCATCGCGCGCACCGCGTCCCGTGATGATGGGACCCGTATGCGAGTGCGTCGCGCTGATCATGATGCTCTCGCTCGGGATGCCCGTCGCTTGCGTGGCCAGCGTGCGTGCATCCTCCACCACATGCGGAGGCACTGCCACCAGATCGCAGGAAACCATCGCAGCCTTGCGTCCATCCTTCGCAAGCACGATCGCCTTCGAGTGCAGATCGTCGTGTGTTCCCGTAGCCAGCCGGATGGAATAGTAGCCAGCCATCGGCGTGCCTGGGTCCGGAGTAATCACAACCGAAGCGCGGCCCACTTCAAGCGGGCCCGCCCACATCGCAATGGATGCGGTAAGGATCAGGAGAATTGGATACATCTCAGTAAACGTTAGAACTCGATTCTCAGCCGCAGCGTCACTTCGCGGTTCGCGCTCTTCTCACGCGGGTTGCCGCCATCCTGCGGTTGGAACAGACGCGCCACTTGTCCCGCCACCGAGATGTTCGAGTTGGGGAAGTTGTAGTGAGGCGTATTGAAGATGTTCGCCATGTTGCCCTGGAACATCACCTTCCACTTCTCCGTGACACGGAACTCTTTCACCAATGCGAGATGATGCACGTTCCAACCCGGCCCTTCCAGGATGTTCACGCCGGAGTTGCCGTAGCGGCCCGCGGGCGGAGCAGCGAATGCCGCCGCGTCAAACCAGCGGTCCACTTTGCGCTCGCCTGGAGCCAGATTGCCGTTTCCGATACGGTCCGGCAGGCCGCCGATGGTGTTCGTGTTCGAAGGATCCGCACCCGCGAAACTCGGGCTGAAATACTGGCCCGACTGGAAGTACGAAACGGTCTGCGTCTGCCAGCCACCCAATACGAACTGTGCAACTTGATTCGAAGTGTTCAGCCACTTCCGGTTCTTGCCGAATGGAAGATCCCAAATCGTGTTGATCACCGCGCGGTGCCGTGAGTTGAACTGCTCGCGATTCCAGAAGTAGTGATCGTAAGGATCCTGCAGATTCAGGAAGTCCGACATCTGGTTCGCCAGCGTGTAGTGGCCGATGAACGTGAACGCGCCCCATTTCTTGTTCGCTTCAAACTGCAGCGAATCGTAGTTGCTGCGGCCATCATTCAAAGTCCATGTCGCCCCGATGAACTGCGCATAGGGGCGCCGGTTCTGCGCAAAAGGCGTCAGGCTGGGCCGCGGCTTATTGATGCCGAGTGAGTAGTTCAAACCCCGGCTGCGCGAGCCGATGTAGGAAAGGCGCAAACCCACTTTCGCCACGTCCTTCTCGATGCTCGCGTTGAACTGATGGATCACGCCGTTGTCCGTGTTCGCCGGGAATCCTTCAATGCTTTGCGAGGTCGCGATGAGGGCGGAACCCGCTGCCGGGAATGGATTCGGGAAAGAGAACGGCGTGCGGTTGGCTCGCAGTTCATCCAGGTTGATGAACGTGTCGGCGATGCGATACGGGCCGGGCACGCCAGCGCCGAATGAGCGGGCATAGGGTCCCAGGTGCTCGGTGTACTGGCCATAGCCGCCGCGCACCACGAAGCCATCCTTGATCAGATAAGCGGCGCCGATTCGCGGCCGGAAATTGTCACGCGCCGGCTTCGGGATCACCTGCCCTTCCCGAATCCTCACGATGTTCCTCGGATACAACGGGCTCACCGAACTGAGCATGCCTTGCGGCACGATCACATCGCCCGTGTCGCGATCCCAATTGAACATCAGGTTGTCGGCGAAACGCGGCGAACGCCAGTAGTCCCAGCGCAGTCCGTAGTCGAGTGTCAGCCGCCGGTTCACCTTCCACGTATCGGTGATGTAAATGCCGATCTCCTCGGATCTACGGAGACGGTTGTTCAGCGGATCCAGGCGCTGCGAAGTGGTCGGCATGCCGAGCAGGAACTCGGCATACGGCTCGCCGGCGATCGCGCCGTTGAACGCGAAGTTGCCATAGGTGTTCTCGGCGACCACGTCGGTGTAGTCGCGGAACGACCGGACTTCGCCACCGAACTTGATTACGTGGCTGCCACGCGTCCAAATCGTCGTGTTGCCGAACGAGTGGATGTTGATGTCCTGCGCCGTGCCGCCGGGTTGGACGCGTAGCGTGGTGATGCCGGTGATGTTGAACGTCGGGAAGCCCATCGCACTCAGCCCGCGCGGATTCACACCTTGTAGACCCAGTGCCTTCACCACATCGTCGCCCTTCACCGGAGTGAATCCATCAATCGGGTCGCCGTCAAAGAAGTAGTCTTTGATCCAGCCCCAACGGAACGTGTTGACCAGCGTTGGCGAGACGATGTAGGTATCGGAGACGACGATCGAGTGATGATTCCGTGCCCGAGTCCACGTGCCGACTTCCGGGAATGCGCCCGCGAGCACATAGGGCGTTACGCGGTTGATGTAGCGGCCGAACAACGTGTGCTTTGAGTTGAAGTGATGATCCACGCGAGGCGTGATGGAATCCCACTTGAACAGATCCGTCGGCCACGGGTGAAGGAAACCGTAGTTGTTGTTGCGAAGCGTGGGCGCGCCTTGATTCTGCGCCGGAATGTAGCGGTCCTGAATCTGTCGCGACATCGCACTGAAGCGGCTCGCCGGCACACGGTTGTTCGCAAACGGAGTGGCCGACGTGAGTACGCCATTCTGCATCGTCAGCGGATCGCGAACTACACCGAATCCAGTGCCCGAAAAATCGCCCTGGCGCATTGCGTCGGTCGCCACGTTCCGGTTGAAGAAGGTGGCCGAGGGAATTCGCACCAGGTTGTACGACGCGTAGAAGAACGTCTTGTTCCGGATGATCGGGCCGCTCACCGAAGCAGCGCCCCGATGCTCCTTGTAAGGCACCTTGTAGGGCTGAAACGTGTTGCGCGCATTCAGCGCGGAGTTCACCAGGTCGTAAAACACGCGGCCATGGAAGTCGTTGGCGCCGCCGCGCCCGGTCAGCGTGAAGTTCGCCACGCGGCTGAACTCCGCCGAGTTGTTCGCCGCCACTACCTGAAGCTCATCGAAGTCGAACATGTTCTGCACCAGATTCACAGGGCCGTCGCTGATGATGCCATCATTCGACTGCGCGATCTGGTTGCCGGTCTGCCCCGCGATGCGAAGCCCCCATCCGCCCATGTTGGTCTGCACGTTAGGCAGAGTGGTCATGTAGGCTTGCGGGAAGAAGCTCTGGCTGAGCGGAGAGTCGACGAACTTCTCCTTGTTGAAGCCGTTGGCCACTTGAGCGCCTTCCGTCGTGATCACGGCGGCCTCCGCCGTCACACTCACCGATGTGCCAACCTGCCCAAGTTCCAGCGCGATATCGATGCGGCGGATCTCGCGGCTGGTCAACCGGATCTGATCGGCAACGAATTCTTTAAACCCTGCACCCACCGCTGTCAGCTTGTACACGCCGGGCACAAGGAACGGGATCTCGTAGCTGCCATCGTTCGCTGTCGTCGATGTGCGCGTCGTGTTGCGCTCGATGTCGAGCAGTGTGATTTGCAGCGTG
Organism: Bryobacterales bacterium; assembly: GCA_016789785.1. The sequence goes on from JAEUQE010000173.1 coordinate 19,321, forward strand.
GGCACCGCCGCGCCCGTCTGATCGGTCGCGATGCCGCGGATGGTGGAGAGGTCGGATTGCGCAAAAAGCGCGGTGGCAAGAAACAGCAAGGCCAGTAGTTCTCGCATGTGACTCGGTTCCAGATTTCGAAGGACTCGGGACAGGGACGGGCGGCCCGGTCCAAATACTATGTCACCCTTCGCCCCTTCATGCAACAGCGCCTATCATGAGAGATGGCCCGGGCAAGAGAAATCGCGATCTCGATCACAGTCGCCATTGTGATGCCTGCGGTCTTTCTTGGCGCGATCGAGTTGGGCGCGCGCGCCTTGCGATTGGGCTTCGAGCCTGCATTCTTCATCGCACAAGGCAGTGATTGGATCACCAACGAAAAGTATGGCTGGAGGTGGTTCCCGCGCGAAATCGCACGCACGCCCGCGCCCGCCATTGTACAGGCCACGAAAACAAAGAGACGGATTTTTGTTTTGGGCGAATCGGCGGCTATGGGATTCCCTGATCCCGCCTATGGGCTGGCTGCGCAACTGCAGTCTTCGCTCGGCAATGACTGGGAAGTGATCAACGCCGCAATGACGGCGATCAACTCCCATGCCGTCCGCGACATCGCATCCGCCTGTGCAAAGCTCCATCCCGATGTCTTCGTGATCTACATGGGGAACAACGAAGTGGTTGGACCGTTCGGCGCAGGCAGTATCTTTGGACGCACTTCGTCGATTCCCTTCATCCGCACGCAACTCTGGCTGAAGCAATGGCACGCCGCACAGGCTTTCTCCGATTGGCTGGCGCCGAAGAACATC
>JAEUQE010000174.1 GCA_016789785.1 Bryobacterales bacterium
GTGCGCACCACGTACCGCGGCCGGTAATCCGCCATCACCTTTCCATGATGCAGATACAGCGCATACTGCTTGCCGGCCTCCGCAAGCACCGTCACACTCCCATCGGCCGGCACGCCCGAGACGACCACGTGAGGATCGGGCTTCATCCGCACGAAATCGAATTTCCCCAGAAACTCCGCAAGCGTCTTCAACTGCTTTCGCAGCGCGGCGCCGCCACCGCCCGGTTGATCGCCTGCCACGCGTTGCGACCCATCTTCATTGCCCACCGCAAACGAGTAGTCAAGGTTGTTGTAGTGCGCCCCGCCCGCCAGCACGAAGTCCCACGCCTGGATGCGGTAAGCCGCGTCCATGGTGCCATCAAAACCGGTCTCATCCAGGCCGATCACGCGGTTCCAATCGTAGTTCATGGCGACGGTTACCGGCGGACGGGCATAGTGAAAGTGAAACACCGATACATTGGCGTCAGGTCTGGTGATACGCTGCTGATGATTGGCGATATTCTGCGCGATCAGGTGCCGCGCCGGGAAAGCCGCTTCCGCTTCCACGATCGTTTTTGCGATGTGCGCCTGCCATTCGAGCGACACTCCGGCGAAATAGGGCTCATTGCAGATCTCGTAAAGCACGTTGTCGAACTCGCGCAGCTCGGCCACCACCTTGCGAACAAACTCCACCTGCCGAGCCACCAGATCGGGATGCTTCATCGTCAGTACATCGGTGTGCGAGACATCGGCGCGATACAGCGGCGAAAGTTTCCACGAGTGCTCGCCATAGTAAGTGCAGAAGAGCGTCACTTCCACCACGATCGAGCGTTTGCCGGCTTGCGCAACGAAGTCCTTCAACCGCGTGAAGTAGGCTTCATTCCACGAGCGGCCATCCGCGCTCCATGGCGAAACGAAGTCCTTGTCCGCCGGCGCGAGCGTGTTGCGATAGATGCCGAAGTCCTTCGGCGTCTCGCGGTAAACGCCCGTGAAGATGCGGGTCAGGTTGAGCCCATCGGCGGCCAGCGTATCCAGATACCGCACGTAATCGAATGCGCCGTTCAACACCGCCCCGTAATGTTCGGCGGATGTGATGAGCACGGTAGGCTTGCCGCGAAACTCATAGTAGTGCGGATTGGCGGGATGAAGACGCAGCGGCTGGGCGGTGGCGAGCGCACCGCAGAGCAGCACCAGACCGGTGAGAGGAAAACTGATGAGTCGGTACACGCAACAGTCTACCGCTTCACATACAATAACGGCGGAGGCATCTCAATGCGCACTGTTCTGTTTTTCTTCCTCGCCGCCACGGTTCTTCCCGCACAAGTCCCGAAGGGCTTCACGAAGATCTTCAATGGGAAGGACATGAAAGGCTGGCACATCAGCGAAGTGAATCATCACGGCAACACCAAGGCGTGGACCGTGAAGGATGGCGTGCTCATGGTGACACAGGATCCGCCTGGAAACGGGGGCATTCTGCTCACGGACAAGAAGTACAGGAATTTCGAAGTTTATCTCGAAGTGAATCCCGATTTCGGCTGCGACGGTGGGCTCTTCCTGCGATCGAGCGAGAAGGGCGAAGCCTACCAGGTGATGCTCGACTATCTGGAAGGCGGCTCGGTGGGCGGCATCTACGGCGAACGCTTGAAGGGCATCGAGCGCAACACGGGCACTGGCGACAAGACTGGCGCGAAATGGAAGGAGGTCTGGAAGAAAGGCGAGTGGAACTCGATCCGGGCACGCATTGAGGGCGACGTCCCGCACATCCAGGTGTGGATGAACGGTACACAGATTGTGGACTGGACCGACAGCGAGAATCACGCTGCCGGCGGCGCCACCGAAGGCATGATCGCCGTGCAGGCGCATCGCAGCAATCCCGAACAGAAGAACTCACGTTGGATTCCGGGTGGCTATCATCGCTTCCGCAACATCGCGGTGAAGGTGCTGCCATGAACACCTCGCGCAGGACGGCAATCAAGGCTGCCGCATGGACCGCGCTTTCCTACTCCCGCGTCGCCGGAGCCAATGATCGCATTCATCTCGGCGTGATTGGCACGGGTGTCCGTGGCACCTCCGTCATGACGTCGTTTCAGCGCAATGCGGAAGTCCAAGTGGACGCCGTTTGCGACATCTACGCCACGCGCGCCGACGAAGCCGCCAGCAAGGCGCCCGGAGCAAAGACCTACTCCGATCACCGCCGGGTTCTCGAAATCAAGGAACTGAACGCGGTGCTGATCGGCACGCCCGATCACTGGCACGCCGGCACAGCCATCGACGCGCTCAATGCGGGAAAAGATGTCTACGTCGAGAAGCCGCTGATGCGCCTGCGCGAGGAAGGCCCGGCGATCGTCCGCGCGGCGCGCGTCAACAACCGCATCTGCCAGGTCGGGATGCAGCAGCGCTCGGGTACCATCTATCTTGAGGCGAAGCAGCGCTTCGTGGACACCGGCATGCTTGGCCGCATCACGCACATCCGCTGTGTGTGGAACAGCGGTCCTCCGGGCGGCCCGTCGCGGCGGCAGACCTTCACCGAAAAGCCCGCGAATCTCGATTGGGCCCGCTTCCTCGGTCCGGTGCGCTGGCGGGAATGGAACCCTTATCAATACCAGAACTTCCGGGCCTTTTTGGATTTCGGCGGCGGGAAAATGACCGATTTCGGTGCGCATTGGATCGACGTCGCGCACATGTTCACGGGCAAGGATGGGCCACTCTCGGTTTCCACGGCCGGCGGCGTTTACTATGAATACGCCGACAAGCGCGACGCGCCCGACAACATCACCGCGATCTACGAGTATCCCGGCGGCCTGACCGTGACCTTCGAAAGTCTCACGGTGGCCAACGGCAGCGAGTACGGCGTGGAGTTCCTGGGCGACAAGGGGCGGCTCTTCATCAATCGCAACCGCTACGAGTTCCTGAAAGCGGAAAAGGGCGCTCAGCCGGTGTCTCAGCGGATTCCCGGTGATATTACTTCCGAGCACGTGCGCAACTTCCTCGATTGCTGTAAGTCGCGGAAGCTGCCGAACGGGGATGTGTACCACGGCCACCGTTCGGCGCAAGCCTGCTTACTTGCGGTGGAGTCGTATGTGGAACGTCGCCGCATCCGCTTCGATCCGGCACGCGAGATCGTGCTGCCGGCCTGAGGGATGGAAGTATTCCGCGCGAAGTGGCGTTCCTACGGAGCGAGCAGCCCGCGCACGGCGAACGCGGCCATCTGGCCCCGAGTGACGGGATTCGACGGGCAGAAAGCCGCCGCATTGCAACCAGTGCTCACGCCGAGTTCCCGCAGTTTCTGAATCGACGGGAAGAACGGATGGGTGGCCGGCACATCGGTGAAGAACGGCATTGGCGCCGACGGGAACGTCTGCGTGGGCGTCACGCCCAAGCGCGCACGGACCAGAAACGCCATCTCCCCGCGATTGGTGGATGCGTTCGGACAGAACGTATTCGCCGTGCAACCGGCTGTGATCCCCAATTCGCGAAGCTTCTGCACATACTTGAAGCGCGGATTGGTTCCCGTGACGTCCGTAAAGTAGGGCGTGTTCGGAAATGTGAAATTATCCGAGGGGAAAAGCGCCCGAATGAGAAACTCCGCCATTTCGATCCGCGTAAGTGCCTGATCGGGGCAGTAAGTTCGCGGGCCGCAGCCACGCGCGATGTTGCGCCCCACCACCATCAGGATGGGATCAAAGAACGGATGGCCGGCAGGCACATCGTCAAAGGCCGCCAGCAGGTTGCGGGCGGTCTGGATCACCGGAATCGTCTGGCCTCCCGCCGAGAGCGTGCCGATCCGAGGCAGCAGATCCGAGTTGCTTGAAACGGCATAGGCGAACGGGCCGGGACCCGTGCGGATGCCACCATTGGTGACATTCAGCCAGGAGACCTGCGCGCTCGGCGCCCACTGGCAATCGGAAGCCGTGCTCACCGATACCGAGCCGTTCGCAGTGGAAAAGGCATGCAGCACCGCCGACGGATCCACCAGTAACGTGCACGCAGCGCCCGACTGAACCACCGTCAACTGAATGCCCGCAATCGTGACGTTGGCCATTCGGGCTGCAAGTGACGGGTTCGCCGCCACGTCGAAACGGAATAGTCCAGGCCCTGTCCCGCCCGCCGAGCGCAGCGTGATCCAGTTGGCCGCCGTCGACGCTGTCCAGGCGCAATCCGCCGCCGTGAACACATCCACGCGCGAGAAGTCGCCACTGGGCAGAACGCCAATCGCCTTCTTGCCCAGATCGAACTCGCAGTTGGAGAGCGGTGTGAAGCGCGCGGTCACCGACTTCGGCGCATCCATCAGAATCGAGCCCAGAGGATTGGATCCCGCCAGCGCGCCGAGCCAGGATGCGAACGAAAAGCCTCTGGTGACAGGATTCGCCTGCACCTGAACAGTGGTTCCAGCGTTATAGAATCCGTCCCCCGACAGCGGGCTCACCGTGAGCGTGCCGCCTTCCAGCGGATCGGTGGCCGTGGTGAGCCGGTGCTGCGTGAGAAAGCTCGCCACGTAGGACGAGATCGAAGCGGACGCGGTGATGCTGTGCGTGATTGCCCCGCCGTCGGACCAGTTGGAGAAAACGTTCCGGCTGGAAGCGCTGATGGCCACTTGGGGCACGGTGCCGATGGTGTGCTGCGTTCCCGGCAGCCAGGCGAAGGTGGCCGGGGCAGTGTAGCCGGCGCCGTCGACCGTGATCGGCAATCCGGCCGGCGACGTGGTGACCGTAATCCCCTGCGGAACGGTGACGGTGAAGCTTGCGGAAGCCGTATAGGCCGAGGCGTCCCGAGCCGTGCAGGTCACTGTGGTGGATCCTGCGGGAAAGGACGAACCCGAGGCGGGCGAACAGCCCAGCAGAGCGACGCCCGGGCAGTTGTCGCCAATCGTTGGCGCGCCGAAGGTGGCCACAGCGGGTGCCGGCGTCGTGAGAATCTGGTTCGCTGGCGCCACAATGGTCGGCAACTGGACGTCGTTGACAGTGACGGTGAATGTGGCTCGCTGCCCGGCCGAGGCGTTGCAGGTGACGGTAGTGGTCCCGACCAGGAACTGGCTTCCGGAGGCCGGGCTACAGGTGATGGTGCCCGCGTTTCCGTTGGCGGTTGGCGACGGGTAGGTCACGGTCGCGTCGCACACGTTCACGGCGTTGGGACCGGAAATGTTCGCGGGTGGCGTGAGGACCGCTCCGCTGTAGAGCCACGTGTCATTGATGTTGATGCCGAAGGTTCCGCCGAACATGACGATCTCGCCACGGGCCGCGGAAGGCCATCGCCGCTCCAATCGGCTCTGGCGGTACCCTGGTAGTGATTCTCCTCACCCAGTTGTTGCCAGTCCACGCCCACGTGCCGCCCACGCCGCAGGACAGAATCACTTCGTTCGCCACAGCGTCGTGCGTCGCGCACGGTACCGGCGACGACGCCGGCGGAGATGTTGCTGGTGTTTCCAGCGTCCAATTCGTACCGTTCCACGTCCACGTATCGTTGAGAGGGACGCCTCCCAGGCCCTGTCCGCCGAACATCACCACCTTGCCACTCGCGGCGTCGAACGCCATCGCCGTCCCAAGTCTCGCGGGAGGCTTGGTGGCGGGCGTCTTCTCCGTCCAATCCGAGCCATTCCATGTCCAGGTTTTGTCCGTTTCCGCTCCTCCGGCGGAACCGCCGAAGGCAACAATTTCGCCTCGTATCGGATCCCAGGCCATGCGGACATACTCCGGGATCGCGATCGACACCGTTTTCTTTGTCCAGTTCGTGCCGTTCCAGGTCCAGGTCTCTCCCGCACCCGCCGCTACGATCTCTTGCCGGATCGGGTCCCACGCCATTCCGGGCGAGAAAGACGCTTGGGGGCTATTCTGAGGAGATTTCTGTGACCAGTTGCTTCCGTCCCACACCCAAGTCTCAAAAAGGCCTGAGTGTCGAATCCTCCGAACATGACCACCTGCCCGCGGACGGGGTCAAACGCAGCTTGCTGCGTCTGACGGATCGATGGCCTGGTTTGCGGAGAAGCCAGACGCCATCCCTGGCCGTACAAGTGAGATGAACAGACAAGGATCAGCAGAATCCGGATGTTTCGCATCTGGTGTGGCTCCGTTTCGGTGTTTGGGCCACGTTAACACGCATTGCGCCCTCTCGACAAGGCTTTTGATAGCACTTTCTGATAACGCCGCTTCGAATCCCGGTTTGCCCGGCATGCGGGTACGGCGTACCAGTCCTCCTGGAACCTACCGCAGGATGTCCTCTTCTGTGAATATTGCGTGCCGGATTACACTCCGCCGGTCCGACGTGTAAATGATGTGGATCTTCCCATCCGATGTCTGAATAGCCGTCGGATAAGCGAAATCGCCTGGCCCATCGGCGATGTTCTTCCGATGCGGATAACTCTTGTCCTGATCGGTTGAAATGGCGACCGTTAATGGTGTCCGCTTCGTCATACTGTCGTTGTAAACGAGCAGTAAGTGCCCGTTGCGCAGTTTCAGAAAATCCACACCCGCATTTGGATTCTGGAACTTCGAATCCACACCTTCACTCCATGTCTGCCCGTAATCGCTCGACTCGGCCCGCACCATCCATCCTTCGGTGGTGGCTTCATAGTCGCCACCCCGCCGGCAGTAAGCGATCAGGCGCCCCGGGCTGACCTCGGCAGGCGCGGGCTGGATGTTGCCTTTCCGCGACCGGATCCGCCCCGTCGGCACCCACTCCATCGTCTTCGGCTGATAGCGCAGAAACGACGACGTGCTGCCCGCGCCCACCGACTCACGATCCTCGCCCACCTCGTGATAAATCGGCAGCAGATAGTCCCCGTTCGACAAAACGATGGGACGGCCGCGCACCATCATGCCCTCCTCAAGCGCAATCAACGACGAATCCGACCACGTTTCGCCGCTGTCCTTCGAGATCTTCGCCGCGATCCGTGACTTCGACCACGTGTCGCCGAAACGCACGACATAGAACAACCACAACGTCCGGTCGGGCGCTTCCCAGATCACGCCATTGCCCACTGATCGGAACGGGTCGTGCGCGATCACACGAGGCTCGCTCCACTTTGCCGCGCCTTTCTTCTTGCGAGAGCCGAAGACCGAGGTATCGTTGGCATATTCGCCCTTGCCGCCGTAATACACGAGATACAGATCGCCGTTGTGTAACTCGGTGATGGAAGCCGGATGCTTGTACGGGCCTGTGGGAACCTCGGGGCCGAAGATGCGCTCGGTGTCGATGGCGCCGTGCGCAAGCGCGGCGATGGCGCAGAGGAGCAGGGAAGGGAGCATCATGAGCCCTCATTGTACTTCGGCGTCTGTGCCGGAGGGCGGCTGCTTCAATCCTCACTGACGCGGAGGTTGTGCGCGCAGAAGTCTCACCGCAAAAGTTCCCATGCCCGCCGCGATCGCCAGAACCTTCAGCCACGGGAACGGATTCTCGTTCTGCAGAATCCCTGCTTCCTGAAGAGCACCAGCCGTGAGAAAACCCGCCAGCATCACCAGAAGCATCCACGCGAGAACGCGGATGATCCTGTAGGTCGTAGCGTCAGGCGGCGCGTGGTTCGATGGCGGGCCGGGTGTCGTTTGATTCTCCATACGCTGAAGATGCGCAATCACCCGGAAGAATGAATCACCCCGCCGATCCGCCGAAACAATACAGGTGGCCCGCGGTCCGCACGAACAGGTGGCCGTTTGCCAGCGCCGGCGTTGCGATCACCTGCTCCTCCAGATCCACCGCAGCCTCAAACTCCCATTGCGCACCGGCCTTCACCACCGTCAGCTTGCCTTCCTTACTCACCAGATACAGCTTCCCCCCGGCGGCCACCGGCGAGGCGTAATACTCCCCCAGCGCGTCCTTCAACCGCTCCTGCCGGTATAGCTCGCCGCTCGCCGGATTGTAAGTCGACAGCACCCCGCCGTTCCGCACGATGTACAACACATCCCGGTACAGCAGGGGCGACGTGACATAGGGCATGCCGCGAAACACGCGCCATCGCGCCGCCGAATCCGTCAGGTCCCCCTTGCCGCCGAGCTTCAGCGCGCTCAGCCCTCCAAGGTTGTGTGTACCTCCCAGTGACTTGTTCCACTCCCCTTCATCAATCTGGCCATCGCGGTTCCCGTAGTGGTGATCAATCGCCTTCACGATCTTGTACCAGATCTTTTCATCGATCTTATCGCCGCTGAGTTCTTCGAGAGTTACAATCTTATCGCCATTCTTGTCGTATTTCGTGGCCCGCGAGTAGGAATCCGGCTCGCTCTTCGGCTCCACCATGTAGAGCGTATCGCCGGCCAGGATCGGCGGAGCCGCTGGTGCGAACGTCAGCCCGCGAACCCACCACAGCCGCTCTCCCGTCGAGATCTGGTATCCCGTCACCTCCACCGCTCCGGTCACCACGATCTGCGCAGGTCCCTTCGCCGGCCGGTAGACCACGGGCGTCGAGTAGCCGCCCAGTAAGCCGCTCGGGCGGTCCATTTTCCAGCGCTGCTTCCCTGTCTTCGCATCGAAGGCCGCGACAAACGAATCATACGGCTGATCGAGAAACAACACCACATGCCCTTCGGCCACGATGGGCGACGTGGCCACGCCCTGAATCGTGTCAAACGGGCCGAGCTCCACGCGCCATCGCTCCTTGCCGTCTGGCGTGTAGGAAATCAGTCCGAATTCGGGCAGGAATACGTAAATGTTCTCGCCGTCGGTGGACGGTGTGGGAGTCGTCGGGCCGTTCAGCGGATGCGAGGTCTCGGCTCGCGCCCGCTTCACCGCCTGCCGCCAGATCTCCTTGCCCGTACCCGCGTCGTAACACAGCGTGTACCGGTCGTCCCCCTCGTGGCCGGTAAGATACACCCGGCCGTTGAGTAACATCGGCGACGAGTTTCCACCAGGAACTGCGATCTTGTAGCGTAAGTTGTGGTCCTTGCCGAAGGTGGACGGCGCTTTGTCGTCCACCGCGATACCGCTGCCGTTCGGACCTCGAAAACCCGGCCATTCCGGCTCCATCAGGAGGAAAGCGAGAATCACGAAGAGGTGCATGGTGGTTTGTCTATTGTCGCAGGGATCGGGCCGCGGATGAACATACGGCTTTCACGGCCCTCCCCATTGATACGTCCACCGGTGCAAACCGTCCCCCGCGACGGCCCACAATTCACAAACCGCACTCTCCGCGGCGATCAAGGCGCGGCTGCGGCGCGAATCTTCGCTCCGTCGGTCCACACCACCCAACCCCCTCCCATCGCGACGCGGTCAGCCCCGCCCGGGGCGACGTCCTTGCTGACGCCCTTGTCCGCATCAATCAGCAGGATCGACCCTGGCGACGCCACCACCACGCGCTTGCCCAGCGCCGCGCAATCCTGCACCTTCCCCCTCATCGGGAACGACTGGCCTTCCACGTCGACAATGTCGTCGCCCCCCGGAGCCCGCACGCTGACGTCGAGCCCCGCCAGCCCCGTGCACGCAGCATTCGCTTCCTCCGGGGCGCCGCACGTGGCGCTACCAGCCGATTCCTGCCCCGACGCAAGGTCCAGCTTCCGCGCGCCGCGCTTGTCACAGTAAGTGAGGCTCGCTCCTTCGATGCGCAGCCCGTAGGCAGGTCCCTCCGTGGCGACGGCGACCTCTCCCTTCGGCGAGGACGACGCCGCCGGTGTCGCCGGGGCCGCCGCCGGGGGTGGTTCGACGCTCTTCGCCTCGTCCTTGCCGCGGGAACACGACACAGCCCAGGCAATCAGGAACACGGTCATCCACTTACTCATCACTTAGTCACCCACCGCCTTGTCTACCACTTTCTTCTTGCCAATCATCGCATTCTTGTATTGCGTCTCGTTGGCGGTGTAGTAGCCGGTTGCCTTCAGCTTCTTCGCCACCGCCGCGATATCCCCGTCGTTCAGCGCCTGCAGGTAGGTGGCATCGCGCGCGGCGATCTTCTGATGGTGATTGATCCAGCGCTGCGCCCCCTCCGCCAGTGAGTTGTAGGCCTTGAACCGGCACTGCGCATGCGGCGGCTGAAACACCACAATCGACTTGCCAGGGCAGGACCAGCCGCGCTTCTTCGCCTCATCCTCGGTCGCGATATGAGCGCTTCCCCCTGCCTTGTCCACATGCGACTGCGCGTTCTCGCTCGCGACGCACTCCCATACATTGGCAAGATACATATGCGATTCGCCGGAGCCCGCCTTCACGTTGCCGAGATTCCAGTTGAAACAGTATTTCCAGTCTCCTGTCTCGGCCATCGATTGGGCCGTCAGCACCTTCGCTCCAGTCTTGTTCAGTTCCGGCCATTTCTCGAAGAGAAGATTCACTACTTCGGCCGGAGTGGGCGTGGTTCGCGTGGTGACCTGTTCCAGTGGACTGGTGGTGTACTTCTTACCGGTTCCCGAAGGCGCCGGCGCTGTCTTGGGCGTGTAAGTCTTGCCCGCGGCGGTCGTGGTCAGGGCTTCCAGCGTCCTCCCGTTCGGGTCCACACGGCCATCGGGCGTCGGCAGTTTCACGACACGGTGCTGAAAATCCTTGATCGCATCGATCATGATGTCGTCGCAGGTTCCCGTCGTTTTGAGGGGCGCGCGTGGCACGATGTAGCCGATCGACTTGTTGATCAGGTCCTGCACCGTCAGTACATCGGGCTTGTTGTTCTTTCCATTCTTTCCGACTGAGGCAGAGATCATGAGTATTCCTCCAGACGCGGCTCTTACATGGGTCTGCCGCCCGAATCAGGCGGCGAGCCGCACAACCGAGTAAACGCCGCCGTTCACCATTTTCCTTCTCCCTTGCAGCGTGGGGTCCAGGACTTGCGCATCGCCGGTCGAGGGGACGTTTCCTGAGGTTGCACGAACCTCAGTATCCCACCACCGCATTGAAAAGCAACTTAAACGTCTGCCAGCTCTGCGCGCGATATTGCGGGCGCATGCCAAACAGCACCACTCGCCCCGTTCCCACTCGAACCTCCACCAGTGCCGACCGTCCGGTAAGATACTTCTCACCCAGCAGCCACCCCGACGCCAGCACCTTCGACTGCGGATAGCGCGCAATGCTCTTCATCCCCGCACCGTCCGCAACCTCCCACGCCGGACTCCCCTCCGACCAGATGGTGATCTCCTGCGGCAGTCCGCGCGTGATCGGATGCGCCGCATCCAGCGACACATTCAGCAGCGAGCCCGGTGAATAGAAATCGCGGTTCGACACACCGCTCACCGAACTCTTCAGGTTTACGCCCAGGTGCGCCGTCGCGTACTCGGTCGAATCATTCAGAAAGATCAGCGTGCCGCCCTGCTCGGCAAACTGCTTCAACGCCTGCGCGCCCGCCTCGCCCAGTCCGCCCACCAGGTCATCCGGCATCGCGCCCTTGCGGTACCCATTGTGAATCGATGCCGGCGACTGATCCGGAAACACGATCACGTCATATCGCCGCCGCAGTTGCCCCGCCAGCACTTCCTTGTTGTAGAGCCGCGTGTAAGTGAAGCCGAAGGTATCGAACATCCACCGCGTCCAGCCCTCGTCCATGCTTGGCTGATGGCTCCGGTAGAGCGCCACCCGCGGACGCCGCAACGGCTTGATGTCGCCCGACGCCGCACGGTTCAGATAGAAATGCCCCGCCGCGTCGCGCGCCACGGGCTTGCCCGCCGACCAGGCCTGATTGACCGCGCGCCAGCTCTCGATATCCGAGACAGCAAGCGCGCCCGGGGGAGCCTCGCCCTTTTGCGCAAACGGATAAGCCTTCACCGGACTCAGCGCCACCTGGAAACGGTCGCGAATCGTGTCCACATCCACGCCCATCAACAGCGGCAGCGTGTGCGCGGTTACATCATACGGACGCTTCGGCGGACCTCCGGGATAAAGCCGCAAGTCCGGATACTGCTGCTTTTCGAGCAGCGTCTTCGCGAACGCGCTGAACGGCTGCTGCATCCGCACCACGTACGATCCCGCGGCGTACTGCTTGCCGTCCGCCGTGAATGCTTCGCCGGCTTGATCCACTTCCACCATGCCGAACACCAGCGTTTCGAGCAACCGCTTCGCCGACCCCGGATCCAGTTGATCCTTCGGCAGCACGAATGCGTAGGGACTCTGGCGCTCCGTGGAGCGCTTCAACACTCGATGGAAGTTGCGCAGCAGATCCTCGCGCCGCACCGCCGCCTGCCAGAGCAGCGACTCAAACGCAATCAACTGATAGTCGAGAATGTCCCGCGCACGCCATTCCCCGCCGAGCCATGGCTCCAGATGATTCCATGCGCGCTCGCGAGGATTGTAGCCCGGCGCGTTCGCCGAGATCTGCTCCGGCCGGATCGTCACGGGAGTCGCCAGCCGAGCACTCGCCGACTCGCTCAGAATCCGCAACCCGCCATGATAAGCCTGATAGTGCCGCGCCGGAGTCCAGAAATCATAGACCGCATTCACGGCCACACCCGTCTTGCCCGCCGCCGTCAAATCCGCGGCCATGCCCATGCCGAACAGATTGGCCATCTGCGCAATCGACGCGTCCACGTTCGGATCAATCGGATCCATCCACGGCGGCACAAACATGCGCGACGCATTCGCACCCTGCTGATGCACGTCGTACACAATCTGCGGATGCCACGAATTGTGCAGCCGCTGAATCACGGCGCGGGTTTCCGGTTGCGAGAAGATGTACCAGTCGCGATTGTTGTCGTGGCCCACGTAGGGGTGATACAACTCGGGCGGCGACGTGCCTTCATACGGAGTGCCCAGCGTCTTGCGATACCACTGCGTCACAATGTCCACGCCGTCGGGATTCAAGGAAGGCACCAGGATCAGAACCACATTGTCGAGAATCTGCTTGAACTTCGTATTGTTCTCGTTGGTCAGCAGACGGTAGGCGAACTCCACGGCCGTCGATGTCGAAACAACCTCCGTGGCATGAATCGAACACGTGATCATGATGACGGCCTTCCCCTGCGGGATCAGCTTCTCGGCTTCCGCATCCGTGATGCGGCGCGAATCCGCCAGGCGCTTCTGTGTGATGTTGATGGACGAGAGATCCTTCATGTTCGCTTCATTCGAAATGAACGATGCGATGATCGGACGCCCCTGCACCGTCTTACCGATTTCGAACGTGCGGATCTTCGGAGACGTCTTATCGAGCGCCTGGAAGTAGCCCACTACGCGGTCCCAATCGAGAAGTTTGCGATCCTCGCCCATTGCATGTCCAAAGTAACGGGCAGGCGCCGGCGGCTGACCCGGAATCAGTTCGATCACCGGCAGTGCGGGTTTCGCGGCGGCCGCAGGCTTCGCCGCTTCGGTGTCAGCCGCCGCGGGCTTCGCGGGCGCCGGCTTCGGTGGCGATGCCAGTGGTTTCGCCGATGCCGGACGCGGCGCCGGTTGGGCGGACCTGCTTGCGGGTTGCGGCTGTGCGGGCAGTAGCTGTGCGCCCAGCCCGCAAACGATCAGAAAACAGAGAGCGGCCTTCACGCGCATGTGCGATTCAACTCCGTGAACAATGCCCGGTACCAGCGCAGGAAGCGAACGGGCTCTTTGCTCTCCTGTGCCTCGCAAAGCAGATAGCGGTCATACTTCGAAGCACGCAGCAGCGAGAACAACTCGCGATACGGGTACGGCCCCGCCAGTTCATTGATGTGCACGTTCTTGATCCACGGACGCAGCAGATCGAAACTCTGTTTCACGCTTCCGTTCACCAGATCGGTCGGGTTCGAATTCCAGCACAAGCCCACGGAGGCATGCTTCGTTGCCTTCATGATCGCGGCGCTCACGGGCGGATTCTGTGTCTCGCGGCCATGCACTTCCATCCAGATTTCCACTCCCATGCGAGCGGCGTACTCGCCCACTTCCCGCAGACTCGCGCCAATCACCTCGATGGTCTTCTCCGGCCCCAGTTCCTTGGCGATTCCGTTGGGCCGAACCTTCACACCCCAAGCTCCGGTATCATGCGCGAGGTCCACCCACTTCTTCGCCATCTCGATGTGTTTGCGCCGCACCGCTTCATCGGCGGAATGGAATTCGCATGTGCTGCCATAGCTCAGAAGACGGATCTTGCTCTTTGTGAAGCGATCCACAATCTTCTTGCGTTCTTCCGGTGTCGCCGTCACTTCCACACCGTGCTTGTGCTCGGTGCGAAGCTCCACGGCCTCAAAGCCGGCCTGTTCCAGATTCGTGATGACAGTTTCGAGATCCCAGTCCTTGAGAATGTTGTACGTGACCGCGCCGAGCAGCATGGGTGGGGGTTACCTTTCCTGAAAGTCGAAACTCTCATTCTAGCTGTGGCGGCCGCATTGTGGTTGGATCGGCGTCCAAGCGAGAACAGAATCTGACGTGCCCCCATTGCGTGGCTCCCGTCGCGAGTGCGGCGTTCGGCCCCAGAACCGGTCCTTCCGAGCCACGGGTACCGGTCTTCGTGTTCCTGTGCCGTTTCTCGCGATTTATCGACACTGAATCGTGCAACGCAGTCATTTCTGCTGTTTCACGTATTGGTCCATCCACGCGACCTGCCGGTCCATGATATCCAGCATGAATTTCGGTTCCGTCGGCACGTGCGGCATCCTCGGATAGGTCACCATCTTCGCCGGCACGCCCTGCCGCTTGAGGGCGTTGTAGAGCTCATAGCCCTGGCCGATTGGCACTCGGAGGTCATCCCGCCCGTGCAGTATCAATGTAGGCGTCTTGAACTTGCCGGCGTAAGTCATCGGCGAATGCGCGCGATAGCTCTCAAATACCCGCCAGGGCTCGCCCTTGAAATAATCCGCCAGGTAACTCTGAACATCAGCCGTGCCTGTGAAGCTCCGCAAGTTGGTGATCGCCGCTCCGGCCACAGCCGCCTTGAACCGCGTAGTATGGCCGATGATCCAAGAAGTCATAAACCCGCCATAGGACCAACCCATCACCCCCAGCCGCTCCGGATCCGCCACGCCCTTCGCGATCACGGCATCCACACCCGCCATGACATCCTCGTAGTCTCCTCCGCCCCAGTCGTTCTCGTTAGCAAACCGGAACTTCCGGCCGTAACCGGAAGACCCGCGCGGATTGGGACGCAAGATCGCGTAGCCTTTCCCGGCCAGCGTGGCAAGTGGATGGATATCCGGGCCACCGATGAATGTTTCGAGAAATCCGCCAGCCGGGCCGCCGTGAATATTCAGCAGCAGCGGGTACCTCTTTCCGGTTTCGTGACCGGCCGGATAAGTCAGCAGCCCCTCAACCTCCAGCCCGTCCCTCGACTTCCACCTCACAAGTTCGGTCTTGGGGAAATCCAGTTTCGGCAGCGCCGTGTTGGCGCGGCTCACCTGCACCGGCGTGCGCGCCGCCAGTGACATCGCATACACCTCGGGAGCTTCGGAGGGAGACGACCGCAAATACGCCACATGCGTGCCTGCTGCGTTCAAGGACACTGCGGTCAGAGTTCCCTGTTGCGGAGCGAAAAGCACAGCCGGCGAGCCGCTCAGGGGCATTGAATAAAGGACACCCCTGGTTCCGCGCGCTTCGATGAACAGAATATTCTGCGATGCCGCGTCCCATCCAACCAGCAAGGGCCATTCATCGAAGGTCGCAGCCAATTCGCGCGGCGCGCCGCCGGCCCGCGGCAGCAGCACGATTCGGCCGTCGATCGCCCATCGCGGCGGATTGGAGCTTCGCTGAAACGCGATCCAGCGGCCATCGGGCGAGTAGAGCGGCGCGCTCTCCATAACTCCGGTCGCTGCCAGTGGCTTGACGACGCCCGACGCGACCTCCACTTCCGAGATATCCGCCGTCATCTGGTATTCCGCCTCGGGCCGCTTGAAGTGCGTGAAGGCGATCGAGCGCGAATCGGGGGACCACGCTATTGAATTGGGTCCACCGCCGACATGGTAGTCTCCCGATGCAATTTTCCGGTGCGCTCGCTTCTTCTGCGCACTGGTTTCCGCCGGAATCAAGTAGAGCGCAGCGTTGGGTGGATTCTCATCCACCACAACCACGTCGCGCTTTTCCTTCCTCGCCGTCTCGATGGCGGGATCTGTCTCGTGGGCCGTGAAAGCAATCTGTTGGCCGTTGGGCGACAGCACGTACGAAGCGACGCCGTCCTTCATTTCCGTAATCTGCTCGGCCTCGCCTCCATCCACCGCAATGCGCCAAACCTGATTCTTACCCGTCCGCGAGGAGGTGAAGTAGACCCAGGCTACGTTGGGAGAGAAGGAGGGTTCGAACTCGACTTCTCTCCGCGGGTTAGCTCGAACCGCCGCGATCCATCGGCCAATGCCAGCCAGACTTGCGTATTGGATTCGCTCTTCTCGGGCTCGATGATTTGGCGGGTCTGTGTGTACACGACCAAGCGGCCGTCCGGCGACGGCCTCGCGGCGTCGACCAACTGAACCTGCAGCGCCTGTTCCGTAGTCCAATGTGTTGCCCGCTGCCCCACTGCGACCGAAGCCAGAATAGCGGCGTAGCACGGGATCCGTTTGGTCATTGGAAAGAAAATAGCAGAATTGCCTTGTTAGAGGCTCGCCACGAGTTCGGACGTGAGATAGGAAACGGCTAGTCGAAGGGGAATGTTGGTGTCGAGGATGACACGCGGCAAGGTCATTTTGTGCGTTGCCGGCTCCGTTTGGCCCGAACGTCCTCAACGGCCTCATCGATCATCTTCTTCAGTTCTTCCGGGGGAACATCGGCGAAAGCCACACGGGTCTCTCGGACCGTCTGGTTGAAGATCCTCCAACGCACAGCCTCTTCGATGAACTTCGAAATGTCGCCCTTCTTCATCCCATGCGCACCGAGGTAGGACCGCAGGGCAAGGTCGGCTTGCCTGGACAATGTGATCGTCAGGCGCGTGGTCTCTTGGTCGGTCATGGCCTTAGGCATATGAGCAGCTATCCCTCTATCAGCATAGCCATCGACGAGGCCCTTCATACAACAGACACGACATGGCTCCCCAACGTTCGCGCGATCGCTCGCGTGTAGTCGCGATCACGACCGGAGACTGGACGATCGACGCGGCCGGCGCCAACGGACCGCGCACCTCCAGGATGCAGGCCGCTATGCTGTTTCCCGCGAGTTGAGTGTGGTCTCGCTATCATGAAAAGGGAGGTCGAACATGGCTGACGCAAGAACCGATATCGACTGGTTGGCTTGCGAGTTGATCGAACAGATCCCAGGCAAGGTGTCGGGCCGGCCGATTGTGCGCGGTACACGAATTTTGCCCGACGCAGTTGTCAACAGCTACGATTCTGGATTGACCGTCGAGGAAATTCATGAGGACTACCCCGGCCTCACGATCTCTCAAATTCACCGTCTAGTCGAATTTGCTCACGCGTTGCGAGGACAACCCGTTTCGTGAAGGTGCTGCTTGACGAGAACCTTCCGCATCGGTTGCGGAACGCTCTTGCCCCTCACGAGGCCTTCACGGTCCGTTACCAAGGCTGGTCGGGGCTAAAGAACGGGGAGCTTCTCAGTGCCGCCGAAAGGGACGGCTTCGAGTTGTTCCTCACCGGCGACCAAACGATTTCGTATGAACAAAACCTAACGGGTCGCCAGATCGCCGTCCTGGTGTTGTCGGCGATTGAATGGCACATCATCAGAGAGAGTTTACCGGCGATCCAGGCCGCTATTGATGCGGCCACACCGGGATCTCACGGACAATCGACGTAGGCTCGTTCAATCGGAGGTCTCCTCGTCCCTAACGGACTTGCGTGGCAGCGCTGGAACTTTGCCGCTACCCTGCGCCGTTTTATCGTGAGTGACCAACAGATACCCACACCGCACACTGCGGAGCGCGCCTTCAAGCGCACATCCAGGCTGCGTTCATCTCACTCGGCCGGGGCAACGCATCGATGGAGAAACACTGACGTCAGGCGGTTCTTGTCGATAGTGCCGGCGGCAACGCCGAGGACGAGGGCCACCAGTTCCTCCTCATCGAGTGTCAGGTCCCAGCCATTCATGAACAGAAAGGTGATGGAGGCATTCGCGCCGATGCGCTTGTTGCCGTCGAGAAATGCGTGGTTCTGACAAAGGTGAAACAGGTACGCGGCCGCCATCGCCGGGATCGAGTCGTGAAGCCATATACCGCCGAACGTCGCCTGCGGAGTCGCAATGGCCGACTCCAGTCCGGCGCGGTCGCGAAGACCATGTGTCCCACCTTAGCGATCAATCTGATCTGCGTGCATCTCGATGACGTCGTCAATCGTCAGGAAGATGGGGTCCAACGTGGCTACTCCGCCAGTTTCCGAAATGTCTTGCTAAACCTCTTATGGGCCTCTGCCTGTGCCGCCTCGAATTTCTTCCGGCGCGGCGACGGCTCGGAGGCGCTGATGATGAGACGATCGCCATCCGTTGAGATCTCGAGCGCCGTGTCGGCATCAAACCGCAGCAGATCGAGAATCGGGCGATCGATCACCAGTGCCAGACTGTTTCCGTGCTTTGTGAGTTTCTTGAGCATTGCGGTCCGTGCTTCCAATGTATCACCAATGTGGCTACGGCATTCCGGCCGGCTGCGACCGCGGCGATCGGGTTGCGGACGCCACCCGGTTTCCGGTTGCGTGAAACCTGCGAGGATCGAGATGTTGAATTGGAGGCGGTGAGGAGGAGGCGCTTGGTGTCGCGGTGGAGGTCGATACTGCGACGCGGAGCAGATCGCGGTCCCCTTCGCCGTCAGCGTGGATCTATGCTGCGCACATAGGGGCGAGGGCGGCCCATCAGAACATTCTCGTGCGCTCTCGTGGGTGGGAGAAAGGGTTCCCTTTTGGTCCTTGGAGTGCGGCGATCTTTGCTCGTCGTATCCTGACTTTTGTCAAGAAGGAAACGCGGGCGGATCAGCCCGGGTTCACGATGATGGCCTTCAAGAGACCTATAAGAAATAAAAGTACAGCGACCATTCCAAAAGCGGCGACGGCCAACAAGACGATGCTTGCCAACCACGCGACAATAACTAAGGCGGGGCCGAAGAGATAAAACACTAGAAGAGGCCCTGTTGGAACAGACACGACACGGCTCCCCAACGTTCGCGCGATAGCTCGCGTGTAGTCGCGATCACGACCGGAGATTGGACGATCGACGCGGCCGGCTCCACCGCGGCGACCGGGCCTGCGGACGCCACCCGGATTGAGGTTGCGGGAAACCTGCGAGGATCGAGATGTTGGATTGCAGGAGGTGAGGAGGAGGCGTTTGGTGTCGCGGTGGAGGTCGATACTGCGACGCCGAGCAGATCGCGGTCCCCTTTGCCGTTAATCGTTCTCGAATCGAGTTGGCTCCGGTAAACAGAAAACCAGTAGTCAACGAATACTCGGGTCGATTCGTCTATCGTTCTTGGGTTGATTGAAGGGAGAGCGTCGCCCATGACTCGAGTTCTGTGGACCTTGATTGGTTTCTCGGTTCTGGTGGAAGCCCGAACCGGCGTGGCTCCCGACAAGCCAGATCAATCGCAAAACTTGCGGGCACGTGCTCCGCGCCGCGGCAGTCTCTTGCTGAGCGGCGGAGTGGGCGGCAACCCGGAGATCGACTCGACGTTCAGAACTCTCGGCGGAGGCGCTGCATCGCACATCGCCGTAATTCCGACGGCAAGCGTGGGCGATGCGGGTCCGGCACTGGTGTTCGAGTGACTACGTGCCCGTCGCAGGCCAGTGCTGTTGCACCACTCCGCGATTCACGGTCGACTTCCAGCGTTCATCGAAGCGCTGTGCGATCTCGGGATGTGATGCCAGGGCGTCGCCGAGGCCAAGGCGTTGATGCGGTTTCTGGACGGATTCCTCTACCTCAAGGTGCGTTTCGACATCCGGCCAATGATCAGTAAGCCCTCCGCTATCGAGCAGCACAATCCGGTTGCCGATGACGCCGAAGTTCTTTAAGTGCGCATCCGTTGAGAAGAGGCCCCGGCTCCAGCCGGAGCGCCTCAGTTCGAAGAAGCGATCGAGCCAGTGCTCCATGTCGACGAAGCGCCCGCGGGCGGCAAGATCGATGAGGCGCTGATAAAGGGTACACTCGGCGCGTTCGGTGGCTTCGGAGACCATCAGCCAGCCGGGCCAGCCCCTCACTTGCACGCGCGTGGCAGGGAAGCTGACGCGCATCGGGACCAGCGGCGTTCCGCTGAGATGCTCTTCGGCGAGACGCTCCCCGCGAAGGTTGCGGGATTGATAGCCGCGCCACACGTTGCGCACGCGTTCGGTGAACCATACGCTCTGTGGCACCACCTTCATGCAGGCCTGGACCATGAGGCGCAACATGCGGATCTGGCGTGAGGGCTTC
>JAEUQE010000175.1 GCA_016789785.1 Bryobacterales bacterium
GCCTCCCCGCCACAGACTGGCTCAGTTCCGCTCCGGCACTCCGGCAAAAATGGCTCCGTTTTCGCCCGGCTGTGACAGTGTGAGATTCTCCGGAGTGGCGGGATGGACCCGAAACAGAACGACACCGGATTGTTCCAGGGGGCTCCGACGTTGGACAGCGATCTGCCAGAAGTCCTTGTCGAGCGTCAGCACGATGCGCGCTTCGGACTCCGCCAGATCCAGCAGGGCGACGTCATCTGCTCCGGCGAGTTCGGTGCGAGCCCACCGGACGTCGTGGCCCGCGACAAGAAGCGCCTCAACAATCGGCTTGGGAAAGTTTTCATCGGCGAGCAGGCGCATCTACGCGGGGATAGGAAAGGCTTTGTATTCGTGGGCCAAGTAGCTTGCGTAGGCCAAGCAGGCGAGGATGTCTTCTCGCGTCAGTCCGGGGTAACTGGCGAGGATCTCGCTTTCCGACTGGCCCGCTGCGAGGAGTTCCAGGATGAACTCGACGGCGAGGCGCGTCCCGCGGACCACCGGCTTGGCAGCCAGGATGTTGGGGTCGACGACGATGCGCTCCGACAGCGGCATAACCACAGTCTACCGTGTCCTCGGCCGGTTCGGTAGATGGAGACATCAGGCATTAGCCGTCAAAGCGGCACTGAGCTTGGACGCCGGATGCGGCCCGGAACCGGAGCGGGAGTGGTTGACGACGCTGGACCCTGAAGACCGGAAAATCATCGGTGAAGATGTGAAGGACGTGCCGTTCGCCGGCCAATTGGGATGCCACTGGTTCGACCGCGCGGCAAGCGATTGTGGGAGGTGCGCAGCGACATCGCACATGGCCGAGTTGCGAGAATCACTTTGTGCTTTGCAAGCGAGCAGAGGTGCTGTTGCACGGATTCGTCAAGAAGACGCAGAAGACGCCACAGGCGGAGATCGAGATGCACTGAAACGGATGAAAGGCGCGAAGCCATGAGGAAGAAGAACATCGGGTCCAGTTTCGATAGCTGGCTCCGGGAGGACGCATCCATGAACAGGCGGCGTCCAATACCATCATGCGCGTTCTCGCTCGCCATGTTGCGAATGCGATGGAAGAGCGCAAACTCTCAAAGGCGGAGACGGCGAGGCGGATGCGGACCAGTCGGGCGGCGTTGGACCGACTGTTGGATCCCGACAATGACGCCGTGACGCTCAGCACCTTTCAGAAGGCGGCGGTGGTTGGCCGTGAAATCCGCCCGGAACTCACTTACAACGCCGCAAACCAGATGACGCAGATCAATTACGGGACGGGTCAGATTCAGACTCGGACTTACAACGCGCGGATGCAACTGACGCGGATGACGGTGGCCGGAGTGATGGACCTGGAGTACCGTTTTTCGCCAACGCAGAACAATGGCCAGATCACGCAGATGAAGAATTACCTGAGCGGGGAGGAAGTGACTTACGGTTACGATGAGCTGAAGCGGTTGGTGTCGGCGGTGACGACGGGGCCGGAGTGGGGGCATTTGTTCGGTTACGACGGATTCGGGAATCTGTTGTCGAAGACGGTGACGAAGGGGAGCGCGCCGACATGGTCGGTGGCGGTGAACGGGTCGACGAACCGGATCGTGGGCTATGGGTACGACGCGAACGGGAACACGACGTCGCTGGGCGGCCAGCCGCTGACTTACGACGTCGAGAACCGGCTGGTTTCGGTGGTATGGTCGGGGACGGAGTATTACGGGTATGGGCCGGATAACAAGCGGGTGTGGCGGACGAAGGCGTCGGGGGCGACGGAGTTCTACTTCTATGGCTTGAGTGGCGAGCGGCAGGGGATTTACAACGTCAATGCGGTGGACGGGTCGGGGAACATCGGGGCTTACCGGCTGGTGGTGGAGTCCGTGATTCCGAAGGGGATGCAGGCGGACAGGGACCGGTTGGGGAGTGTGGTCAGCGGCGGGTTGAAGTATGATCCGTATCGGGCGGAGTTCACGGTGACGTCGCATGACCGGGACAAGTTCGGGACGTACTACCGGGATTCGAACACGGGGTTCAATTATGCGGATCAGCGGTACTACGGGTCGAGTGGGGGGCGGTTTTTGACGGCGGATCCGTATGTGGCGAGTGCGGGTGCGGCGGAGCCGGGGAGTTGGAACCGGTACGCGTATGTCGAGGGGGATCCGGTAAACCGCAATGACCCACGTGGGCTGTTCTGGGAACGCCGAGTTTGTTGGCGCCCGATGGAACGATCGTGTGGACATCGTCGTTTGGAACAGGATACGGGCTTGCGATGGCGATGGGGAGTTATTTGGGCCGTGAGGGAGGCCTGTACACTCCAGTAATACCCCAGCCTTACCGGTCAGTCAAGCAAGAGTTATCCGCCAGCGCCCAAAGAGACAATCAGCCAGTGGTCACTGGTCGAACCAGTGGCTTGCCGATTTCAGTTACTCAGGCGGACATCCAGCAGGAACCACAATGCGGAGGGGGCCGTTGTGCCCTTTGCCGACGTTCGACTTCGTCACGTCCCGGTCGCCGCATATTGCGGTACGGACTCGGACAACATATTCGAGCGGCACGGTCTCGAACCGGAAGCGTCCGTTCGCTGGCGTGAGCACGTTTCCTGAAAAAGCGCTGCCATCCGCGCCAGCGGCCGAGATGTGCACGTGCGCACCTTCCACGGGACGGTGGCTGGCATCGACAACGATACCTTCCAGGAAGTACTGCGGACGCCGCGGGAGCCGGAACCGGATTTCCGGGTTTGCGCCTGGCACGAGTTGAAGTTCGGCGGGATAGTCGACAGCGTCCGAATGGCCGATTTCGCGGAAACTGAGGCGGTATCTTCCAGGAGGAACTTCAAACCGAAAAACTCCGGCTTCCAGGTCGCTGGTCAGTTCCGATGATTCTCCGGGATTGACCTTTGGTTCGGGGCCGAGAGGAACGAGTTTCACATGGATGGAGTCATCAAGTTCGCCTTCCGCATGGTGGAGAACCCCCTTCAACCGTGCACGGCTCGTGTTGAAAAAGGAGACATCCTCGCATTGTCCAGGAGCGACCGAGCCTGTGGAATCCGCGCGTTGGGAACGGAAATCGCCGGGCGCCTCCACGGCGAGGCGGTACTTCCCTTCGGGCAACTGGAAGAAGGCAAATGTTCCGTCGGCGGCAGTACGGGTCTCCGCGGCTTGCGTGGCGCCTTGCCAGGCGACGACACGCACATCCGCGACCGGCCAAGTCGCTGTGAAGGATTGAAGATCGCTTTCGCGGTTGGAGACAAAGCCGTACAGGACGCCGAAATCCGCCAACTGGCGGACAGCCGAGCGGGAAAAGAAATATGCCAGTGTGGTCGCGGCGAAGCGGACATGCTGGCTTCCGCTGCACAGGTCGGTTTTCAGAACGCCATCGATGCCAGATGCGAAGATCAGATACTCCTCGCCCTTTTTGAAGCGTATGCCGCACATGCCCCCGTCGTTTCCCGCGCTGACTTCCACCGTGGGTGAGGAAGCGCGAACGATATCGCGTGTCACTTGAAACGTGTAACGGGACTCGCGGCCGCTGGCGTCAACAGGCTCGACCGCCTCGACCCTGCCAGTAAAGACTACCTCCGCGGCCAGCAGGCTGCGGCATGGGAGTTTCTCTGCCAGGCAACTGCATCCGATTGCCAAGGCGGGGAGCAATCCGATCGCCGCACCGATGCGGGCGAATCTCAATTTCATGCTCATGATTTCGAACGGGCCCACCACGCTTCGATTTCGACGCTGAGACGCCGGGACCGATTCCGCCAAATTAGCATGAATCCGGGGAAACCAGCAAGAAATCTGGGGGATCTGAAAGCGCTTCCGAACCACTTCCGCTCGAACCGTGGACAGGTAGTTGAGGTTGATAGGTCACCCGGAATCACTACGGAGTGATTCGCATGATGACGGCAGTCTCCGGCGGGTCGTCGTAGTAATTCGACCGCCGTCCCACGACGACAAAGCCGATTCGCGCATACAGGGCCTGCGCCCGGACATTCGATTCGCGTACTTCGAGGAATACGTCGCCGGGCTTGCCGCTCTCCAACATCCGGCGAAGGAGCCGCTCGCCAATTCCCTTCCCCCGATGCCGCGGCGCAACGGCAACATTGAGAATTTCGCGTTCGTCCGGCGCCGTGTTGCGCGCAACGAGGAAACCGGAGACTTCCCCATCCAGCAACGCAACGTAAAACTCGTGGCGCAGATAGTGCTCCGCATCCCACTTCGACGACGGCAGAGCCTCGGCCTGAATCGCGCGGACCACGCCAACGTCCCCAGGGCCGCCTTCGCGGATCAGAACCCGGTCGGGCAGGAGCTGATCAAGCAGCGAACACTGCATGTCGCCAAGTCTACTCCAATCGTAGAGTTGTTCGGCTTTGCGGCGCGCGGCTTCGGCGAGGCGACGGCGGAGCGCGGCGTCTTCGAGCAGGCGGATGGTGGCCACCGCGAACTCCTCCGCTCCATCGGCGATGAGCACGTGCTCGCCGCTGACCACATCAATCCCGCCACAACCCGAGGTGGTGGAGACAATGGCACGCTCCATCGCCATCGCCTCCAGCACCTTCACGTTCGTGCCCGCCGAGACGAGGGTCGGAACCAGCACCACGTTCGACTTCTCATACAACGGGCGGACGTCCGCGACGAACCCGAGAAGTTCGATGCCCTGACTCGCGAGTAACTCCTTGCCGGGCAGACCGGTACCTGTTGAGGCGCGCCAGTAAGTCTCCGGATCAGGACCGGCCACCACCGTCAGTTCGGCCTCGGGTAAGCGGGTGCGGACCACGGGCCATACCTCGTCGAAGAAGAAGCGGAACGCCGTGAGGTTCGGGAAGTGCCGGAAGGAACCGATAAACAGGAGGCGCTGGGAGGCGGCCTCAGGCGCGGGCTGGAAGCGGCTGAGGTCGACACCGTTCGGAATCACGCGAGTGTGCGGCACGCCGAGCATGCGGGCGTCCTTTTCGGACATAGTGACCACTTGGCGAAACGTTCGTACCGCGCGTTGCTCGAAGCGGCGCCAGCGCCACCAGTCCCACCAGGAGGCGCGCGTTTGGGTGCGTTGGTGGACCTGGCTGTAGAGATCGTAAGTGACGTCGTGCTCGACTAACACGTCGCCGGGATAGCGCGCCAGTTGTGTAAACTCGATCTGAAACAGTTCGATGCGGCGCTCGATGCGGAGGCGCTCGATGAGACGGCGCATCGGTTTCGACTCGTATTCCTGGACCTCCGGAGGCAGCAGCGTCGACCAGCGGGGCTCGCGGTAACTCGGTTTCGACACCGTCGCGATGGCGGCACAGAACTCCAGCAGCGGCTGCAGACCGGAGACGGTTGCGGTTTCCCGGAAAGCGAACAAATACACGTCGTATTTGTTGGAAAGAGCGCGAATGAGATAGTAAAGGCGCACGGCACCGCCATGCGATAACGGGTACGGAAGAAACGGAGTCACTATGGCGACCCGGCGCTTGCCGCGCGCCGGCGGGCGGCCCTCAAAGATCAGCGGGTCGTCCGGGACTAGGGTGCGATCCTCCGTGGCAAAGGGAAGCCAACGCGGACGGAGCCAGATCCGGTCGAGCGGGACACCGCGCACGAACAGCAGGGACGCCAGCCAGCAGCCGGGTTGCAGATGATGCCTTTCGAGGCGCTGATTGTAGGCGAGGATCTTCGTTGGCGCCAGCCGAAACGCCGTGCGGCGTAACCCGGAGTGCGCGGGGTCGCGGTCGAACAGGACCGGTGCCATGCCGATCCGGAACCGGCTGAGGCGCTCGCTTGCCCGCGCGATGGGGATGATCTCCACACCTTGAGGGGCTGCGGTTTGATTGGAGACGAGGAAGTGACGGCGGTCCGGAAGGAGCGTGCGGACTTCTTCGAGCATGGCCAGCACCTGCGGCGGAGAGCCCGTGGCGAAGCTGACCACCACGGCCTCGGGGTCCTTGCCGAGGAGGCGAAACCAAAGCCGCTTCCACCACTCTTTCATTGGCGCACCCCGTGCCGCGGGAGTCCGCCACCACGCAGCGCGAGGCTGGCACCACAGTGCGTGACGCAGTCATCACCCTGCGCGACGCAGTCACCACTCTGAGCGAGGCTGGCACCATGCTGCGCAGGGCCGACGCAACGCCGCGCGAGGCTGGCACCACGCTGCGCAAGTCTGTCGACCTTCACGCCGCCTCCCTCCGCGTGGCACGGTGGAGAACCAGCCAGCCCAGGAACGGCAGCGCGGCTGTCAGCAGACACACGGGGCCGAAGCCGTAGCGATCCACCATGCGGCCGACGGCCGGAGCGTAGAACGTCTGCATCATGCCATAGCCGAACGTGATGGAGGCGACGGCGAACGCTGCGCGTTGCGGTCCGAAGATGTCCTGAGGAAGCGCGTAGACATTGGCGCTCATGACCAGCGTCCAGAAGAAGCTGAACGAGATGACGGCGGTGGCCGAGGCGGGTCCGGGCATGTGCGGTGCGGCGATGGTGGCCAGCATGGCGATGCTTCCTATCCACAGCGCGCGGCTGCGGGCCTGGTACACCGGGACGCCGGCGTTCATCCAGCGCATCACAAGCCACCCGCCAAACAACCCGCCCGCCGTCGCGAACAGCGGCGGAATCCAGACGTAGGCTTGGTTTGCAGCCGTCTGGGTCAGCCCATAGGTACGGACGAAGAAGATGGTGGTCCAATTCATCCACAAACTATAGACTGTCATTACAAGCACATTTCCTGCGATTAATGACCAGAAACGGCCGTCGCGCAGCATTTCCCTGGGAGTGGCGGGTTTGGCGCCAGAGACGGAGGGCAGGACAGCGGGCGCCCGGGACTCGACGTACCTCCAGAGCGGGATCCAAAAGAAACCGAGCACGCCCGCGACAACAAACGCTGTCCGCCAGCCATACTGCGCCGCGACGAAGGCAGCGAGCACGGGCGCGCCCATGCTGCCGGCGCTAATGCCGAGTTGATTGATTCCCGTGCCGAGGGCGCGCTCCTTCGGCGAAAGATAGGTGGCGCTGGCTTTGGCAAAGGCCGGGATTCCACCGGCCTCGGCGGCGCCCAGCAGAGCACGGCAGGCAAGCAATCCAGCGAAACCTTCCACATAGCCGGTCAGCAGCCCTGCTACCGACCATACGAGGATCGTCAGGATGGCGCCACGGCTTAGTCCGATGCGGTCAATGAGTAATCCGATGAGGGGCGAGCACAGGGCATAGGTAAGTGAAAACGCGGATACCACCCAACCGATGTCCTCATTGCTGAGTTGGAATTCGGACTGAATCTGCGGGGCCATGGCGGCCAGCGTCTGCCGGTCAAGGAAGTTGAGCGAGGAGTAGAGCGCGAAGGTACCAATCGCCCACCAGCGCGCGGGATTCGAATTAGCGGAATTCAAGGATCGCGATATCTCCCGCGGTGGCGAGCCTGGGATCGGCCCGCTCTTTGTATTCGATGCTCACTTTGCGTGGAGGCTTCTGCACGCCGCAGCCAAAGGAGGCCTGTCCGCCGCCTCCGAGGATGACGACCTTGCCGGGGTCGGGGATGAGGAGCGCAACGGGCTTGCCTTCGGCGGGCCGGACAAAGAGGCGGGCGACGCCTTTCGCCAGGCAGTCCACTTTTTCGAGGGCGCCCTGCATTTTGACGGAGGGCTGTTTGTCGTCCCACCATTCCTCGACCTTCTGATTCGGATCGCGCGCGGCTCCTTTGTTGGCTTTGGCCTCGGCCTCGCGAATTCGATTCATCGCTTCGGTTCGCAGACGGTCCATCTCGCGCTGGCGCTCCTCGGCCTCGCGGCGCTTCATCTCCTCCTCGCGGGCGGCGCGCTCTTCGACGAATCGCAATCGCGCTTCGCGCACCTTGTCGCGTTCGGCTGCGCCGGGCGCGGTGAGTTCGGCGTTGAACCATGCTTTCGATGCTTCGCTGAGCTCCCCGGCATCGGACAACGCCTGCGCGTACTGCTGCCACAGTTCGCTATTGCGGCCGTCGCGCGTAGTTGCTTCCTTGAGGTAGTGGGCCACGCGCGACGGCGTGGACTCGAGCCGGGCAAGTTCGATGTATGGCAAGGCCCACAGCCCGTTCTTCTTCGCCGCTTCGACGAACGCGGCGCGCTTGGAATCGGCCTCTTCGAGTAACTTGCCGTACTCGAAATGCACGAGCGCGCTGGCGGTATTGTTGGCGATGGCCTGTTTGAGTAAGTCGCGGGCCTCGGACTTACGGCCCTCGCGGGCGGCGGCGAGTCCACCAATTTCCATCGCTTCGAGTGTTCCGGCGGGCACTAACTTCGGATTGGCGGTCGCGTCGGCGATGGAGGCGAGCGCGCGAGGCGTCTCGACAGGGCGCGCGGGAAAATCGCGATCGGCGATGGGCCGTCCCGACGTGACGAAGGGCGCCAACGCCGTGTTTGCGAGGTGCCGGGTGGCGGCGGTGTCCAATTCGGCACGCGTCATGCCGATGCTGTTGCGGAACGCGACGTCCTCGGTGGCTCCCTGCTGTAAGTTGTTCAGCAGCACACGAAACCGCGAGCCGTACTCCGGGTTCGTCGCCAGTAAGTGCACGCGAGCCCAGTCCGTGTTCCGTGCGCTGTCCTTCGGGGGTATCCCCAGGGTAATTTTCGGGCCCGCGGCTTCGAGCGTGGAAAGAAAGGCGGTGAGCCCGGACTCCCACTCGCGAGGCATGCGCTTCGCGTTCGCCTCCAGCAGCATGGTGACCAGGCCGTGCATCCACTCGCGGCTGGGCGGCGTATTCGCGGTGAGTGTGCTGACCATCGCGTCACGGCCCAGCCTCCAGGGCGACGCAGGCTGATTCTTCCGGATGACCACGCGGAGCGTCCACAGCGAGACGAGATCCTGCTTGCCCAAGTAAGTGCCGAGCATGTGCCGCGTCTGCTCCAGGCGCACGAGTAACTGGCGGGCTTCCTTTTCCGAGCCTTCCGTCCACACCTGGAACGGTCCGGTGCGGTACTCTTCCCAGTCCGCGGCGGCAAGCGAGCCGGCGAGAAACAAGATGGATAGCAGGCGGTACATCCGTTGCCCTTATGGTACGACGCTTCGCGGCGGCGGGTGGAGCCCCGCGCGTGATTACTGTGCGCGCCCGGATGCCAGACGCAGGTCGTCTTCGATCTCGTAGATGCGATCTTCGAGATTCTTGGTCGCGCCGCCGCCGGCCTTCGCGGCTTCGAGCTTCTTTTTGGCGGCGGCGAGCTTCTTTTGCAGCTCGGCCACCTTGGGGTCGGGCTTTGCGGCGGGTGCCGGAGGGGCGGCGGGTGCGGGCGCATCGGCTTTGGCGGCAGCCGATGGCTTGGCTGGCTTCTTGGCGCCTTTCTTCGGCGTCGCCTTGTAGCGGAACGCAGTAATCATGGCGGGCGGTTTGAGCGGAGCGCCGAAGTCGTCGCGATACTCCTCGGCGATCTGCATGGCTTCCATGAGGCATTCACGGAAGCGGGTTTCCAGTGATTGTTTGGCTCGCGCGCGCAAAGCTTCTCCCTGCTGCTTCCAGCGCCTGTATTCGGAAATGTCTTCGATCATCGGATTTATGTTACTCCGAGCGGGGTGCGGCCGGGTAGTGGCCAGGTTGTGGCGCTGGGGTTGCTGCGGGGCGGGGTTGGGCGAAGGCCCTGGATCAGGCGGTCTCCGATGCAGACGTTGTGACCGCCGCTCCCATGGTTTGCATGTCGCGGAAAAACCGCTTTGGCTCGACCATGTGCGCCTGGAGCCACAAACCCGGCTTGCGGATGTTCCCATCGAGGTATTGCATCAGGCAGGCCGCAACGGGAATGGCCGTCAGCATGTAGGCATCGGGGTGTGAGATCAGCAGGTCGATGAATTTCGGCGCGTTGTTCTGCACGCCCCTTGCCTCCAACTTGAGAATCGTGCCATAGGGCGGGGGTGAGAAGATCTTCAACCCCCACATCATGACCCTGCCGAGGGGGCCGATGGCTTGTTTGGGGAAAAGCTTCAACCCGAGCATGATGAGCGGTGAGAGGAACCAATCCACGAACCAGTTGAAACCGCCGACGAAAAAGCCCGTATCGCGCAGGCTGGGATATGCTTCCGGCAGCGGATACATCTCCTCAAGGAACATCGGGATGCAATACTGCTGGCCGAACTGGCCGCCGAAGTCCATGAACCTGGGGATCATCATGGCCATTGCGCCGGCTTTCTGCCAACGTCCGTCCTTGAAGTGGAGCGTCTGGAAGTTCATGAACTCGCCGATAAACTCCCGGATGGTGGCGGGCGACGGGTTGAGACTCTTCCAGTCGATCTTGATCACACTTCCGATATTCGCGGAGTCCAGACGGTCAAATTCGCTGGCGGCGTAGCGCACCATCGCGGCGGGGAGGCCGGGATGGAATCCGCATTCGCTGATGAAGCACCGGCCGGAGCGTTCGATTTCGGCGGCCATGGATCGCAGCAGGCGCATCTTGGCCGCCGAGTATTGCACGTCGAGATAGTCGATGCCGGCTTGGATCGCGGATCTGGCAACGGTTTCGGCGAATTCGGATGTGCTCGATGCGACGGCCACCAGATCGATCCCCTCGAACGCCTTGCGGAGACTCTGTGGATCGCCTGCATCGGCAAAAACGCCGCGAGCGCGATTCGCACCGCAGGCGGCATTGAGTGTTGCGGCGGCGCGTCGGGCCTTTTCGAGGCTCCTCCCGGCCAGGACGATGGAGACATCCGTATTCGACAGCAGCAGGCGCGCTAAAGGCAGGCCCGTGCTTCCGTACCCACCGAGGATCAAGATACGTTTGGCGGTCATACACTGCTCCCTGGAAGTGCCGTGGCCGACCTCACGGGCACTTCGCTGGTCCGGCTCCGGTGGTAGCGATGTGCCAGGGCCTGGAGCTACTTCTTGGCAGCCGGAGTGACTGGCGCGGCAGAGTTGGTTGGCGCGCCAGGGGTTGGCGCCGCGGGCTGCGCGGCGGGCGCTCCCGTCTTGCGCACCTGCTCGAAGTATTGCTGGACGAACTGCTGATACTCCACCGGCACTTCGTCGCGATGAATCTCGCCGCCGGCATCCCCGTGAGCTGCGCTGCGCTGCACGTAGTCCGTCTTGAGGCGCTGTTTGCCGGAGCTGACTTCGACGAGCACTTCACCGGCCATGTCCTTGGCTCGCTTGCCCAACAGCTCGGAGATCTTGCCCATGGCTGCGGCC
The DNA here is from genome assembly GCA_016789785.1 of Bryobacterales bacterium. Next base: position 11,089 of record JAEUQE010000175.1, read on the forward strand.
TGCTCGGCGGCACGGATATCCTTCTCGCCGTCCTGCTTGCCCGCGCCCGATTTCCCTTCGGCCTGCTGCTTCTCGCCGGCGCCGTCGGAGGTCTTGCCCTGGGCATTCATCTTACTCTCGCCTTCGCCCTGCTGTTCGCCCTGCTGGTCAGACGGTGACTGGCCCTCATTCGCCTTGCCGGGCGCCTGCGTGCCCTTCTGGCCGCCCTGCTTCTGCGCGCCGGCCGATTGGGGCGTGCCCTGCTGGTTGGCCATGCTTTTCTTGTTCGAATCGCCCCCATGCGGCGACATCTTCATGCGCGCGAGCATGTTGGCCATGGCGTCGCGCATTTTGTCCATAAGGGAGGAATTTTCGCCGGATTGCTGGGAGTTCTGCGAATTCGCGTCGTTCTTGGATGGCGCTTTGGCGTTTTGCTGGTTGGCGCCTTTGCCGGCGTTGCCGCTTTGCGACCGCTCGTCCCCGCTGCCTTTACCCTCGCCCTTCTCGCCTTCCTCGCCGGCCTGCTGGCCTTGCGGCTCACCCTCGTCGGTCTTCTGGCCTTTTTCGCCGCTCTTTGCACCGGGCTCGTCGGACACGGTTTGGATTTTGAATTGGTCGCCTTCGGGAGTGGCTTTGCGCTCTTCGGCGGTTTCTTCCTTGCCCTCGGGGGGAATGGTCATGCCTTCGAAGCCCTCGGGCAGTTTCTGCTTCGGAGACAGCTTTGCCTTGGCGACTTCCACGGGTGTGCCGAAGAGCGAGTCGAATGGCAGGTCGACCAGCGGCTGCTTCAAACTGAGCGAGCCGTGGAACCCGTAACGCACCATGAGGAGAGTGCCACAGATGGCGATCAGGCCGACGGTGGCCCACGCTTGACGAGGGATGGACAGAGGGGTGGCGGCGACGGGGTCGGCGGTTTGCGCGGTCTGTTCGGCGAACTGCCGCTGTGCGTCGATCAGGGAGGCTTGTGAGTGGGCTCGCTCTTCGTGTGGCTGGCCGAAATAGACGGCGGTGGAAAGCGTGTCGTGCAGGCCGAGGCGGGAATCGACGCGTTGGGCAACTGTGTACTGGTCGGGGACGCGTCCGCGGACACGGTAGGTGCCGACGACGAGTGTGACCGCCGCAAGCAGCACGGGCCAGTACCAGTCGAGCACTTGAGTGCCGAGCAGCAACAGCAGGATCAAGGCCGCAAGAGCGGCGATGATGGCGTAGCTTCCCTGTTCGAGGAAGAGCTGTGTCAGTTCACGCCGCCGCGCAGTCCGCAGCAGACGCAGAAGGGGGCTTGTATCGTCCACTTTAATCGCTACTTTATCACTGTATAGGACGTCAGCGCCGTGGACGAGGTTAGCCTGTTGGCGAGATTCGGGAGCGCTACGGTTTCTTCTCGCTTTTCGCGTCGCCCTTCCCTTCGAATGGAATCTCGCGCACGCCGTCTTCGCCGACGATGAGAATCGTACGGCGGTCCGTTTTCGGCGCGGCTTCGAGCGTGGGAACGGGCGGCTGAGAGGGCGCGCTGCCAGTCACGACTGTCGCCGTCGCGGGCGTGGCCTCCACGACCGGCTTTGCAGCAGGCGGCGCGACTTCACCCGCCGCGACGGCCTGCGCCAGATTCGCCACATGAGCCGACATGGTGGGCATACGCCGTGGCGCGGGAGCGGCGGCGCGAAGTTCGCCAAGGCTCTGCTCCAATAGTTTGCTGTCGAGCGTGACACCCATCTTGAGGTAGTTCTTCTCGGTAACGACTTTGAGCCGCTGCGACACCTGGGTAAGGAAGGGCTGATTCGAAAACTGAAACGCAGCGAGTTGCAGAAGCGCGGGGAGCCCGGTGGAGAGGGACTGCGCAGCTTCGTCGGTCGCACCCCGGATGGTGACGTGGGCGGTCATTGTCTGCCCGGTAGCGATGCCGATTTCGAGTGTCTCCACCTGTTCGGTGAGATCAGTCTGGCCGAGGCCGAGCACTGGCAAGGTCTCCGCGAGATTCTGCGCCACAGCCCACAATTCGTGTGTCTGCATGAGCCCGGCGGCGCGCGCAGCGACCGGATTGCGAAGCGCCTGGCCGTCGGGCTTCATCCAGCGGTCAATGGCATCCTTCACGGAGTAGCCGTCGCCGAAGAAGATGGTCTGGGAATCGACGAGGGCAAAGTGGAGATCGTCATTGGTCGCGCCGGGCGGCACCAGGAGTTCGACATCGTTGTAGCGCTTGGTGACGGCGCCATCGGCCTTCGCCATCGCACGCACTTTCGCCAATTGAAATCGCCCTTCCCCGATCACCAGCAGTGAACGAGAGCCCTCGACTACGCCCTCCGAGGAGACCAGAATGCGGTCGACGTTGTCGATGGACTCGAGAAAGCCGAATAGCGGATGTCCTCCGAGCCGCACCTGCTTCAGCAGAACGGGTCCGAGGGGTGAGGCGAGTGCACGCCTCCAATCGACGCCGAGCAGCAGTTGTGCCTGCGGATGCGCGAGGGCGAAGATGCTCCAGTTCCCTGGCTTGGCGTCGCCCTTTGGCGCGCCCTCGGGAGAGGGCTTGGCGCCCGGCGATGCGGGCCCTGCCGCGGACGTCTGGGCCTGAATCACCATCAGCGGCAACAGGCTCACGAAGAAGGTGAGAAACATCCACTTCATACCGGAGCTATCGGAGGAAACGCTTAGAACGTTTAGAGGGCGGAGGTTCCAGTGTCTGCGGATTTTCGCGCATCCGGGGCAGCCACAGTCTCCCGGGCGCAGGCTGCACGGGATCGAAATTCGCGATAAGCTTGCCACGGAAGGATTAGAGCAGTTCCTTCCCGGCTGGCGCGCGCCTGCGGGGGCGACGCAATTTCCACACTCTCGCGAGCCATGGGCGCCGGCAGTTTTCGGAAAGGAGCATTCCTCATGACAACCCGGATCGCGGCGGGTGGCCTACTCTTTTGTCTCACTTTATCCCTTGCCGGCCAGGATGGCAGCTTCACGGGACTTACTTCGAGCCTTGAAAACATCTTCCGTGTGGCAAAAGCAAAGACATTCTCGGTTAGCCCTGAGAATCTGACAGGTGAAAAGGGCAAGGGCGCCATGGCGTCGCCGCCCCAGGGATCGGCATCCAACGCCGCGTCCGAACTCGGCCAGGGATGGAAGGTGAATCCTTACATCGTGATCCAACCGGGCACGACCTTCACACTGGCCGACATTCAGACGCAGGGCGCGATCCAGCATATCTGGATGACACCGACCGGCAACTGGCGGTTCTCCATTCTGCGGATGTATTGGGACGGCGAGGAGAATCCGTCGGTGGAGGTTCCTGTTGGTGATTTCTTCGGCATGGGATGGGGTAAGTATGCGCCTCTCAATTCGCAAGCCGTGTGCGTGAATCCCGGAAGCGCCTTCAACTCTTACTGGCCGATGCCATTCCGCAAGCGGGCGAAGATTACGCTGGAGAATCTGGATGACCGGCCGATGACCATTTACTACCAGATCGACTATACGCAGGCTCCGGTGCCCTCGGACGCAGCGTACTTCCACGCCCAGTTCCGCCGCGTGAACCCCCTGCCGTTCAAACAGCTATATACGATCGTGGATGGAATCAAGGGCCGCGGCCACTATGTGGGGACTTACATGGCGTGGGGGGTGAACAGCAACGGCTGGTGGGGCGAGGGCGAGATCAAGTTCTTCATGGACGGCGACAAGCAGTTTCCCACGATCGCCGGCACGGGAACCGAAGATTATTTCTGCGGGTCTTACAATTTCGAAAATAAGGAAAAAAAAGAGTACGAGACATTTACCACTCCTTACTCGGGCCTGATTCAGGTGATCAAGCCCGACGGCCTTTACGCGTCACAGCAGCGTTTCGGCCTTTACCGGTGGCACCTGACCGACCCGATCCGCTTTGAGAGCGATCTGAAGGTCAACATCCAGGCCCTTGGCTGGAAGTACAACCGCAAGTATCTGCCGCTCCAGGACGATATTGCGTCGGTGGCTTATTGGTACCAGATGGAGCCGCACAATCCGTTCCCGAAGCTTCCGGTGAAGGATGAGTTGGCGGTGCATTGAGGAGGCAGAAGACCGAAGACAGGAGCCAGAAGACAATCGTTAATTTTGTTGCGCCCAACTGTCGATTCCGGCGCCCTTCGTTCGACAATATCAACAGATCCGCCGGCAAGAGAACTGCCTGAACACTTGAGAGGGGCCGCTCGCCCGGCGAAACGGATTCCCTGCAATGTGTAAGGGAGTTCAAAGGAGATTTCTATGAGCAAAGTGCGCGTTTTGGCAGGCACTCGCAAGGGCGCCTTCATCCTCGAATCCGATGGCCGGCGCAAGGACTGGAAAGTCCACGGACCTCACTTCGCAGGCTGGGAGCTTTACCATCTGAAAGGTTCCCCCGCCGATCCGAATACCATTTATGCCTCGCAGTCCTCCGGCTGGTTCGGTCAGCAGATCCAGCGGTCGCGCGACGGAGGTGCGACGTGGGAACCGGTTGGAAACAAGTTTGTCTATGACGGAGTACCTGGAACCCATCAATGGTACGACGGCACACCACACCCCTGGGAATTCAAGCGGGTCTGGCATCTGGAACCTTCGTTGACCGATCCCGATACCGTCTATGCAGGCGTGGAAGACGCAGCCATTTTTCAGACCACCGACGGGGGCGCGACGTGGACCGAACTGGCAGGGCTGCGGCGCCACGGATCGGGACCTCACTGGCAACCAGGGGCGGGCGGCATGTGCCTGCACAGCATTCTGCTTGACCCAACGGATTCCAAACGAATCTACATCGCGATCTCCGCGGCTGGGGCATTCCGGACGGACGACGGCGGTGTGACCTGGCAGCCGATCAATCGCGGTCTGCGCTCGCAATACATTCCCGACCCCGAGGCCGAGGTGGGCCACTGCGTGCACCACATCGCGATGCATCCCTCGCGGCCAAGCACGTTGTTCATGCAGAAACACTGGGACGTGATGCGATCCGATAATGCCGGCGCGGAGTGGGTGGAGGTTTCGGGCAACCTGCCGACCGACTTCGGCTTCGTGATCGACGTGCATGCGCATGAGCCCGAGACGATCTACGTGGTCCCGATCAAGAGTGACTCCGAGCATTTCCCGCCGGATGGAAAACTCCGCGTCTATCGCAGCCGCACCGGCGGCAACGAGTGGCAGGAGTTGGGCAACGGCCTGCCCGATCGCGATTGCTACGTCAACGTGCTGCGCGACGCGATGGCGGTGGATCAGCTGGATTCCTGCGGTGTTTACTTCGGCACTACAGGAGGCCAGGTGTACGCATCCGCGGATACAGGCGACACATGGACCGCGATCGTGCGGGATCTGCCGCCGGTGTTGTCGGTGGAAGTGCAGACGATCTCATGATCCGCGTGATTCTGCCGGCCCACCTGCGGACGCTGGCGTGCGTGGAGGGCGACGTTCCCATGGAGTTTGCGGGCGAAGTGTGTTTGGGCATGGTGCTGGATGAGTTGGAGAAGCGCTACCCGATGCTGCAGGGTGCCATTCGCGATCACGTCACCGGACAGCGGCGGCCGTTTCTGCGCTTCTTCGTGTGCCAGGAGGACTGGTCGCACGAGCCTCATGACAAGCCTCTGCCGGACGAAGTGGTGAGTGGAAGGGAGCCGCTGTTTGTGATCGGCGCAATTGCCGGCGGCAATGAGCGGCCCGGCGCCGCCAACTGACTACAAAATGCGAAACGAGCGGCCTGACTGGCAGGCCGCTCGTTTCTTTGAGTAAGTTGCGGAAGTTAGAAAGTCAGCCGGAGCGCGAGTTCGATGTTTCGCGGCCCGATCTGCTGTCCAGTGAACTGCCCGAAGTTGGGATCGGTGATGTTGGCCACCAGACCACCAATTCCGTGACGGTTGAACGGATTCAGGAAGGTGCCACGCAACTCGACGCTGCGGCTCTCGGCGAACTTGAAGAGCTTCTGGATGCTAATGTCCTCGCTCACGAGGTGACGATCGCGGATGTTGGGCAGATACGGTCCAACTGTCCCCAACCGCTGCACGACGTTTTGGCCGCCGGCGAACACCGGGGGATTGGTAAACGCGTTGCGATTCAAGTAGGATGTGCCGCCGGGAACGCCGCGGAAGTTGATGGGCGCATCGGCATTAGCGATCACCGCCTGGCCAGCCACCAGATCCGGGCGAACCGAACTGCCCGTGGGAAGGTTGAGCCCACCCGTGCCAATTGCGACGGGGTTTCCGGAGCGGAACGTGTGAATTGCTGTGAGTTGCCAGCCGCCGATCACCTTGCCTGCCACGCCCCGAAGATTCAAAGCCTTGTTCGGGCCGATGGGCAGATCGTAAATCCAGCTCAGCTTCGCAACATGCGGGTAGTGGTAGTTGGTGATGGAGCGGTCCAGCCGGCGATTGAAGACATCGGCGACGCCTTCGGCATCGATCGAATTATCAGTCATACCGATCGCCTTCGACCAAGTGTAAGCGCCGAGGAGGGCGATGCCGTTCTTGAAGTGCCGAGTCACTTGCATCTGCATCGACTGATAGCTTGAATGGCCGATGTTCGGGAAAATGTCGTTGATACCCGTGAACTGCGGGAATGGGCGGAGCGCCTGAAGCACGGTGCCGTTGAAGCCGGCGAATGGCGCTGGAATGCCGCTTGCCGCGGTCCATGGACGGGGCAACAGATCACCATACTGCTGAACCACGCTGAAGGGCAGGTTGTTTGGCTGCGAGAAGCCCTTCGCGATGAGGCGCGTTCCCTTGTTGCCGACGTAATTGACCTCAAGAACCGTGGATGCCGGGAGTTGATACTGAATCCCAAAGTTCCAGTTCTGGACGTACGGCAGGCTGTTGCCGTTGAGCGGATAGTAATCGATGCCAATGCCGTTGGCGAGGCTGGGGTTCTTGTTGGGCAGCGTGCCGGTGAAGCTCGGGTAGGGCGTATCCAGCCGGCCCAGCGAGTCTTCCGCGAACCGGATGGGCGTATTCGCCGAATTCACGGCGATATTGCCGTTGTAGCCAAGCGTTCCGCCGAAACCGAAGCCGTTGGAGATGGCGGGGGTGTTGTTGATGCCGTAACCACCGCGCAGGACCATCTTGTCGTTCATGGCATAGGCGAAACCGAACTTCGGCGAGAACTGTTTCCAGTAAGTATCCTGGAAGCCCCGGCGTCCGCGATCATCCACAAACGCAAGAGCGCCCGGACGGTTTCCGGCAGCCGGATTGGCGAGCGCGAAGTCGACACCCGACATGCGGCCCGCCACTTCGATCAACCCACCGACGATTTCCCAGCGCAGGCCGAGATTGAGGGTCAGCTTGCGGCTGACCTTCCAGTCATCCTGCACATAAGTGCCGAGCGTGCGCCAGCGGTGGCCGAAGTTATTGGGCGCCACGCCGCGGCTGGTATTCGCGAACTCGCCGAGGAGGAAGCTGGCGAAGCTGTGACCCGTCTGGTTGATGAAACCCGGCAGAGCCGTCTGATTGGGCGAGAAAGCGAAATCGCCGGAACCGGACTTGTTGCGGGAGTTGTAGTAGTAACGGCGGTTTTCCGCACCGAACTTGATGTTGTGCTTCCCACGAACGTAAGTCATATCAGCTTGGCCAATGGTGGAGCCGTTGTAACCTGCGCCGCGGTTACCGGAACCAAGGCGTCCGCCCGCACCGATGCCGCCGCCCTGGAAGGGCTGGCCGCCGAAGGTCAGCACCGGGAAGTGCGTTCCAGGAACGTTCTGCAGACCCACCTTCGATGGCCAATCCTGGTCGACAAATACGCTTTCGTTGACGTTGCCAAAGCGGTTGTAACCGACCGCCGCACGGCCGAGCAGGTTGTTCTTCAGTTGGAAGTCGTAGGCCATGCGGACCATGGTTCCCGGCGTGTTCTGGTTCTGATAGACGTTTGTCGGGGAGCCCGGAGGCAGACCCCAACGTCCGCCCGGCGAGTTGTACCGCGAACGGAAGTTGCGATTGAACATCCCGTTCAGACGGTGGCTTGCATTGAAGTTATGATCGCCGCGCGCGGTGAGCATGGTTTCACGGAACTCGGGGCAGCAGGCGCCCAGCGCTGGAATGTTGCGCAACATGGTGTCGAACAGCGGATTGTCGATCGGCGCCAATTCGAGGATCTTCGACGACACGCCGCTGAAGCGGTTCCGAGGAATGATGTTGCCCGCGAACGGGTCGCGCACCCAGGTATTGCCAACCTGGCGTGAGGTGGACGGGTCATAAACCGCCCCGAAAACCACTGGCCGGCCAGCAGCGTCGGTACCGATTGAGGTGCCCGACTGTGCGTTGCCCGTGAAGCCCGAGTTCAGAAGCCGGGCGAAATTCCCCTGCTTGAAGTCGGGAACCGGGAGCGTGGAGAAGCCACCATCGGTGAAGTTCTTCTGCGTTGTACGTTCGAGGTTCGTGAAGAAGAACGTACGGTTCTTGCCGTTGTAGACTTTCGGGATCAGCACCGGACCACCCACCGAGTAGCCCCAGTTGTGCTGTTTAAAGGGCTGGCGCCTTACGCCGGAAGCGTTCGCGTTGAAGCTGTTGGCGCGAAGGGCGTCGTTCTGGCCGTAGTAGTAAGCGGAGCCATGCAGCGAGTTCGTGCCGGACTTGGTTGCGAAGTTTGCAACGGAAGTCTGCCCGCCACTGTACTGCGCGCTGACAGTGCCCGTCTGCAGTTTGAATTCGCTGACTGACTCTGCCGAGGGGCTGAACTCGTTGTTCGCGCCGCCGGCGAGATCCATGCGTCCAACTGAGATGCCGTCGATGAGGATCTCATGGGAGAAGTTCTGCCCGCCGTTGATGGACCCTTGCCAGGTTCCGCCGACCGTGCCAGGGAGTGAGGTGAAGATGAACTGCTGGATCTGGCGGCGGCCATCACCGACTGCGATTGGCCAGGAGTCGAACTCTTTCTTCGT
>JAEUQE010000176.1 GCA_016789785.1 Bryobacterales bacterium
AGTCGAAGGCGGGTCCCAGAAACTGCCCCCGCCCGGCATGCGAGCGGTGATGTCTGATTCGGTGCTGCGTGTGTTCGGCATGCGCCTCACCAGCGGCCGGGATTTTTCGGCTGCGGAATCGAGAGCGGACGCTCCGGTGGTGCTGATCAATCAACCGATGGCTGAGGCGCTGTGGCCGCAGTCGAGTGCACTGGGCCGGCGCATTCGGATCTGGTCGAAAGGGAAGCCGGGACGTTGGCAGGAGGTGATTGGCGTGGTGGCGGAGAAGGCCATCGCGGGAGAAAGCAGCGTGAGCCACTCCACCTTCCATCCCGTCGGATCAGCCACCAACGGGTGGCTTCAAGCGCGCACAAGAGGCGAACGTGGAAAGGCGGCCCTCGCCGTGCGGCGCGTCATTCGCGAACTCGATCCGCGGATCGCGGCGAACGTGACGTCGCTGCGGGTGATCGTGGACTTCATGCGCTGGGGTCCGCGGCTGGTGGCGATTGGCTCATTCATCGTCGCCATCTCGTCCCTGTTGATGGCGGCGATCGGGCTCTATGGCGTGACGGCGTACATCGCGGCTCGGCGCACCAAGGAGATCGGGATTCGCATGGCGCTGGGCGCGCATCCGGGCCACATTCTCCGTATCATGACGCGGCGCGGCGGGCGACTCGTGGCGACCGGCCTGGTAGTGGGTTCCATGCTGGCGTTCGCGGCCGAGCGAGTCCTGGCAGCGGGTATGCAACTGATTCCGGTCAGTCCTCCCACGACGTATTTGCTGGTGGGAGCGTTTCTCGGGGCGGTGGCAATGCTGGCGATCCTGGTGCCATCATTCCGTGCGGCGCGCATCGATCCCGTGGCTGCTTTGCGTCACGACGGATAACACATCGCGAAGTCGAGATGAGCAACGCGACGGTGCTATTCACCGCCGCCGCGCATACGAACCGAATCCGGCTCATTCACCTGCGGCAGCCACTTCGCCAGATCGCGCTTCATCACGGCGTAGCGCGAATCGCCGGCAAGGTTGTGCCATTCCAGATCGTCGGTCTGGTGATCGTACAACTCCTCCGTGTTGTCGCTGTAGCGGATGTAGCGGAAGCGCTCACTGCGCACGGAATGGTTATTGCGGCCGAACGTGGTGAGGGATGGCGGATCCCATCCCGCCGCCGGATCCTTCAACAACGGCATCAGGCTGTGGCCCTCTAATCCAGGCATCTTTGGCAGGCCGTGCAGATCCACCAGCGTCGGATAGATGTCGATGAGATTGACCGGACGCGTGCAGCGGCCGCCTGGCTTGGTAACACCCGGCGCCGACATCATCATCACGTTGTGGGTCGCCTCTTCCCACAGCGCGAACTTGCGCCAGTGCAACTTCTCGCCGAGGTGCCAGCCATGATCGCTCCACAGCACCACGTTCGTGTTCTCGCGATACGCACTCTTGTCCAGGGCATTCAACACTCGCCCGAGTTGCGCATCGGCGAACGCGATCGACGCCAGGTAAGCCTGCACCGCCTTCCGGTATTGACCATGCTTCAACACCTTCGCGTGATCCCCATCGGGCTTCGCCATGCGCTTGCCGAGCGGCGGCACATCGTCCAGATCGTCGTCCTTCACGCTCGGCATCACGATCCTGTCGAGTGGAAACAAATCGAAATACTTCTCCGGGACATACCATGGCAGATGCGGACGGAACAGTCCGCACGCGAGAAAGAATGGCTTCGCTTGCTTTTGCCCGAGTTGATTCGTCACCCAGTCCACCACCTGGTGGTCGCCCATCTCGCGATCCGCGTTCTTCAGCGGGCTCCAATCAAAGTGGCCAGTATTCGGAATGCCGTTGGCCGGCAGGTTTTCAGGCCGTGGATCGGCTGGCTTCTGCTTGTCGAGCGCCGGCCAGAACTCATCCCAACTCGCCGCATCGGGAAACGCATCGTGATAGATCTTGCCCGACCCCATGGCACGATAGCCGCTCGCGCGAAAGTGCTGGGCGAGCGTGATCGCATCCTTCGCTTTCGATCGGCGGAACGGCTGGCTGTTGTCGTAGACACCCGTGCTTGACGGCCGCAGTCCCGTCATCAACGCGGCTCGCGACGGGTTGCACAGCGGCGCGGCGCAGTAGGCTTTTGTGAAGAGCACTCCCCGCGAGGCGAGGCGGTCGAAGTTCGGTGTCTTCGTATCGGGATGACCGCCAAGACAGCCGATCCAGTCGTTTAAATCATCGACGGCGATAAACAGCACGTTGCGCTTGTCGTTGCGCTGGCCGCGCAGGATTGCGGGGAAGCCCGCCGCCGCGCCGATTGCCTGTCTGCGTGTAAGCATTCCATCTCTCCTATTTCACGAAACCACTATTTCATGAAACCACTGCGGCCCGGGTCCGCCATTGTCAAGCGCGCGTTCATCTCATCATCAATCGCGAGGAGTTCGCGCAACGCCGGGCTCAGTCCTTGCTTGGTCTCTTCGCGCAGCAGATCCCGTTGAAACTGCTGCTGCGGCTTGTCCCATCGCGTGTAGAACGCGTGCAGACAACGCCGCGGCCCACCGGAACGATTCGCGGTTCCTCCGTGCCAGGCATGCGTGTTGATGACGGCCACGCTGCCCGCGGGCGCGGTGACGAGGATCTCTTCGGGATGCGGCGCCATCGCGTCGGCAAGCACCTGTTGTGGAATCTGCCTCGACTTGTGCGTGCCCGGCACCAGCCGCGTTGCTCCGTTTTCGGTGGTGAATGGATCGAGCATCCAAATCACGTTGCAGACCCAGTAGCCTTGATCGTCGGGAATCGCACCGGCGTCGCAATGCAGAGGCTGAATCGTCTCGCTTTGCGGATTCGGCGCACGCGCATTGAGGCTGCTCAGCTTGAATTTGCCGGGAATCACATGCGACACATACTCCAGAATGCGCGGATGTGAAACGATGCGCCGGAACACTTCGCCTTTGTCCACCAGGTTCGCCAACCGCTTGGTGTCCGGCTCCTGTTTGAATTCGTGGCCCGCGCGTTCCCCTTCCTCCGCGTATTGCCGGTCCAACTCCGCGCGAGCCTCCTCCAGAAAATCGCGATCCATGAATCCATCCAGCAGCACGTAGCCCAGTTCGTCCAACTGCTGCTTGTCCGCTTCGGTCATGGGAAGATTGTACATTGTTGGAACCAGCCAAGATCAACCGTTTGTTAGTGCGTGCGACGAATTGGGTGGGCGACGCGGTGATGGCTTTGCCGGCTCTTCGCGTGGTGCGGAACACTTTCCCCAATGCCCGGATTTCCGTGCTCGCTCTCGATTGGGTGGCGGACCTCTATGGGCGTGAGCCGTTCGCTGACGAAGTGATTCCCTATCCGGCGCCGCGCGGCCTGCGCGATTGGCGGAACAAGCTGCGCCTGGCCTCCGATCTTCGCGCTCGCCACTTCGAGGCGGCGATCCTACTGCAGAACGCGTTCGAAGCGGCTCTCATCGCATGGCTGGCGCGCATTCCGGTGCGCATCGGCTACAATCGCGATGGCCGTGGTTTGCTGCTTACACAAGCGATCCCGGTTCCGATCAAGGGCGAGATCCCGAGACACGAGAGCTACTACTATCTCGAGTTGCTGCGCCGTGCCGGTATCGGCGAACCGCTTCCCTCCGAAGCGCTGATCCGTCTGGACGGTGCAAGCGCCGCACGCGCCGCTGGACGGGAGCGCTTCGCTAGTATCGGCTTCCCTCGCGACGTCATCGGCGTGAGCCCCGGCGCGGCTTATGGCAACGCGAAGCGCTGGCTGCCCGAGCGTTTCGCCGAATCGTCGATTGCCCTTGCGCGAAAACTACATGGACACGTGGCGATTTTCGGAGCGAAGAACGAACGTGAACTCTGCGAGGTGGTCGCGCAGCATGTGCAGTCGGCAGGCATCCGCTGCGAAAACCTCGCCGGGCGCACATCGCTGGGCGAGTTCATCGAATTCGCCGCCGCATGCCGCGTGATGCTCACCAATGATTCTGGCGCGATGCATATCGCATCGGCGCTGGGCATTCCAACGGTTACGGTGTTCGGCGCAACCGACCATGTCGGCACAGGGCCGACGGGGCCACTCGCGAGAATCGTGCGCGAACCGGTGGAGTGCAGCCCTTGCCTGAAACGTGAATGTCCCATCGACCACCGCTGCATGACACGGGTGCCCGCGGAACGCGTGGTCGACGTTGCGCTTGAGTTGCTCCGCTGACAGGCGCCTTTAGCCTTTGGCTTTCTTCGCTGCCTTCTTCGCCTTGGGCGCAGGTTCCGCGGACTCTGGCGCTGCCGCGTCACTTGCGCCGGCCGCTACCGCTTCAGTGGCGCCTTCCGCGGCTGCGTCGGCCGGTGCGTCCACTGGTGCGTCCGCAGATGTGCCGGCCGGTGCACCAGCCGCTGCGCCACCTGCCGCGAGCGCCTCGCTGAGAAGCGCCATCTTCTTCAGATCCTTCTTCGATGGCGGAATCTCACAGCGGCGAAAATCGTGGTCGTTGTAGCACGTCCGGCACCGTACCTTGGCAGGGTCTTCACCCATCAGCGACACGATGGCATGGTTCGTAATTCGCTTGCACTTTATGCAATAGTCATCGACATCATCACCAAGTCGATAGGGCATCGCGTTGAAGTTCCGATCTCGCAGTATAACAACAAACCCGCGCCATTGACACGATCCGCATACGAATTCACACCGTGACCGGCGCGCTAGTTCGGCCCGAGCTTCTTCTGATAGGCAGCGAGCGTCTCAGCCGATTGCCGGAGCCGCGATTGCGAGTACGGACTCGGGATGCCGCCTTTCTGCGTCCATTCACGCCACGTCTCGCCGCTCTTCTGCTGAAAGCTCACCGCCTGCCGCAGGTGTTCTCCTCGTTGCGCCGGCCGCCTCTCCGCGAGCCACGCATAGTAGGCCGCGAGACTCTCATTGCTGTCGGCGAAATCACGCAGCAGCAGAGCATCGGTGGGCTGCTCCCACAGCAAGGTAACCGTCACTTCCAGCGCCTTCTCATAATTCGCCAGCGACTCCTTCTCACGGCCGAGCGCCTTGTGCAGATCACCCAGCGCCGCGTAGGATTCCTGAAATTCACGCTGAAATCTCCGCCACTCCGGGCTCAGCGCCTTCAGATGATTCTGCCGCTCCACGGCTTTTCCAATCAGCGTCAGCGCCTCGCCATACTGCTTCATGCTCTGATGCGCATAGCCAATGCCCAGCAGCGCATCGGCCTCATCGCGCACATACTCCGCATTGCTCGGCGACTTGCTGAGATTGAGCTGAATGTACTCCATCGCCTTCTCGTATTGACGCAGCGCCTGCAGCGGCTCATTGTCCACCGTAAGAAAACCGATCATGCGCAGGCTGATATCGACATCACGGCGCGCCCGAGCATCATTCGCATCCCGGTAGAGCTGGCGGATCGCGATGGCAAGCGCGGCACGGTAATGCTCCAGCGCCTCGGCTTTTCTCCCCAGGTTCAACTGCCTCGGATTTCCCAGCGCATCACCGAGAATGTGGTGCAGTTGGATCTTGAGAGCAGAGTCCTCCCATACTTCCTTACCAAACAGCCGCTCCCCCGCCGACATTGACCTGGCCGCCAACTCCACCGCGGATGCCGCATCGCCGACATCGAGTCTCACCGCGGCCTGGGAAATCTCCGTGCGCAGAATCTGCTGCCCGGCTTCCGGCCCCGGCGCCATGGATGCCCACTTGCGTGCCTCATCCAGTTGCGACGTCACATATGGAATCGCACCTCGCGGATTCGCCGCCGCCATCTCAATCTGCACCATGCCCGCGTATACCGCGGCCAAACATTGATGCCCACGTGCATCGCTGCGCGCTACCAGGGAGTTGCCGAGTGTACGCGCCTCCTGATAGCGTTCGCGCGCGAACTTCATCCCGCCCGTGAGCGTCTCAATCTGCGCGACGGCGGTCTGGGCCTCGCACAAGCCAGTGACGATCGCCAGATCGGATGCATTCCGCGCGTGGATCTGCTGATAGATCCTGAGCGCCTTCCGGTAGCTTGCCAATGCGGGAATGCTCTGCCCCAGATTTGGCGACGACGGAGCGCCTTGCAGATTGCCAGTGCGCAGGTACCCTCGGGCGAGTTCCAGTTGCAACTGGGAATCGCCACCGGCCTGCTCGGAGAGGTTGTCCAGATACTCAACCACTGTCGACGTCATCCATTGCCGCAACTCCGTGGACTGCGGCAGCGACGCCACGCGACGGTCAAAGTCATTCAGTACGTTGTTGGCAAACTGGCGAGCCTGTTGAAACCTCCGCTCCGCACGCCGTGCCTGATAGATGGTTGCCGCAACTCCGCCAATCACCGTTACCAGCACCATTGCCGCCGCGAGCAACGGCAGGCGATTGCGCCGCACGAACTTGCCGGCGCGATATCGCATGGTGCCGCGCCGCGCTTCCACCGGCTGACCCTTCAGATAACGGTCAATGTCGTCCACCAGCGCAAGCACCGAGGGGTACCGCTTGTCGGGTTCCTTGCGCATCGCGTGCAGAATGATGGCATCGAGATCGCCCGCAAGGTCCTCGGCGAGCTTCTGCTTCTCCGCTGATTCCGAGGTGCGCAGACGGTGGCTTGGCGGCGCCGGATCCTCCCGGCAAATCACTCGCTCGATCTCGCCCGTGGAGTAGTTCTTGAAGTTGTGCGCTTGAAGCCCCGTCAGCAGTTCGTACAGTACCGCGCCGAGCGAATAGATATCCGTCGCCGTGGTAATCGGCTGACCCGTCACTTGCTCCGGACTGCCGTAGTCCGGTGTCAGCATGCGAACCGCGGTCATCGTCACGTTGGTCAATCTCGGTTCGTTGCTCAATACTTTCGCGATCCCGAAATCCAGGAGTTTCGGAACAGCGCCGGCGTCCACCAAAATGTTGCCCGGCTTCAAATCGCGATGGACCACCAGGTTCTTGTGCGCGAACTGCACGGCGGAGCACACGGACTTGAACAACTCCAGGCGTTCGGCGATTGGAAGCCCGCGCTTCTCGCAGTAGGCGACAACAGCCTCGCCGCCTTCGATGAACTCCATCACGTAGTAGGGGACCTGATCGCTGGTGATGCCTCCATCCAGGAATCGCGCAATGTTGGGATGCTCGAGTTGGGCGAGAATCTGGCGCTCCTGGCGGAACCGCTCGAGCACAAACTTGCTGTCGTGGCCCTGATGCACGAGCTTGATCGCGACCTTCTTCTCGAACTGCTCGTCGTCGCGAACGGCCAGATAGACCGCGCCCATGCCACCGGTACCGATCAGACTCACCAGCCGGTACGCCCCAAGTCTTGTGCCGATCCGCCGCTCCGATGCGCTGATGGAACGTTCGCCGTCCGCCAGTGCCTGCGCGCCCTGTTCCACCATGCTTGAGATCAATGACGAGTTCGACGTGTCGTAGATCAGCAGGCCTTCCACTTCGCGCCGCAAGTCCAGATCGCCACCGCACTGCTCATTCAGGTAGACGCGGATCTCCTCAGGCGACTTACCTTCAGTCCCAGCAAAGATCTCCTCTACCCTACTCCACCGTTCTGGTGTCATCAACGCGCTGTGTACTATCTTATCCTCATGCACGGAAAGCTTCTGCTCACCGCCTTCGCCATGTGCGCTCTCGCGCCAGGCCAGGAGTACGTCCTCGGGCCGGACTCACAACGCCAGCCCGGTGTTCCGAAAGGCGCCGTCACACAGCACAAGTGGACCAGCAAGATCTTTCCAGGCACCGTGCGCGACTACTGGGTCTACGTCCCCGCCCAGTACGATGCTGCGAAACCCGCGGCACTCATGATCTTCCAGGACGGCGGAGGGTTTGCGCGCGAAGAGGGCGCATGGCGCACGCCCACGGTCCTCGACAATCTCATCCACAAGAAGGAAATGCCGGTAACCATTGGCATTTTCATCAACCCTGGAGTGCTGCCCGCACTGAGCGAGGATCAGCAGTCGAGATACAACCGCAGCTTCGAGTACGACGCAGTCTCCGATCGCTACGCGCGCTTTCTCATCGAAGAGATCCTTCCCGAGGTAAGCAAGAAGTACAACCTCTCCACGAATCCCAATGACCGCGGCATTGCCGGATCGAGTTCCGGCGGCATCTGCGCGTTCACCGCGGCGTGGTTCCGGCCCGATCAGTTCCGCCGCGTACTCAGCTTCATCGGCAGCTACACGAACCTTCGCGGAGGCCATCAATACGCGTCATGGATCCGCAAAGCCGAGCCCAAGCCGCTGCGTGTTTTCCTGCAGGATGGCTCCAACGACCAGAACATTTACTCCGGACATTGGTTTATCGGCAATCAGGATTTGTATGAGGCGTTGAAGTATGCCGGCTACGAAGCATCGTTCCTGGTCGGCAATGAAGGGCACAACAGCAAGCACGGCTCCGCGATTCTTCCGGATGCCTTGCGCTGGCTGTGGCAGGGGCACCCGAAACCCATCGCCAAACCGTTCACCATTGGTGACCGGCAGTTTGTGATGTCGATCCTCGGGCCCGACAACGAATGGGAGTTGGTGAGCGAGGGGCACAAGTTCACCGAAGGCCCCGCCGCCGACAAGCAAGGCAACGTCTTCTTCACCGACATTCCGAACAACCGGATTCACCGGATCGGTGTGGATGGCAAGGTGACCGTCTTCAAGGAAGACACGGGCGGCGCCAACGGCTTGATGTTCGGTCCCGATGGCCGGCTCTACGCATGCCAGAACGGCCGCAAGCGGATCGTCGCTTATGGCATGGATGGGACCGAAAGCACCATTGCCGAAGGCGTGAACTCCAACGACCTCGTGATCAACAGTAAAGGCGAGATCTACTTCACGGAGCCGCCCGCCAAGCGCGTCTGGTTCATCGACGCAAAGGGCAACAAGCGCGTGGTGCACGAAGGCATCGAGTTTCCGAATGGCGTGATGCTCTCTCCCGATCAATCGCTGCTCACGGTCGCCGATTATCGCGGCAAGTGGATCTGGTCATTCCAGATTCAGCCCGACGGATCCTTGGCCAACGAACAGCCGTTCTACCGCATGGAGACCGGCGACGAGTCGTCCATGAGCGCTGCCGACGGAATGAGCATGGACATCGAAGGCCACCTCTACGTCGCCACTCGCATCGGCGTGCAGGTGTGCGATCAGCCCGGACGCGTGGTGGCGATCATTGGCAAGCCGCACAGCGGAGCGTTGTCGAACGTCACCTTCGGCGGCGCGGACATGCAGACGCTTTTCGTCACGGCCGGTGATCGGGTGTACAAGCGCCGGGTCACGCGCAAGGGCGTCTCGCCGTGGACGGTCGTGAAGCCGCCGCAGCCGAGGCTGTAGGCTGGCTACTTCCAATCCTTCACGTAGCCCCATTGACTGGGCCGCATCGCCAGATACTGCACCACGCGAGGCCGCACTCCCAGGTTCGGACTCGCGCCATGTGGCAGCGCGTGGTGCCAGATGATTAGGTCGCCAGCCTTCCCGGCGATTGGCACCGCTCCGAGCGCATGCAGATCCTGGGTACGCGGATCGGCACCTTCTGGCAACGAACGTAGCCATTCTTCCAGGCGCAGATGAAAGCCGGGCACGCACTGAAATGCCCCTTGCTCGGCGGGCGTGTCTGTCAAATAGAGAATGCCCTGCACACCAAACGGGACGGGCAACTCCAAGCTCGTATCCCAATGCAGATCCGGTCCCGGAAAAGGCCAATCGTCGCGCTGCGGTGGATGGAATCCCGCCTGATCGGTGTTCATCCACAGATCCGCGGTTCCCCAAAGTTGCGCGAAAGTCTCATGAATCCGCGGCGATTCCCGGTTCGCAACAATCGCTGGATGCCGCAGCAAGGGCACCCAGATGCTGTGATCCTGCTGTCCGCGATACCACGTCTCCGGCCGCTCCGGGTCCGCGCCTAAATACTCGTAGATCGCCTGCGCGGCAGCGGCACTCTGCTCCGTCGTCACTGCGTCATGCACGACAACATAGCCGTTCTCGTTCCAGAACGCGAGGTCAGCCTCACTCAGCACAGGCGTGGACGTCGCTCGCATCCAACCCCGCCCCGCCAGCGCCGCATTGATGCCATCCGCCCGGTCCGGCGCAACCGAGCCACCATTGCGATCGAGCACCCACTGCTCGAAGGCATCCATGCTGGGCGAGTGCTCATACAGGTAGCGCAGCGTCTCGTGCAGATTCAGCCCGAGACTACTGAGCAGTGTGTTGTCCGCCACCCATTGCTCACTCAGATCCTGCCGCTTCTCTTGAACGGTGCGCCGCCACAGACTTTGAAGCTGCGGAATCGCGATCCGCATGCGGAGCTACACGTTCTCCGGAACCACGTACGGCTCGCGATAGTTGCGAGTCAGCATCGCGTTGGCTTCGTCATCGCCGATCAACCGGCCCGTCGACTGCGCGATGCGCAACGTACGCCCCGTGCGGAACGCAATGTTCGCCAGATGGCAGTAGGCGGCCGCGCGTGCGCCGATCTCGATTTCGGCATGCAGCTTCGTATGGTCGCGATGCCGCACCGCATCCAGGAAGTTCTTCATGTGCGGTTGCGTGGTCCACGCCTGTTGCTCCGTGGCCTTTTCTTCCATGGCCTTCTCGTATTTCTCAGCGCTGCCCGCGCCCGCGCTCGCCGCGCCCACCACGTTGGCAGTGCTCTTGTACACCTGGAATCCCGCCGGGTCCACGATCAGGAACCCCTGGCTGCCAAAGAAAATGTTGCCTGTGTAGTTCGGGCCGCGCATCGCCATCAGACCCTCCGGCGGCGTCGGCAGATTGCGCACGTCGAAACTCATCTGCGCATCGCCGAACTCGAACGTCGTGGTCTGCATGTTTGGCGTTTCCTGGTCATCCTTCCAGATGTACTTGCCTCCGGTGGATGCCACGGACACGGGCCAATCGGTGCGGCCCATGCCCCACAACGAAACGTCCATCTCGTGCACACCCTGATTGCCGATGTCGCCGTTGCCTGTCTCCCAGAACCAATGCCAGTTGTACGCGAAACGGTTCTTCGTGTAGGGCCGCATCTGCGCGGGACCGAGAAACAGCCCCCAATCGAGACCAGCGGGCACGGGCTCCACCGGTGTGACGCCAATCGAGAATCTGCGCCGGAAACACAGCGCTCGCGCATGATGCACCTGCCCGATCACGCCGTCGCGCAGCAACTCGATCGCCTTCATCTTGTGCGCGATCGACCGGCTTTGCGATCCCACTTGCACCATCCGTTTGTACTTGCGCGCCGCCTTCACCATCTGAATTCCTTCGTAGACGTTGTGGCTCGCGGGCTTTTCCACGTAGACATCCTTGCCCGCCTGGCATGCCCAGATCGCGGCAAGCGCGTGCCAGTGGTTCGGCGTCGCGATCGACACCGCGTCCACGTCCTTCGACTCGAACATGGTTCGCATGTCGGAGAACTCTTTCGGCGCGTAGCCCTTGTTCTTCTGGATCATCGCAACCGCACGTTCCCGCGCCGGCTGATTCACATCGCACACGGCAGCCATACGGCAATCCGTATCGAGCGTGCCGTAGAAGTTCATATGATCGCGGCCCCGTCCTCCCAATCCGACGATGCCGAGATTTACGCGGTCATTCGCGCCGAGAATCGGAAACTTCGCCGTGGCAATCGCGGCGGCAGCCGCCTTCACAAACTCTCTTCTTGCAGGCATGGAGTGCTCCTCAAATGGAAGGCTTATTGTATCGCCTTCCAAACCGCAGGCGCCTTGAACCGACTCTGCTATGGTGTATGGCATGGCAGAGGGCAATCCCTTCCAGGATGCATTACGATTTGAACGCCGCATTCCACCGTGCGCCATTGTCATCTTTGGCGCGAACGGCGACCTTACGAAACGAAAACTGATTCCAGCCTTGTACCGTTTGGCGTTCGAACGCCGGATGCCGCTCGGCTATGTCATCTACGGCAACTCGCGAACGCCCATGAGCGACGAACAGTACCGCGAGAAGATGAAGGCATCCGTCCAGGAGTTCCTGGAAGACAGCCCCTTCGACGAGGAATTGTGGGACGAGTTCTCCCGCGCGCTCCACTATGTTGCGGGTGACTTGCAGGACGCCGGATTCTATGAAACGCTGGCCGCTCGCCTCAAGGAACACGAGACGCAGACCGCCGGCAACGTGTTGTTCTATCTCTCCACGCAGCCAAGCCACTATCAGCCGGTTGTCGCGGGTCTCGGTGGGGCTGGTCTCGCCAAAGGCATTGGCTGGCGGCGCGTGGTGGTTGAGAAACCGTTCGGTCACGATACGGAATCTTCGAAGGCACTGAACAGCGCGCTGCAGGCGGTGTTCCCGGAATCATCCATCTATCGCATCGATCACTACCTCGGCAAGGAGACGGTCCAGAACATCCTGGCATTTCGCTTCGCCAACGGGATCTTTGAGCCGCTGTGGAATCGCCGCTACGTGAATCATGTACAGATCACCGCGGCCGAATCCATCGGAGTGGAAGGCCGCGGCGGCTACTATCAGGAATCCGGTGCACTGCGCGACATGATTCAGAATCATCTGCTGCAGGTGCTTGCCACGGTCGCCATGGAGCCATCCGCGGTCTTCGAACCGAACGCTGTCCGCGACGAACGCGCGAAGCTGCTCCGTTCGATCCGCGTGCCGAAAGAAGGCGAAGTGCCGCAGTACGCCGTCGCGGGCCAGTATGGGCCGGGGCGTGTCGGCAGCAAGGAAATGATGGGCTTCCGTCAGGAGCCCGGCGTTCATCCCGAAGCGCAAACCGACACTTACGCCGCGGTGAAGTTTCACATCGACAACTGGCGCTGGGCCGGTGTTCCCTTCTACGTACGCACAGGCAAGCGCCTGCCGAAGCGTGTCACCGACATCGCGATCCAATTCAACGCGGCGCCGCTTTCCATCTTTGCCGGCGACGACGGCGATCCTTATCTCTCGCGGCCGAATCTGCTCATCCTCCGCATCCAGCCCGAAGAAGGGATCTCGCTTCGCTTCTTCTCCAAAAGCCCCGGAGGAGGAATGCAACTGAGACCCGTCTCCATGGACTTCAACTACGGTTCCAGCTTCGGAGTGCGCACGCCCACTGCCTATGAGACACTGCTCATGGACGCGATGATCGGCGACGCGACCCTCTACACGAGGCAGGACATGGTGGAAGCAAGTTGGTCGGCCGTGCAGCCCATTCTCAACTACTGGGGCTCGCAGAAGTTCGACTTCCCGAACTACGAATCCGGCACGTGGGGACCGAAGGCCTCCGATGATCTGCTCGCACAGCACGGCCATGCCTGGAGGACTCCGTGAGCACCACCGTCGCCGCCGTTACTCCCGAACGCATTCTCAAAGAACTGAGCGAACTGTGGACATCGCTTGGCAAGGAACAGGATGCCGGCGTGCTCCGCGCCTGCGCCATGACCATGATCGTCGCCGCTGAGGAAAGCATGGATACGGTTCCGATCACCGAGACCATCGGCGAACTCATGCACGATCATCCCAGCCGCGCGATTGTTCTCCGCGTCAGGCCGTGCCTGGAGCAGGTGCTCGAATCGCGAGTCTATGCGCAGTGCTGGATGCCCTTTGGCCGCCGTCAACAGATCTGCTGCGAGCAGATCGAATTGATCACGTCCGAATCGAGCCTTGCGGAAGTGCCACGTTTGATGCTCGGCTTGCTTGCCCCCGATCTGCCTGTCGTGTTGATCTGCCGCAGTCCGCGTTTGTTCACGCTTCCCGGGTTCGATGCGATGCTGCCGATCGCGGACAAGATCATCGTCGATTCGGAGGACACCACGCAGCCGCTTGCTTTGCTCGAGAGTATCGCCGCGCGCAACCATGCCGGACATCGCGTGCTTGATCTTGCGTGGACACGTTTGACTCAGTGGCGCGAGACCATCGCCGCTGAGTTTGACAATCCCGAAACGCTGGGACATCTCGGCGGCTTGAGAAAGATCACCATCGCGCACCGGCGCCAGAGTGTGAACTCCGAGGCATGGTATCTGGCCGCGTGGTTGCGGCGCGCCGGAGGGCCGGCCGTCGAGATCAAGTTGCAGGCCGGTGCGAGCAAGGAAGCGATTGAACTCGTGCTCTTCAATGGCGCGGGGCTGCATCTCTCCATTACTCGTGGCGCTGGCTCCGCGCTGCATGTCGTCGTGGATGCGCATGCCAAGAGCGTTCCGTTCCGTGCCATGACCGATTGGGATCTGTTGCGGGAAGAACTCGCCATCGCGGGCCGCGACAAGATCTACGATGAAGTTCTGACTGAAGCCATTCGCATCGCCAAGAGGTGAGACATGGGCTTTCATCGATTTACCTACCCGTCGGCGGATCTCGCCGCTGATGCGTGCGCGCGGCAGGTCCTGCTCCGGCTCGAAGAGGCACTCTCCGGACACGGCAAAGCGACCCTTGCGGTGTCCGGCGGATCGACGCCGAAGTTGATGTTCGCGCATCTTGCCAAGACCCGGTTCGAGTGGCGCGACGTGCATCTTTTCTGGGTGGATGAACGCATGGTGCCTCCCAATGATGCCGAGAGCAACTACCATCTTTGCGAGCAGCACTTCCTTCTCCCCGCGCGTTTTCCCCGCCGCAACGTGCATCGGATTCAGGGCGAGTTGCGCCCGGAAACCGCGGCGAAGAACTACGTGGACGATCTGCGCGAGTTCTTCAATCTCGACGCCGGAGGTGTTCCGCACTTCGATGTGATTCACCTCGGCATCGGCGCCGATGCGCACACCGCAAGCCTGTTCCCCGGCGAGCCGCTGATCCTCGACCGCGCCGGTATCGCGGCGGCCGTCCTGGTGGAGAAGTTTGCGAAATGGCGCGTCACGCTGCTGCCCCGGACACTGCTGGAAGCGAAGCACGTTCTGGTTCTTGCGGCCGGGAACGATAAAACAGAAGCACTCAAAAATGTTTTGGATGCGCCGTACGATCCGATGCGCTATCCTGCGCAGATAGTGTCGCATCATTCGAGACATCAGACTTGGTTTCTCGATGAGGCGGCGGTATCTGCATGAGCTTTCTTGCACTTTTTCTCGCGGCGTCGGCGGCGCTCAGTTTGGGCCAGGCCGAAACGAACCCGCTTCCGGTCAACCGCCTGATCTTCGGCGGCGACGTGATGCTCTCGCGTCACGTTTATCGCGTCGCGCAGCAGCAGAAGGATCCAGCGTTCCCGTTTCGTGAGATCGCCAGGGAGTTCGCCTCGGCTGACCTGGCGTTCGTCAATCTGGAGTCACCCTTCGCGGCGACGGGACCCTACTTTGAGAACCGCATGGTGTTCCGCGCGAATCCCTCCATGGTCGAGGGACTCAAGCTCGCTGGCATCGACATTGTCTCCACCGCCAACAATCACGTGCGCGATGCGGGTGCGCAGGGAATCGGGTTCACGCTCGAACTGCTGGAGCGGAACGGCATCAAGGCAGTGGGCACCGCGCTCCGGCCGGAGGACGTGCATCAAGGCGTCGTGATTGAACGCAAGGGCGTGCGATTCGGCTTCCTCGCCTACACGGCCGATCAGCGCAACGGCAACCATGCCGACACCGATGATCGGGTCGCGATGCTGGAAGAGTCCGCGATGATTGCGGGCATTCAGGCACTGCGGAAGCGATGCGACGCCGTGGTTGTGTCGATGCATGCCGGCTGGGAGTATTGGACGAAGCCGAACGCGATGCAGATCCGCATGTCGCGGGCCGCGATTGATGCGGGCGCGAGCGTGGTGGTTGGGCATCATTCCCATATGGCGCAGCCTGTGGAGTGGTACAAGAACGGCGTGATCTTCTACTCGCTCGGCAACCTCGTCTTCGATCAGTATCATTTGAAGCCGGCGGGCCAGGGCGTGATTGGAGAAGTGATCTTTGCGGGCAGAAACGTGGCCGCCTACCAGGCGCTCGACATTGAGATTCACAAGACGGTTCCGAAGCTGTCCACACGGGCGCTCGCGAACCGTTGACTTCTGCCTTCCGTCTCCTGTCTTCTGTCTTCTCCTGGCCTCCGGCCTCACGCCGATTTGATCTCGGTCCAGATCACGTCGCGCGCGCGTTGCACCGGGCCTGGCAATGGCTGAAACCACTCGCCGCGACGCAACACATCCGCGGGCGGATACAGCACGGGATTGTCACGCAATGCCTCGGGCAGCAACTTGCGAGCCTCCGCATTCACCGTGCTTTCCAACTTCGCCTCACTCACGCGCATCGCCACCCGCGGACGCAGCATGTAGTCGATGAAGGCATGCGCGAGTTCCTGGCGCTTGGATTCGCGCAGGATCGCGATGTTGTCGCAGTAGAGCGGATAGCCCTCGGAGGGATACTCAAATCGCAACTTGCCCGGCGCGGATGCCATCGCCCGCATTGCCGTCGAGCGCCACACCTGCGCCGACAGCAGTTCGCCCGCCACCAGTTGATCGCGCACAATCTCGTTGACATACGCCCTGAGCAGAGGCTTCTGCCGCAACGCCTCGGTCTTCGCCGCTTGAAGCTGCGCTGCATCGCCCGAGTTGAGCGGATATCCGAGCTTCTTCAGACACACGCCCAACACCTCGGCGGGATCATCCAGCATCGTGATCCTGCCTCGCAAGCGTTCGCTCCAAAGATCGGCCCAGGCGCGCGGTTGCGGATCGAGCGAGGCCTGCGACAGAATTCCCGTTGCACCGCACATGTAGGGCACGCACCACTGCTTCCCCGGATCCCATGGAGGCGACTGGAAGTCAGGTTGCAACGCATCAAGATTCGTCAGCCGCGAGTGATCCAGCGGCGCAAGCAGGCCCATCGCCGTCATCGGCTCAATGTAGTAGTTGGTTGGAAACACCACGTCCCAACCTGAATTGCCGCTCATCACACGGGCCAGCATCTCCTCGAGCGATTCGTAGGCGCCGTACCGCACGCGCACGCCGAATTCGCGCTCGAAGTCCGGCAGCGTCTCGGGCGCAACATAGTCCGACCAGTTGAGGATGTTCAGCCTGCCGGACGTGCCTCGTGAACAGCCCGCAATCCCCGGAATCGACATCAGGAACAGACGCCGGTTCATTGCTCGCGCAACCTTTCCCCGATCAGGATGAGAACGCCGAGCCCAAACACGATGATCGTGGAGATCGCATTGACGGCGGGACTGAAGCCCTTCCGCGCCATCGCGTAGATCACCATCGGAAGCGTCTCCGAATCCACGCCGGCGACCAGGCTCGTGATCACGAAATCGTCGAACGATGTGATGAAGACCAACAGCGCCGCCGAAAGGATGCCCGGCAGCAACTGCGGCAGAGTGACTTGCCGGAACGTCTGCCACTCGGTTGCGCCAAGATCCATGGCGGCCTCTTCCTGTGCAACGTCGTAGCCGCGAAGCCGCGCCGCGACCACCGTCACCACGTAGGCGATGCAGAACATCACATGAGCCAGAATCACCGTGTGCATGCCGAGTTGGATATGCAGATAGCGGAAGATCCATTGATAAAAGGCGAGTAGTGCGATGCCTGTGACAATCTCCGGCGTGACCAGTGAGAGATAAAGCGTGGAGGAGATCCACAGGCTATGCCGTTTCCACAGTGCGTATGCGCACAGGGTGCCCGCGGCGGTCGCAAGCAGCGTTGCAGCCCCCGCCACCATGAGGCTGTTCACCGCCGACTCCGCAAGCTGTCCGTCGCTCAATGCGGCGCGATACCAATCGAGCGTGAAGCCCTCCCATCGCGTGAATCGCGAGGAGTTGAAGCTGAACACCGCCAGGACCAGCAGCGGCAGATGCAGAAAGAGATACGCGCCGACGGCATAGAACGTGAGCCAGCGTCCCTTCACAGCGCACCTTCCTGACGGCGCAACACCGGGAGCAACATCAGCATCACCGCCGCCATCAGAACCAGCGAGAGGGCCGCGCCGAACGGCCAGTCCCGCGCGTTCGTGAATTGGTTCTGGATCAGGTTGCCGATCATGATCGTCTTGCCGCCACCCAACAAATCCGGCGTCAGATAGGCCCCAAGACAACTGATGAACACCAGCAGAGAGCCCGCGCGGATTCCTGGCATCGACAATGGAATGGTCACGCGCAGCAACGCGTCATGCGGGCGCGCGCCAAGGTCCGCGGCGGCTTCCAGAACGGCCTTGTCCAACTTCTCGAGCGATGTAAAAATCGGGAGCACCATGAAGGGCAGATAGCCGTAAACCAGGCCGAGGATCACAGCGAACGCATTGTAGAGCAGCGGCAGAGGCTCCCCGATGATTCCCATCCATTGCAGCGTGGAATTGATGAGGCCCGTGTCGCGCAGCAGGAACATCCAGGCATAGGTGCGCACCAAAAAGCTTGTCCAAAACGGGATCACCACCAGCGCCAGCAGCAGATTCTTGTGCTTCCCTGACCTCGCGATGAACAGCGCCAGCGGAAAGCCGAGCAATCCGCAAATCAACGTCGCAACGCCCGCATAGAATACCGACCGTGCGAGGATCACCAGATACAACGGGTCGGCGAGACGCGCATAATTCTCAAGCGTGAACGGTTGGATCACTCCGCCATACGCGCCTCGAGAAAGCAGGCTGTAGCTCACCACGATGCCCATCGGCACAAGGAACAGAATGGAGAGCAGCACCATCGACGGCGCCAGAAACGCGGTACGAAGGCGGTTCATCGCTCGTGCGGGACGCGGATCTCGTCGTGTGTGTGCCACCAGACGTGGACTTGATCCCCCGGCTTGTACACACCGTTGCCGCGGGGAATCTCAGCGATGGCCGATTCACCGCCAGGCAGTTCCGCCTCGATGTGATAGCAGTTGCCGAGAAACGTGGCGGCGCGAATGGTGGCGGGCCGCGAAGCGTGTCCGTTGCCCGGTGGTTGTTGCGAGATGCGCGTCACCTCGGGGCGCACTCCCACATCGTTGATCCAGTTCACCGCACCCAGAAACGATGCCACGAAACGCGACGCCGGATGCAGGTAGATCTCGTGCGGCGTGCCCACCTGCTCCAACCGTCCGCGATGCATCACCGCGATGTGATCCGACATCGACAACGCTTCTTCCTGATCGTGCGTCACCATCAGAAACGTAATGCCAACGCGGCGTTGCAGACTCTTCAGTTCAACACGCACCTGCTTGCGCAATTGCGGATCGAGCGCTGACAGGGGTTCGTCGAGCAACAGCACGTCGGGTTCGATCACCAGTGATCGCGCCAGCGCCACACGCTGCTTCTCCCCACCAGACATTTGCGAGGGGAACCGCGCTTCCTTGCCCGCGAGTTGCAGCAACTCGAGCACCTTCCGCACCGGGCCATCGACGTCGCTTGCGTTCTTGCGCCGCAGCCCGAACTCAATGTTCGCGCGCGCCGTGAGATGCGGAAACAGCGCATAGTTCTGGAACACCGTGCTGACGTTGCGCTGATAGGGTGGAAGCTGGCTGATGTCCTGGGCGTTGAGCAGAACCTGCCCCTCGGTGGGCGTTTCAAAGCCCGCCACCATGCGGAGCGTCGTCGTCTTGCCGCAACCCGATGGGCCGACCAGTGAGAACAGGGAACCCCTCGGCACCTGGAGCGACACGGACTCTACGGCGGTGTGCTGCGGGTAGCGCTTGGAGACGTTGCGAAGATCGAGAACTGCGTCCATCCTCTGTTTTTCATATGCATGGTAACGCAGTTCTCACAATTCGCGAAGCCCGCATCACACCCACATCCACCGTCCAGACTTCTCCATACGCGGCTCGCCGTTGTTTGCGTTGACGCCCGGCGGCTTCATCGCTCGGGCGGTCCCGCGCCTCGCCGCCTCGATATGTCCCCGCCGGGCACATCACTGACCGGGCCGCGACAGCGGGTGGGACCGGTTTGTCGCGGCCGCGGGACGCCAGTCGATTCGCTGGTCTCCATAGCCTGCGCGTTCGTCACTGCTTCAGTTCATCGACTTGCCCGGCTCGTCACGCACCCTGCATCGCTGGCGTGTTGGGCATGCCATTGAGATCAACTTGGCCGGGCACCGCACTACTGGCCGAGGATGAAGTTCACATCAATCGGCGCGACCACTTCCACGGGTTCGTTGTTCAGCAGTGTTGGCTGGTAGATCCACTGGCGAACAGCATCCACCGCCGCGCCAATCAAC
>JAEUQE010000177.1 GCA_016789785.1 Bryobacterales bacterium
AGACACGCCGGTACGGCTCGCGCAGTTCACCAGAACATCGATGCTCGAAAATGTTTCGGCGGCGCGATTCACCATGTCTGCAATGTCGCTGGCCGAACGCAGATCGGCACGCAGCCAAAGCACCTCCGCGCCAGTTAGAGCATGCTTCGCGCGTTCCGCGTGCGCCTCCTCCAGATACGCGATGGCGAGCCGTGCACTGCGCGCGGCGAACCATTGTGCCGTGGCGAGCCCGATGCCCGTGGCGCCTCCCGTTATCAGCACAGTCTTCGAGTTCATGAGCTTCAGGCCGTCCACTGTTTCAGAGCCCTCAAAACATCCTCCGCGGCGATCAACGGCGACTCCGCACCGCTTGCGATCGCCTCCATGGATGCGGCGTCTTTCGATCCGTGGCCGGTCACGAGGCAAACCGAACGTTCCCCGCGCCCAATCGCTCCGTCGCGCACCGCCCGCCAGTAGCCCGCCAACGCCGTGGCGCCCGCGGGCTCGCAGTAGATTCCTTCCTGCCGCACCAGATCCCGCTGCGCCCGATAGACCTCTTCATCCGTGACGCCGATCGCACAGCCACCACCTTCGCGCAGCAAGCGAAGTGCGAGGCTTGCATCGATATCAAAGGGCACCGAGAGGCCGCTGATCCGCGTGGTGCTCGTAACGGGTTCGATGACGTCACGCCCCGCGCGCACCGCGTTGAGCAGCGTGGGGCAGCCTTCTGGTTGCACCGCATGCAATCGCGGACGCCGGGACTCACCTGCGAATCCACGGCACACGGCTGCAAAGAGTCCGCCACCGCCCACAGGCACGAAGACATGCTCAACGCCGGCGAGTTGATGCGCGATCTCCGCCGCAATCGTCTGCACGCCGGCCATTCCGATGGGACAGTAGGCAAACGCTGAGACCACCAGCGCTGCTTTGCCCGAGTGCACGAATTCGTTCAAGCAACCGAAGACCTGTTGCGTGGTTTCGCCCGACGTGACGAAGCCGGGAACACGCACCACGATGGCGCCATGCGCGCGCATCTGCGTCAGCTTGCCGGCGGGCGCATCGGCGTTGACGAGAATCACGCAACGTAGCCCGTATCGCGCACAGTAGGCGGCAAGCGCGGACCCGGTATTCCCCGACGATGTCGCCACACAAACGCGCCGCCCTTCGGAGATCACTCTTGTCAATTCCGCCGCGATGAAGCGGTCCTTGTAAGACCCCGATGGATTCGTGGTTTCGAGCTTGAAGAACACCTCGCCTGGAGCGATTCGCCGGCTTTCGACCAGCGGCGTGTTGCCTTCCCCCATGGTCACCATCGCTACTTCTGTCTCCAATGCGCGGGGCTGAGTTGCTGTTCATCCAGCATCTCCATGGCCTCGATCCCCTGAATCCACTCCGGCGGCAGCGGTCCGCGTGAGGCCCATTCGATCGCCAGTTCGATCTCGTCAATCGACGTCGCGCCTGACAATGCACACAGTGCACGCGAATCGCTCCAGACGTAGCGGTAGGCGAGCTCAGGAAGAGAGATCCCACCGCGAAGCGCCATCGATTCGAGACGCCGCGCTTGTTCCTTCAGCGGATGCAAGCTTTCGTCGAGGTTCGCATAGCGGCTGGTGAGCGCGCCCTTCAACAGCACGGAACGCACCAGCAGGCCGCACTCGCTTTGCACGGCTGCCGGTAGAAGGTGGGTCCGCACGCGCCGGTCGAGCGCGTTATACGCCACCTGCACCACTTCGTAATGCCCTTGCCGCATAGCATTCATGGCCACCGCATCGCCGTAGACCGACACGCCGAGATAGCGGATCAAACCTCGTTGCCTGCAGGAAAGCAATGCTTCGGTGGTGGCCGGATCGGGCACTTGATCCTGGGGCTTGCAGTGGATCTGCACAATGTCCAACACGTCCGTTCGCAGCGCGCGCAGGCTGGTTTCGATGCTTTCGCGCACGAGCTGCGGCTCGCCCGGGGATGCCATCACTTTGGTCGCCAGCACAAACTCCTTACGCCGTGCGCCGATCGCTTCGCCGATGATCTCTTCGCTTTCGCCATACGCACGGGCCGTGTCGATGAGCGTGACACCGAGATCGAGCGCGCGCGCCAATAGACGCGCCGCGGAGGCACGATCGGGCCGCAACACTCTGCCCGGCTCAGGGATTCCGTATTCCAACCCGAGAGCGACGGTCCCAAGCGCAAGCTTCGACACCTGCAATCCGGTGCGCCCCAACACGACGCGATCCACTGTCACGATGTTCTTCTCTCCATGCTTCAGATGCCTCAGGGAACGCTGAGTGGCGGAGTGGATGCCGGCGGCCTGCGATGGCGCGTTGCGTGTTCGTAGGCGTAAGCGAGCCTGATCAAACGCGCCTCGCTCCAGGGTCTTCCGTAGATTGTCATGCCGGCCGGCAACACACTTCGCGTATAGCCCATTGGTACGTTGATGGCGGGGAAGCCCGTCACTGGCGAAAAGAACTGGCTGTTATCGCCATGCGGTGTATTCAGATCGCCAATGAGTCGCGGCGGATTGCTCCACGTCGGATAGACGAAGGCATCGAGCTTCCAGCGGTCCATGGTTTTCAAAACAGCATCGCGCACCCTTTGGCGATACTCCATCTCCGCTTTGCAGGCAGCCGACTCAGGCCCGTTCGCAGTGCCCTTCTCCGCGGCTTCCAAACGCGCCTGCACATTCGGATGAAAGCGTTTCGAACGGAGGATGGCCGCAAGATCCGCGAACGGCACTTGCCCGTTGCGCGCCGCCAGGAATCGATTCAGATCGTACTTGAAACCCATGCACGGCCCCGCATCCGTGTTTCGGCGAATTCCATCGAGCCCGTCCACCACCGCCGGATCCACAATCCGCGCACCCGCCCGGCGCAGATCTTCCACCGCGATCTGAAACACGCGCACGATTTCCGGATCCGTGGAAGCACGTTCATAAGCCTGCCGCAGAACGCCGATGGTTGCGCCACGCAGACCATCACGGTCGAGCGCCGCAAGATAGTCTTCGCGTGGCCGCGACTTCGCCGCCGCAGTCACCGGATCACGATCATCCGGCCCCGCGATCACTTGAAACACGCGCACCGCGTCTTCCACCGTTCTCGCCATGGGACCGGCGATGTCCGCGATCAGGCTCAGCGGGAACACGCCCGAACGGCTGGTCAAGCCCATGGTCGACCGGATGCCCACCAGCGCTTGATGCGAGGAGGGGCCTCGAATCGAGTTGCCGGTATCGGTGCCAAGGCCCACCAGGCCGAAGCTTGCCGCCACCGCCGCCGCCGTGCCTCCGCTCGATCCCGCGGTTACACGATTCAACGCATAAGGATTGCGCGAGTAGCCGGGTAGGATCGAACTCACCGTTTCGTAGGGACTGAAGGCCCATTCGGCCATGTTCGATTTCGCGAGCACGAGCGCGCCCGCCTCTTTGATGCGTTTCACTTGATGTGCATCTTCGGCCGCGATGTAGCCCTCAAACGCAAGTGCGCCGTTCGCGCTCTGCAAGCCGGCAGTTTCGAAGTTGTCCTTCACGATCACGGGGACGCAGTGGAGCGGGCCTGTGAGCCCTGCCGTTGCGAAACGCGCATCGAACTCGGCCGCCTGCTTTTCGGCATCGCGATTCCGCACAACCAAGGCATTCAACGCAGGCCCGTTCTGATCGTAAGCTTCGATGCGCCGCAGGTATTGCCGCACGAGTTCACGGCACGTGAGACGCCCGCTCTTCATCGCAGCGTGCGCTTCAGCGATCGTCGCCTCGGTTACCTCAAACGAAGCCGTCGGCTGAGCGTACACCAACGGAGCGAGCAGGAACAGCAGGGCGCGAGTCACTTGATCATTGTACGATCGAGATCGCCATGCGCGATTCAAGCCCCCGCCTTCGTGCGTCAGTCAATCGCCTCCGCACGCGATGTCATGTTGGGCCATATCTTGACTCCGGGGACACACCCCGGTACGGTGGTCTTACGGACGTGAGGTGAGTGAGCGCTGCGCGGCAAAGAGGGCTGGCGGTCGCCGGTACAGTGCGCGCCGGATCTGATGGCGGCGCTGCTCGCTCAAGAGGCCGGCAGGAAAGCTCCATGAACACTTCATCGCGCGCGCACGGCCTACGACCGTGCACCCGAAACACGGCAGGAACTTGCAAGACGATCCATCTGGCGATCGCCGGCCACCTTCAGAAAGCTCCCGAATGAACGTGGCCTGAAAGCGCGCGTTACCGGGATGCCGTCAGAAGAACAACTTCAGTGCGAAGCGGAACTGACGCTCCGTCGGTTGCGCGCCCGTGATCTCCGTGAAGCCTCCGAGGTTCGTGATCTCGCCGGCCGCATTCCGCGTTGCCGACGACGCCGTCGCCCCGGGATTATTGAACGCCGGGGTGTTCGAGAGGTTGAACGCCTCGGCGCGGAACTGCAGCTTGAAGCGCTCCGTGAGTGGGAAGTCGCGGAAGATACTCGCATCCAGATTCGTCTGGCCGGGTCCGCGCACAATATTGCGGCCCGAGTTTCCGAAACGCACCTGCGTCACAGGCAGGAACGCATATGGATCGAACCACGAGTTGCCGCGCCCCACGCCGCCGAGAATCGCGACCTCCGGCTTCACCTGATCGGCCGTCTGTGTCGCGCCCGCCGCGTTCAAGCTCGCATTCGATGTGCCCACCGTGAACGCCGTACCCGTGATCTTGCTCAGGATTCCGTTGATCTGCCAGTTGCCGGCGATCCGGCTCGCCACACCTTCGGTTGCGAACCGCTTCCCTCTGCCGAAAGGAAGATTGTAGACACCATACATCTGGAAGTTGTGCGTGCGATCGAAGCCTGCAACGGCGCGGTTGCGGTCCCACAATTCCGGCTGATGCCAGCTCAGTCCCGAATCGTTGTTATCCGCAAACGAAATCGCTTTCGACCATGTGTACGTCACGCCCACCATGCCGCCGTCGGCAAACTGGCGGCGCAGTTGATTCTGGAAGCCGTTGTAGTTCGACGTACCGAACGGCTCATAGATATTGACGTCCGCGGTGCGTCCCCAGCGCTGTCCCAGCACGCGGCCAACGCCCGTGCCCTGCCCCGGCAGCGAATAGTTCAAGTTGCGAATCGCAGTCTGGCGAATGGCGCGTGTCGCGACATAGGAGGACTGCAGGTTGAATCCCAAGCCGAGCTCTCGCTGGATGCTAAAATTCCAGCTTTGGAAATAGCCGCGGCGATAATCCGTCGGCCACGTGACCGTACCCACCGTGCGCGGAATCGCAATCGCTCCACTGTTCAAGTCAGGCACCACCACGGCAGGAATGCCCGTGCGGAACGAGCCTGCCGCTTCGAACGTGCTCGGCGCGTTGAACTGCGAAGACACGGTCGCGGGATAGGAATCGCGCATGCGGCGGAACGAATCCGGATCAATGGAGATGCCGTAGCCGGCGCGCAACACCGTCTTGTCATTTGCGCGATACGCCAAGCCGAAGCGAGGCGCCACCTGAAGCCGCGGCACCTTCACGCCCGTGTCCGTTGGCGTGTTGCCAAGACCGCCGATCAACACCAGGTCCGTGTTGGGATCGTAGCGCTCACCACCCCGATGATCTCGCGTCGCGAAAGGATAGCGCTCAAAACGCGCACCGTAGTTCAAGGTCAGCTTGCGCGTCACCTGCCATTGATCGCGAGCATAGAAGCCCCATCCCGGCATGCGCACGGCCGCGGGATTGATGTACTGTACGTCCTTGCCCATCGAGTTCGGCAGACCGAGCAGGAAGTCGGCGAAGCCGTTGAATTGCCCCGGAGCGACGCCGCCTCGCAACGACGTCACGCCACCGGTAAGATTGAACCCACCGCGAGGACCGAACGCCGCTTGCGGTTGAAAATGGTTAATCGTGTAATAGGTGTACTCGCCGCCGAAACGGAAGTTATGTGCACCGCGGATATAGCTCAGGTTGCCCGCAACCACCCACTGGTTGTCGCGGAACAGGAACGGATTCGACACGTTCGGATTGCCGAAAGCAGAGACGCCGGAAACGTTGAAGCGCGGGTAGCCGCCCTGCAAACGGTCGGCGCCATTCGTGCCCGGAATCTGCAGTTCGTCGAGCCCGTAGTTCTTGTCGATGTCGACGTTGATCGAACCCAGCCGCTGACGTGTGAAGCCAATCGTCGCGTCCGCCAGCAAACGGGGCGTGATCGTGTAAGTGCCACCAACCGACGCCGACTGGATGCGGCCCGGCGACGTACCCGGCTGCCCACCTGCGATCGCGTTGCCACCTGCCGGACCCAGCGCCGGCGGATCGAAAATGTCGCTCGGCGAAAGACTGTAGCGAACAAACACTGAGGACTTCTCGTTGGGGTTGTAGTTCACCTTGAAGTCGAAGTTGTCGCGATTGAACTGGTAGCTCCCCGCGGCGAAGTAGTTGTTCGGATACGTGGTCTGATTCGGAGCCGGCAGCAGCGCGTTCATCCGTTGCGCCGCCAGATCAATGCGGCTTGCGGGGATCATCTGATTCGGGAACAACTGGCGCGCGGAACCGTCCTGATTGCCGGTGCGCGGGTCATAGATCTGCGAGATCGCCGTCGGCACGGGAAGTGTTGAGAAATCTCCGCGGCGCATGGCCTCGGTCGGCACGGTTTGAAACACCGACCGGAATTCCCGCCGTACCGTGCGCTCCCAATCCGTGAAGAAGAATAGCTTGTTCCTCTTGATGGGGCCGCCGAACGTGTAGCCCCCCTGATTGAGAATGTTCTTCGGAATGCCGTTGGTCGGGTTGAAGAAGTTGCGGGCGCGCATCGCGGAGTTCGTATGGAACCAGTGTGCGGTGCCATGATAATCATTCGTGCCCGACTTGATCGATACGTTGATCGCCGATCCGCCGGCCATTCCCTGCTCCGCATCGAATGAGTTCGACACAATGTTCACAGCTTCCACCGCGTCCACCGGCGGTACATACGCCACAATGTGCGGCAGCCACGGGTACGATACGGTGGCGCCATCCAGCCTCGTGTTGTTGTTCGAGTAGGAAGCTCCATTCACGTTGGTTCCAAGCGCACGTTGCGGATTGCCCGCATCCGAGTGGAGTTCCGCGGGCGGCGAAAAGCCCGGCAGGATCTTATAAAGCGCCTGCCAGTTACGGCCCGCATTGCCCGTGAATGGGAGATTCGCCATCTGCGTCTGCTGCAACTGATGGCTGACCTCGGCGCGATCGGTCTGCATCACCACGGCCGCCGCTCCCGATACGGTGATCGCTTCGGTGACCTGTGCAACTTGCAGTGTGATGTCAACGCGCCGGACCGCGTTCGTGGCAATCTCCACGCGCTCCTGAATCACCGTGCGGAACGATGGCGCCGTATAGGTGACCTTATACACACCCGCTTGAAGATCGTTGAAGGAGTAGGAACCCGCGGCGTCGGTCAACGCGGAACGCGACACGCCCGTTCCGGTGTTGACCGCTTCCACCTTCGCATTGGGCACCGCGGCTCCGGACGGATCTGTCACATTCCCGGTCAGCGATCCGTAGAGTACCTGCGCTTTCACAGGCGCGGTGAAGAGTGTGAGTGCGCACAGAAACAGTGCGGCGGCAAGCATTCGAGTCAAGAACATGGACTGCCCCTTGGTGGATTCGCGAGCTTTGAGGAGATTCTATCAGACGCGCGAGGAAGCCGCGCGCCACAACTTGCGGCCGGCAACGAAGGTAATGGCGAAGAATATCCCGAGGCTCGATCCGATCACCACCATCCGCCGCTCCCGCGATAGTGTGCGAACCTTCACGGGCGCCACATCGTAGGTGAGTGCACCTTCCAATTTCACCGTCGCCGCGATCTGCAATTGCTGCCGGTTGTCCACGATCAGCACATACTCGCCCGGAGTCTCCAGATGCTTCCGCAGCGTGCCCGCGGTTTCAAACGGCGTCTCCACCATCGCCTCATACTCCTGGCCTGACCGGAAGCGCTCCTCCTCGCTGCGAGGAAGCAGGATCAGCCTCACGCGGCCCGGATTGCTGCCTACACGAAAGCCCACTTCCACGGTGCCTGGACGATTCTTCACCACGAATCGCAATGCCTTGAAGTCGGATGCGGGAACGGTCACCACACGGTTGATCCCCGCCTGCCCGTCTTCCGCGCTCAGCCCCGCCGCCGCCAAAAGCAAGGCTAAAATGAGAATCATGCAAGACAGTATGGCACACGCTCCCATGCATGCTGGAGTGGAACTGCCGTCGTGGAAGACAGGCACCGCGGTGGCCTGCGCGATTCTGCTCGCGCTCATGTGGTTCGTCGCGGGTGGATGGAAGGTGACCGATCCCTTCGGTGCCGCCGCACGTTTGGCGCAGGCGCAAGTGCCTGGCTGGCTCAGTTTGCCCGGCACCATCACGCTCGGCTTGATGGAAGTGCTTGCCGGCGTGCTGCTGTTGATTCCGAGATTACGCCGCTGGGGCGCGATCCTCTCCGCCGGCATGATGGTGTTCTTCATGCTCTACGTCGGCTATTACTACGACACGCTACGGGGCGAGGAGTGCAGTTGCTTCCCGATGATCCAGCGCGCCGTGGGCCCGATGTTTTTCGTGACCGACGGAATCATGCTGCTCATGTGCCTCGCCGCATGGGTGTGGTCGCGGCCCTCGGAAGGACTGCGCACCGCGGCCATGATCCTCGGGGCGCTGGCTGTGTTCGCAGGAGCAAGCTACGGCGCCGCGCTTATGCGCAATAGCGGCACCAAGGCGCCCGACTTCATCACCGTGGATGGCAAACGCACCTCGCTCGCCGTGGGCAAAGTGTTTCTCTACTTCTACGACCCCGAGTGCTCCCACTGCGACGAAGCCGCACGCCGCGCCTCGAAGTGGAATTGGAAGGACACCAAAGTCATCACCGTTCCCACCCGCCAGCAGCAATTCGCCGCCGAGTTCCTCACTTCCACGGGCCTGAAGGGCGGCATCACTCCCGACGCGGAACTTCTGAAGAAAACATTCCCCTTCGGCGATCCACCCTACGGAGTGTCCCTTGAGAACGGCCGCCAGCGCGCGGCTCATGCCATTTTCGACAAACAACAGCCGGAAGCCGAATTGCGCAAGCTTGGTTTTATCGAGTAACACGTTCCGTGGGAGCGTCTCCGCCGGGCGGGCCGCACTTAGGAGATTGCAAGCCACGCCCGGAGGATTCGGGAAGAAAGACAGGACTCCACAGCTTGGATCATTGGCCGGGAGATGTTGGAGCGCCGCAACCCCGCTTCAGCGCGCCGTGGCGCCGCTTCAGTGCTGTCAGGCTCAAGTGAGCGGCTCACACTCTTTTGAGCGTGTAACGCTCGCGGATGAACCCATTCTGCCATTACCCCCGTTCGAAAGGTAGATACTTTCGTACCAAACTGATCCTAGTACGAAAGTTCAATTCCTGACCTTAAACCGCACCGTTTTCGTCGATTCCGTCAACCGCATCTCCACTTTGTCAAACGTATCCACATCAAACCGCCGGTCCAGCCGGTTCCCGGCCAGATCCTCAATTGTCGCCGCCACACGCAGCACGTAATCGCCGCCCATCCATGGTTGCTCCGGCGCGAAACTCCACACGCGCTCCTCCGGCCCAATCGTGACGGCGCCCTCCACTCGCTGGCCCGGCTCCGTCTCCACCCAGATCAGCCGCTCCGCCAACGCCCGGTCCACCGGTTCCGGAAACTCCACCCGCAACGCATCGCGCGAGGAAGCCGCCGGCACAGTCAACCTCCAGTTACTCAACGTGAGCGGCGTGCGATCTTCCTCCACCACTCGGAAACGCCTGCGATGTCCCCGCGCCATCGGTGCGCCTTTCGCGCTCAGCCATTCGGCGTCGATCACAAACTCGTAGGAACGGCCCGCCGTCATCGCCGGTCCAGCCTCGTTGTGAGGCACAAGGCCGCGCTTGATGCGCCCAGGATCGAACAGCACCGTGAGCCGCCTGCCTTCGCGATCCCACAACTCTTCCTCGATTTCGAGAAACGGCAACGGCACTTCCACACCCTTGTCGTCCATCAGGTGCAGACGCTTCCACGCCTCCCCCCGGCTCATCGGCTCACTGAAATGGACATAGAATTTCAGCAGATTCGCGGGCAATTCCGCCGCCGACGGATAGACATGTTCCACCGTTGCCACCGCCGCAAGGACGCGCTTGGGCACGGCCACCACGCCGTTCAGCACCCCAGGCCATTCCACGCGATACGAAACCCCAGCTTGCAGCGCGTAACGTGGCTCAAACCGCAGCGCCCCGCCGGTCACCGACACCGAACCAGCCATCGGCGGTGCCGACTCCACACCCTCCACCACGACCTTCAACTGTGACGCGGCCTTCGAATGCAAGGCCGCATCCACGCCGCGGATCTCGATCACCAATCGCTCGCCGGGAGCCGTCACCAACTGAACGGAGACAGCCCCGGCCAGGCTCGCGATCTGCAGGCAAACCAGTTGGATCAGTACAAGCACAGTAGCTAGCCCGCCGCATCTGAGAATTGGTCTCTCACATTTCTCGGTGCATCGACGCAGACGGGCCTATGTCCTTTCCTTGTTACGAGAGGAGCGCCGGGTTCGGCACTTGTCGGCTTTGGCGAACCAACCAAACCACAGCCGCCTGCTCGACGCACCGATTCAGAAGCTGAAAGCTGAAAGCTGAAAGCTGAGCGCTGAGCGCTGAGCGCAGCGAAGCAATCGCTAGGGAAGCGCCAGACCCTTCAGATCAAGCGACCCGCTCTCGCCGCGAACCAGAATCATGCCACGGCTATCATCCACCTTATCGAGTTGTTCCACACCCTTCAGCGACGCGATGGTCTCATACGGCACCCCCGTCACATCGGTCTGCTTCGTGATGCCCTGATAAGTGTCGATCTTCTCGGTGGAGAGCTTCATCACGCCACGGCTCGAATTATTCATCAGGATGTAGTCGACCTTGCCCTTCTTGTACACGATCATGTCGATTGGCCGGTTGCGATTCCCTAATTCCGCGATCGTGGTGCCCATCACCTTCTTGCCCGGCTTCAAATCCGACATCGGAAACTTCACCAGCGGCGTGCACGTGTAAGCGGCCAGAATGTGCTGCTGATTCTGGATGCTGTAAGAAGTGAACGTGCGCACCGGCGCGTTCGTTTCGAAACGGCCATGCGCGCCATGGAAAATCTCGACGCTGGTGCCGTTGTCCGCGCTGCCGAAGGGGAACGGAATCACCTTCAGGTTCGATGCGAACTCCTCGTTCGAAAGACCCGCCACAATCAGCTTCCCATTCACGAAGGAGAGATCGGTAATCGACTCCGAGCGCATGCTCTGCCCGCGCCGGTCCTTCGCTTCCGCCGAGACCGCGTTCGGCAACGCAACCTTCGCGTGCTTCACTCCCTCCATCGCGAACTCTTCAATCTTGCCCTTGGAATCCACCCGCACAATCACCGGCACAGCCTCCGGACCGCGTCCTCGCGATACCGAAAGATACGCCTTCTTCGACAGCGGATTGATCACCATGTCGTTGATCAGAATCTGATCGGGCGTGGTGCCAAGTAACGCCGCGATCTTCTCATTAATGCCCGGAACATCGGCCGCGGGCTGGCCGCTCTTCTTGTCACCAGTATCCACGGCGAACACCTGCGCCGCCGCGGGGTCGGCAATGAACAGGATGCCGTCCGGCCCAAACGCCAGCGGCCCCACACTCTTCAACTCAGCCTTGCCGGCCTTGAGCGAAGCGGAGTAGTTGGCGGCGGACGCGGGCAGCAGTGCCAGCGCCGAAAACGCGAGAATCGAGACAAACTGTTTCACGGTAATCTCCCAGAAGGGTTCCCAGACTTGAAGCGAACGGCACATCGAAGCGTGCCCGTTGCCCGCTAAAACACTGTGACACTCAGGGCAACCGGAGTCAAGCCACGTGCTTCGAATCGCGTGCGTGCCTCCGGTGGAGCCAACGCGCCATCCACGGAATCGCAATCGCCAGCACGAAGCCCGCCAGCAGCGAGTCCACCGATTGCGCGAACGCGCCCGCAACCGCATAAATCACCGCAACGGCCGCATTCGCCAGCGCGCTCATCACAACAAACGGGCCGAGTGGCGCACGCACGAATCCCGCGGTCAATGTCACTGCCTCGGCAAACACCGGCACCGGACGGCTCATCGCAATCGCCCAGCCAAGTGACGTGCGAATCTTCTCCGGATCCACCAGAGGCCGATCGAAATAGCGCCCGCCAAAGCGGCCCACGGCATAACCCGCGATCGAGCCAAGTGTCATGCCCATCCAAATGGTGAACCATCCCAGCGCGTGGCCCAGCAACGCACCCGCCGCGACACTCACAATCGAAGACGGCACCGGCAGCACCACATCGGCCAGCAGCAACAACACAATGGCTGCCGCAATTTCGACCTTCGATGTGCGGGAAAGAAGATGCTGCGCATACGCGGTCACCTGCTCTTCCCAAAGCGCGAATGGGACGAGTATGATCGCCAGCAGAACTACGCTGTAGACAACAAGTGCGCGGCGTCCGCTCACACCTTCACTTTGTCGTAGTCGAACGGTTCGTTCACCAGGTGATAAAGCGGCTCATTGTCGCGTTGCAGATAGTAGGTCTTCAGCGGCGTGCGTTCGAAGTCGGAAAGCTTGCGCGGCACGGGCTTCCCATCCACCCACTCGAACACCGGCACTTCCCACGGATTGAACGTATCCAGCAATCCGCGCTCCTTCGCAATGCGGAACAGATTCACGTTGCCCGGCTCATGTCCGCCCAGGTACATGCCAATCATATCGAGCCGCAGTTTGTTCTTGCCGAACATCACCAGGTTCGTGAGATGGTCCGTGCCGGTACCGAACCCGTCGCCATCACGCCCGTAGATGCCTTCAATAATCGCGAGCCCTGTCTTCAGCGTCTGTGCGTTGTCGCAAGTCTTGTGCGCCCAGATCTCCTGATTCATCGGCGAGAGATCAGCCTTGCTTTCATAGCGCGCATAGCCAAGCTTCACGTGATTCGCGAAGTAGCGGTTCACGCGCGATTCCACGTCCTTGTGAATGTTGGGCTGCATCCACTCCGGCGCCCCGGTCACCATTCGCCAACCCGGACAGAAGCGGACATACGGCTTCACCACCAACCCTTGTTCGTTCTTGGTGGCCAGCGTCATGCACATGCCGTGCGCTTTCCACTTCGCGATGTTCAGCAGCCACGTGTCCGGCTCATTCACGGGCGCATAGTGCGGAATGCTGGTGTACACCACCGGATCCGCCACCTTCGTCCAGGTCATCTCAAAGCCTTCCTGGAAATTGCGCACGCGGCGTTCGGGCTCATTCACTTCCACGCCATGCCGGTCATTGATGTCGGCCAACCCGCGATAGTTCCACGAATGGAAATTGTTCGCCTCCAGGAAATAGAAGCGCTTCAATCCGAGTTCCTTCAATCCGATGATCATGCCTTCATAGAACTGCGGATCGGTTCCGGTTCCCCAGTTCTCTTCATGCGGCCGGCGGTTGCGCACGCTGGTGAAGTTGGGCTTCAGAATCACACGATGGGAAACCGGGACGCTCTTGTCCGACGCGGTCTCCACGGGCACGAACACCTCGCGCGCAAACGCGATGCCTTCGCGCAGCTTCGCGGGCTCATCCATTTTGTGCGGCACTTTCGTGCGCTTCACGAACACAGCCTTCGGATTGGCTTCCACGAAGGGATGCACGGCGAAGTGTGCCCGCGGCAAACGCGCAGGCGCACCCACGAGAGAGAAAGGAGCAAGCGCGGCCCCAGCCGCGGAACCCAGAAACTGCCGTCGCGTGGTATGCATGGCTTTGCTCTCATGGTATCAGGCCCGTGCGGACGCGCAACAGCCGGTCGCAGCGACACGCAGCGACATCCGGTTTCCCTGCGCACGCCTGCGCCGTTGCGATAGCATGTCAAGGCTATGCGTCAGATCTCCCGCCGCAGCCTCCTGAAATCCGCGGGCGCCTTACTCGCCGCGCCCGCGTTCGTCAGCCACTATCGTGCACTCGCGCAGCCAAAGACGGGGCAACACAAAATCACGGACCTCAAGGTCATGGTGATGCAAGGTCCTCGCACCTACACGCTCGTGAAAGTGGAATCCGATAGCGGACACTTTGGCATAGGAGAAGCCTATGGGAACCCAGGCGCCGGCGTAAAGGAGCAGGTGCTCACCCTGCGGCCCGATTTCCTCAAGAAAGACCCGCTCGAGATCGACGTGCTCTACACGCTGCTCGAACGCCGCACCGACGGCTCCGCGCACAGC
Organism: Bryobacterales bacterium; assembly: GCA_016789785.1. The sequence goes on from JAEUQE010000177.1 coordinate 14,138, forward strand.
CTGATGCGCGCCGTCAGCGGCATCGAGATGGCGCTCTGGGATCTAGCCGGCCGCATCCTCAATCAGCCCGCCGCCAAACTGCTCGGCGGCCGCTTCCGCAATCGCGTCCGCATGTACGATCATGCGGCCCCGCGCAACATGCTCGACAAAGCGTCGTGCCGCGAATGGGCGGAGAAAGTGAAGGCCGACCCTTCCGGTTTCAACTGCCACAAATTTGGCTTCCCGCGCACCACACCTTCCACCGACCGTTTCCGCGATCCGGCCAATCGCATCCTGACCACGAAAGAACTCGACCAGGTGCGCCGCGGCTTTGAAAACTGCCGCGAGGCCATCGGCTTCGAGCACGACATCATGGTCCACTGCCATTGGGAGTACGATGTGCGCACCGCCATTCAAATCGCCGAAGCGGTCGCACCCATCAAGCCGGTGTGGCTCGAAGATCCCCTCATCGTCGACTACTCGGAAAGCTGGAAGCGCCTCACCGAAATGTCGCCCGTGCCCATCTGCATGGGCGAAAACCTCACTCGCCGTCAGGGCTTCAAGGACTGGATCGTCAACTCCGCCTGCGACATCCTCCATCCCGATCTGCGTAACTCGGGCGGCTTCCTCGAAACCAAACGCATCGCCGACATGGCCGAAGTGTGGGGCTTGCCCATGGCGACACACAACACCGGCAGCCTGATCAACACCATGGCCACCGTGCAGTGGGCGGGCTCCATCCGCGATTTCATTGCCTGCGAAACCGTCACGGGCAAGGGGGATTGGATGGACAAAGTGATCGTCTCGGACAAGCCGCCCATCCGCAATGGCTACATCGACCTCACGGACAAGCCCGGCATCGGGGTTGAACTCAATCGCGACGTGGTGGAAGCGCATCTCGCGGCCGGCGAGAAGTGGTGGGGCTGATGCCGAAGACTCTGTTGGTGATGGGAGCGCACTACGACGACGGCGTGTTCGGTGTGCCCGGAATCATGCTGCAAGCCATCGAGAAGCGCTGGCGCGTGGTGATCGCCGCGCTCATCGGCGACTACCGCAACTGGCCGCCCATCAAGGGCCGCCATGCCGAACTGTTGAAGGGATCCAGCGATCTCGCGCACCACTACGGCGCCGAGATGCGATTCCTCAAGTTCGAGTCGCATCTCTTCGATGTGACATCCGAAAACAAGCGCATTGTCTCCGAACTCGTGGTGGACGTGAAGCCCGACGTGGCGCTGATCCTGTGGCCGCACGATCATCACGACGATCATCGCGTGGCCTCGCCGCTGTGCGAGATCGCGTTGCGCTCGGGAGGCCAGATTCTCGGCAACGCTTCGTACCGGCCGCCACCAGCGATCTACACTTACGACAACGGCCCGAGACATACCATCGGCTTCGAGCCGGACACCTTCGTCGACATCAGCAAACAATGGCCTACGGCGAAAGAGTGGTTGGGCCGGCTGATGGCCCTGGTGCGCGGCGCGCCGTATGATCCGCAACAGGCCGATGGCGCGGTGGACACCAAGGAGTCGATTGCGCTCTATCGCGGTAAGACGTGCGGCGTGCGGTACGCCGAGGCGTTGCGGTCGTTGCAGAAGAAACCCGCCGACATACTCTCCTGAGCGCGAGCCCCCGAGCGAGTACGTTCTTCGCTACTCTATAGTCACGCGTCCCTTCAACTTCAGCGAGGTGGTCATGGTTCGCTTGTGGTTATGGATCGCCGCATGGAGCGCAAGCGCACTCCACGCGCAGCAGTTCACCCTCGGGGGAAAAGGCGGGTTCCGCGTCACCACGGACATCGACGGCTCATTCGGCACTCAATCGGAATCGAAGCGTCATGTGGTGGGTCCAACACTTGGCATCGCACTGGGACGTGGTTTCGGCGTGTCGGTGGATGCGTTGTATTCGACGGTGGGATACCGGACCTTCCAAGGCGGCGCGCTCGCGCAAGGATCTTCGCGTGTGCGTGGTGGCTCCTGGGAGTTCCCCATCGCGATGCAGCGCTACTTTCGAGAAGCCCAGACGTGGCGGCCGTTTACCGAGGTGGGTTTCGCGCCACGGCACACGGCGCGCCGCTACCGTTCCGAGGGCACCATTCTGAACGTGCCAACCGGCGTTAGCGAGCGCTTTGTAACGGAAGGCAGGTACGCGTCGGAGGTGAGCTACGGTTTGGTGGTGGGTGGAGGCGTTCAGTTTGCGGTCGGTGCGATACGCATCGCGCCGTGCGCACGCTACACGCGTTGGAACCGTGACGTGATCAACGAATTTGGTAGCCGTGGGTTTTCGGTGAACGCCAACCGGCATCAGGTACAAGTGCTGGTCGGCATCTCGTGGGCGCCGTGAGCACGGCAGCAGGGCCCGGAAAAAAGGATCACGCCGCACGAGGTTCGGCTAATACTCTTCACTTCTGCACTTTGGCCCCGTGCACCAGACGGTAGCGCAGGCAATCTTGCCTGCCGCTTCCCCTCTTCAGGGGAAGCCTGTGCCGCTTCCGAAACTTCCTGCGGCGCAAGTGATCGATCGTTCATACTTGCAGCTATAGCGCAAACCCGACACGAGCAACTGCGCGCCGTTCTCCGTCGCCAGAAGCACGGATCGGCATGAGCTGCGCTGCGGCCTGCATGTTCCAATCCGCCCCTCGTCCTGTTTTCGTCGGATTTCTAAGGAACGCCGACGGCGTTCGGCGACCTTCCGCAGACGGCTTGTCACGCCGTCCGCTTGGTGCGTGGCGGTTTGTTGTTCCCCGTCCTCGAAGCGCACGGACGTTGATCCACTGATGCTCGCTTCAGGAGGTTGTCAGGATCGCCGAACCTCCGACAGCGGATTTCTCGCGGGCGGGCGCAAGACTAGGTGAGTTCGGCCTCACACATACTCTGGACCTTGTGTCCATGATCAGCAGCCCGGAGCGGTCATAAGGGGAGGTCCAAACCCAACTGGCGATTCTCTCGCCTCGTCCGTAGTCTCAGGAACCCGAGCCCTGCCAGGGCTCGCCCTTCAGTCTCGCAACCAACCTTTGAAGGACCAACTCCCCGGCCCGCTTCGCATCGAACCTATCCAGGGCGTCGCTTGAGAGGATCAAGGGCAGATCCGAAGCAAACTCAGGACTCGCAAGCTTGTTGATCAGATTCTCTTCAAACTGCGCCCGCGAAACCGCCTGACCGCCGCGAGTCATGTACTCCTCGAAGCAAGCGACAAGCGCTCCCGTATCGAGCGCGTCGTCTTCCAAGGTGACGCCAAGGTCGAAGAGATCCCTGCCTTTCTTACGCTGGTAAAGAGCCCTGAGCTTGGTCCCGAGCAACTCTTCCAACCGATAAGAACGCACTTCCGCGATGCCCCGAAACCAGCCACTCTCCACTTGGTGGGTTCGCATCTCGTGCCCGAAAACGGTGAAGTGCTCCCGCGTATTGACCTCGATTTTGAGGCGCAGTGGAACAACAGGCGGCAACTCGGATGCGAACCGGTAGATGCAGGTCATCCGGCCCTCGCCTTGTGTCCGTTTCGGCTTACCCAGCCAGGATCGAGCGTGTCACGCAGCGCAGTCATCACAGGGCCGATAGGTCCTTCTGATACCTGCACAAGGTCGATGTCTTCGGAGTATCGGGCCGGTTTCGGCAGGAACAGCTTATGTAGCGCCGTGCCTCCTCGAAGCGCAAGCTCGCGACTCAAAAGCGGGTGATTGAAGATTTCGACGAGTGCCCGCGACAACACCAAATCCTGCTCCACCTGTGCATCGGTGGGCCAGGGTGCCTTCTGCCGCCAGGCGACGATGAAGTCCCGCTCGATCATGCCGCCCCACCCATCATGGCTGGTCCGGCTCCAATTCCGCATTCACGATCACCCGCCAGCGCGCATCGCGCGCGATCTCATGGTTCGGTTTGTCGGGAGCCAGCAGAACCGGCCTGGGTGATCGCCGGTCCACCCACTTGAACAGCTTGGCCGCGGCCTTGGCCGCTCCCATTCGCTCCAGCAGATATCCGAGCCGCTGTGCGACGGCAGATTCGCCTTCGGCCTCCGCCGCTACGACAAGTTTCCTGGCGTCGATCTTCTCCGCCAATTCGCCCAAGACAGTTGCGACATGGCTCAGATGGCCAACGCGTTCGTAGAAACGCACCAAGTCCAAAGCCGTCGCTTCTGGAGTCGAAACGCGCATCCGGCCGCTGGTAGTTTTCACCAATTCCACCGGAGTATCGGCAAGTTTCTTTTTCAGGAAGAACCGAATCCGATTGCGTCCCACGGCAACTGGACGCAATTGTTCGCCGGCAAACACCTGGAACTCCTGTGGTCGCTGATGCGCCGCCCCGTGGATCTCCGCCGCTGACAGGAGGCCGACGTAGTAAGGAGTGTCATGGAACTGCATCAACTGATCGATAAACGATGCGGCCGGAGGCGAGCCCGACTGCCGGTATTCCAGAGGCACAATGGTGTAGAAGCCCCGGCGAGGAGCGGCAAGCCGCCTCTTTGCTTTCAGCCGCTCCGCCGCCCGTCTCAACGCGATAGGAGTGGAACCAAGGGCCGACAGTGCTTCATCGCGCGAGAAGGTGTACTGGCCCCGCTCTTGTAGCGAGTCCACAAAAGCTACGAGGCTGGCAGCTTTCTCTTCCACATGCACATCGTACCATTGCGAGGTCCGTTCTGCATGTGAAGCGGACTGTTGCAACATGTTCACAAGTGGAATCGCTTGAGGACTGTCACGATTACTTTCCAGGCGAAGATCCAGAAGCCTCCGGGATACAACTGATCGATCAGCACCGCCAGAAGCACTGCTGGAATCGCCAGCACGAAGAGGCAGCCGAAGAGCGCTGGGCCTCCCCGCAAAGTCTCTTCATGCCATGGAAAGTGATGCGTAGGTCAGGAATCACTCGCATGGAATCCTCTTATCGGCCCACGGTCAACGCGGTGCCCCACCAAGTCCGGCCAACGACAATTCCGGCACCGAACATGAGCGAACCGGCTAGCGCGCCGGCGGCAATCCACATCCACATGGCCCGGCGCGATTGGGACCGATCAACCGAATCAACAATCGCCCGCGCCTTGAGGCTTGCGCCTTGGATGTCGGAATCGATTCCTTGCCGCACCGCTTTCGCCGCCGTTTCGAGCGACGCCTTCATTGCCGCATCTACCTGACCCGGCACCGCCGTCTGCAAATGTTTGCTGGCATCCTCGATTTTGGAGAGCAGGCGCGCCGCGACTTCCTGGAGCACGACGGCATGCGCTTCGAGGGCAACGAACAGCGGATCGCCCTCCTCCAGCCGGATTCCCGACACTGTCGCTCCAGGAACCGGCACATTGACCATCGAAAGCAGAGGCAACAACCGTACGGCGACCGTGGAGATTGCCACCGTGTCGCCGGCGCGATTCACCCTGAATCGAGCGCGCTTGGTGAAAGGAAAGTTGGTGCGAGTAGTCGGCGGCCAGGAACGAGAAGAGGACATATTCCAACTGGACGGGACCGGGTCGGTGGTACCGATGCCCGCCGACTTGAGTCGGCCCGGTGAGACTGTACAACTCTTGCTTGATGGCACCGCCATACGGCTAGCACTCATGCAACCTCAACAAGTTGCCTTGGGCTCCATCGTGCAATCGTGTTTCAGTCCACTTCTCTTCGGGGCGACTAATGCAACGACATCAGCGGCCGTGAAACTTCGCACCGCAGGATCAGTGTTTCAGTCCCCTTCTCTTCGGGGCGACTAATGCAACCCTACACGGCGGACCAGTATCCAGATGACCGATTCGATGGTTTCAGTCCCCTTCTCTTCGGGGCGACTAATGCAACTGACCGAGCGCCTTGCG
>JAEUQE010000178.1 GCA_016789785.1 Bryobacterales bacterium
GGGCTGCTCATTCCCTTTCCTCGGCCGATGCCGATTTAGAGTCTGCTGTAGAGTCCTTACCGCGTCCCCGACGATGGAACCAGGATCCGACTACATCGCCGGACGTTTTGCTGTCGTTTTATCCCGGTGCTGACAATGGTTCGCCACTCCTTCCCAAACACTGGTTTCACGCGCTTCCCGACTGCGCTTCGTCCCGGCCAGAACCGCTGTGCGGTTGCCCGGCTCACAATCGCCACCTGCGACGACTTCGCGTGATCCGCCTCCGTGAATCCTCGTCCCTCCACAAGCCCGATTCCCAATACCTCCCGATGCTCAGGGGTCACCGATGTGCTCCACAGCACATATTGCGGTTCGCGCTCCGGAATCGGATGATCTTCAATCGATGCCGTAAATGCCGAAACCTGCGGCGTGAGCGGCAAGACGTTCATCGCTGCCACTTCCCGCACTCCCGGATAGCCTCGCAATCGATCGCGGACCGCCGCCCACAGCGCCGCCCGCCGCTCGCTCGAGGAGGCCGCCGCCGGACCCGGAGTCAACTCCGCGGTCACCACCGAATCCACGCGAACTCCGAAGTCCACAGCGAGCATGGTCCACAAACTCCGCACCAGGAGTCCCGTGCCAACGAGCAGTACGGTTGCCAGAGCCACCTGCGTCATCACCAGAATGCCGTCGGCTCTGAGTCCGCGGCCTCCAACCGTCGCGCCTCGCCCCCCGTTGGCGGCGAGCACCGGCGCAATCCGCCTCTTGACCTTCAGTGCCGGCAACAGACCCGTCAGCACTCCACTCAAAATCGAAACCGCCGCCGCCAGGCCAAGCACTCGCCCATCCATCGCAACTTCGGCCAACCTGGGTGTATCGGCCGGCAATGACCAGCGCAACAATCCGAGCAGCCCGTAGCCCAGCAGCACTCCCAAAACGCCGCCTACGGCCGTCAAGACGAACGCTTCGGTCAACAGTTGCCTCGCGAGCCTCCAGCCAGTTGCTCCCAGCGACGCACGTAGCGCGAGTTCGTGCGCCCGCGCCGCCGTTTGTCCGAGCATCAGGTTCGCTACATTCACCACGGCGATCATCAGCACGACAGCCACCGCGCCAAAGAGCACCCAACCCCTTGTCCGGATCCCCGCTGTCAAAGCCTCTCCCAGCTCTCTCACGCGCAACTCCACTCCCCACGCGTCCGGCATCTTCCACGGAAACATCGCCCGGATCCGCGGAACCTCATCCTTCAATTCGCGCCGGACGGCTTCCAAAGTCGCCCCGGGGTTGAGCCGCACGAACATTGAGGTCCCCGCCGTCCCCCAATACTCTCCGCCGTTCCGGGGATCCAGCACCATCGGGATCCAGAACCGCGCCTCGGTGGAGGGAAATCGGAAGTCAGCCGGCATTACTCCCACAATTTCGTACGCCACCTCGTCCAGCACCAACTTCTCTCCGGCCAGCCCAGGCCGTCCCCCGAACTTCTCCAGCCACAGCCCGTGACTCAACACGGCAACGCGGTTTCTTCCCGGCCGGTCCTCGCCTTCAACGAAGACTCTCCCCATCGCTGGCGGCGCGCCGAGAACTCCGAAGAAATTGGACGACACCTCGACGCCCCGAGTCCGCTCCGGAAGCCCTCCGTCCCGTGGCGCCAGAGTGAAGGCTCTTACGCCTTGGTGACCCGCATACTCCGCCACCCGGCTACTTCGTCGCATGGCGTCGAACGGCCCTCGCATCTCCAGGCCTTCCACCGACACCAGACGCTGCGGCTCGGGATAGGGAAGTGGCCTGAGCAGCACTGCGTCGACCACGCTAAAAACCGCGGACGTCGAGCCAATCCCCAGCGCGATCGTTCCGATCGCCACCGCCGCATACGTTCTTCGCTTCGCCAGCAGTCTTGTGGCAAAGACGGTGTCCTGCCGGAAGTGCTCCCACCATGTCACTCCACGCGCGTCCCGGCACTCCTCCCGAATCGCGTCGATGCGCCCCATGGTGTTGCGAGAAAGTCGTCGTGCCTCCTCGGGCGATACCCCCCTCGACTGCAGTTCGGCTTCCTCTTGCGCAAGGTGGTCTGCCATCTCGGCATCCATCTCCCGCTCCATCGCCGCGCGTCGCAAGATCGCGCGCAGCCGTCCCCACAGAACTCTTGCTTGTCTCATCACAGCGTCTCCAGAATTCCGTTCACCGCGGCCGACAGCCGGCTCCAGTCTTCGGCTTCTTTCTTGAGTTGCCTGCGGCCCGCCGCCGTCAGCGAATACACCTTCGAAGGTCTTCGTGTCTCCTCAGAGTTCTTCCAAGTTCCCCGGATCCATCCTTCCGCCTCCAGTTTGTGCAGCGCCGGATACAGCGACCCGTGGCTTACCTGCAGAGTCTCGTTGGACATTTGCCGCAGCCGCCGCGAAAGCGCCCACCCGGTCTTGGGTTCCAGGTTCAAAATCGTCAGAATCAGTAGGTCCAGGGTCCCCTGCAACATTGCTTGCGGTTTGCTCACTTGTCTCTCCCGGTTCAGGTATCCGACATATATCGGTAACCGCCACTATACGCCCGCGGCGTCCCGTCGTCAAGGCCTCCATGCCGGATGCAACGGCGATCATGAGCAGGCACCGGCCCGATCGCGATACCCATCTTGAGATCGGCGAAAGGCGGCAGCGTGTCGACCCGGCACCGTTGGAACAGTCCCTCGTGCCGGCGATCTTGGTGTCCCTTCCTTGCGGACTCTCGATGATCGCGAGTCTGTTGTTCACTAGGCTAGTCGCGACCGTTCTTCGTGCGGCTGCTGCAGGAGAAAAAGCTTCCCTTCCACATGGTAGGTTCGCATCGCAGGGTCTATTTGGCCGACCTGCTGGAGTACAAGACGAAGCGTGACGCCGCCCGCCATAACGCCATCAAGCGCATGCCCCGGGCGGAGGTCGAAGCTGGAACGTATGACACCGTGATCCTACCCAAGGGGGCAACGGACGAGTAGAGCCAATGCCCGGCGAAGACAAGTCCGGCGGCCATGCTCGACGCGAACGTCTTGGTTCAAGCACCGGTCCGTGACACACTGTTGCGCCTTGCCGAAGAGCCCGCACTCTACCAACCGCTTTGGTCCGACGAGATCATCGCCGTGCTGAAACGAACTCTCGAGTTCAGGCCTCTCGCGGTCGTACTTCGTGCACCTGCTGGGGGAGAAGAAGGTGCCCTTCCACATGGTAGGTTCGCATCGTAGGGTCTATTTGGCCGACCTCGGATCAACGGGGAGGGCTACGTCCCAATGCGCTCGGGCGGCAAGCTAGGCGATAAGCTCAGCGTGTCTCTCCTTTCTCACTCACCTGCTTCCTTGACCGCCTTGGCGATCACTTCCAGTCTATTCGGGAGTTTTTGAAGCTCGTACAGGGTACGGGTCATCTCGTCGTCATAGGTGAGGCTGGCACGCTGCTCGTCGGCCCTGAATTTGAACCCCTGTTGGTATTTCGTTTCATTCACGTCCCTGAACTCGACGACGCCACTGAACTGCATGGCCTTATACTTCTTGAACAGTTCGTGCGGTCGCCCGACGTTTATTGAGGCGCTGGCTGCGGGCATGAGAGACGGAATCGAATCCAGCGCGGTCACGTCCTCTCCGTCTTCATTTTTTGGATGCTCGTCCCAGTTGATCGTCACGTCATAGGCAACGCTGGCTCCCAAGTTCTTGACTCGAAGCAACAGCAGTCCGTAGCGACTGCCGAAGTCGAAGCAGGGCGTCGGGGAGGGTCGCAAAGCGTCTCGCTGCATCTCGAACATTTTCACAGTAGGCCATGCGGCAACGATGGCGGCAACAACCGCCAAAATGCCGGGGAGCGCAGTCACAAAGTCTTTGTGCTTAGAATCCGCCCCGTCGAACAAGAAAACGGAGACGCCGAGGGTAGCAAGCAAGACGAGCGTCAATACGGTGTGGAAGGAAAGAACTCGTTTCATACAGGGATTTCTTTTCTAAAGGAATGGCGCAGTGATCCATGGGAACGCTGGCTCCCGCTCATGTGGGCGAGGGACTATTCGTCAATATGAAATTGTCGTCTGCCGTGATACCGATGAGGAGGTTGCCAGTGGTGGCAGCGAATCAACCTTTTTCCACGTCAGGCGATTCAGAACGCGAGTTGGTGGCAAATGGCGTTGTTCACCAACGCGAGCGGCCCGCCCGCAACTCGCATTCGCACGGCCCGTCATGGAACGATAACGGAGAGTCCTTCGGCCGCCGCAACGGCACTAAGGGCGCCATCAGAGACGACGAATGAATCCATTGCGTCTTGGTCACGTAGATCGAGGGCGATCGCAAGCTGGATTGCATCGAGCGTTCTGAGGCGCTGACCGAATGCGTGGCGCCCAATAAGACGTTCGGCGACCTTGAAGTGATCGAGTGTCAAGCTGTAGACTTCGACGTCTCCGGCCGCAACGTCAAGGATCAGCCGAGCCCGAAGTGCGGCGGCTGCCTCCAATCCGAGGCCGCCGGACCGCACCTTCACGGCGAAGGCAGACTGCGTCTCGACGTAACCGAGGCGCGAAATCTGGACCTTTCGGCCGCGCTCAGCGAAAAGCCCTGCGACCGTTGCTGAGCCGGCTTCCACATGATATTGCTTTACGAAAGCGCTGGTGTCGAAGAAGTAACGAGCCAATCAGTAGTCTCCGCGCTCGGCGATGACCGCGTCCGACATCAAACCTGGAATCGAGGACAACATTCGACGGACCTCCTCAATGGAGGGTACATGCTTACCCGCGATCTCACCGTTCGCCCACTTGACGATGTCCATATCTCGATTGCTATGTTGCGTCCATTGCGGTTCGCCTGCGGCAGGAGAAGACCCTGGCGTTCGACGATCAGACATGAGGCGAACTACCTCGGAAGTCGTTAGTCCAAGCTCCAGCGCCGCCTGATCGAGAGAATACTTGGAATCCTCCAGCAGGGCGAGGATGATCTCCGTGCGGACCCGCAATTCCAAATCGCGCTGGTCGAGAGCATCGTCGGGGACGTTGATTTCGATCTGTAGCTTCACCGCAAGGTTCCCTCGTTCCATCGTACACATTCTTCGTGCCGCGAAAGCACCACGGCTCAGCATGCCCGTGCCGGGCGGTGAAGAAGTCCCCGTGAGGTCCCCCGGCTCGGGATCTGCGGTCTCATCGCAAAAGGACCTGAACTCAGCGGGCAGCGCCGGCTCTTCACGCACAAGCGGGGAGCTTACTCGTACCGAATCGCCACCAGCGGATCAATTCGCGACGCTCGCCGTGCCGGTGCATAGCTGGCGAGAGCCGCGGCGCTGATGAGGACGGCGCAGGCCACGACCAGGGTTGCCGGATCATTCGGCTGCGTCTCGAACAGGAACGATTTGACAAGCTTCGACGCGCTCAGCGCGACAGGCACGCTGATCGCGAGTCCCACCGCCGCCAGCAGCAGACCGCGGCGCAGAATCATCCATACCACGGCGCCGCGTTGCGCGCCCAGAGCCATCCGGATTCCGATCTCGCCAGTCTGCCGCGCGACGCTGTAGGACATCGTCCCGTAAAGACCCACGCACGCAATCAGGAGCGCCAGAACCGCGAAAGCCGTGCACAGTTTCGCGAATGTAACCTCCTGGCTGATGGTCCGATCGATTTCCGCCGCCTGTGTGACGACGTTTGTGACCGGTATGCGGGAATCCGCCTCCCGCACGATCTCATGTACACTCTTCACATAGCTGAGCGGATCACCGGCGGTTCGCAGCGCGTATGTCATTCCGCCTGGCGAAATCTGGCTGACGGCCAGGAACACGGTCATCGGGTTCTTGTCTTTCAACCCGCCATACCGCAGGTTGGCCGACACGCCGACAATCTCGAAATCGCGCTTCTCGCCCAGGAATGAGATGCGCTGCCCGAGCGGATTGTCTTTGCCGAAATAGGTCCGCGCCAGCCGCTCGCTGATCACCGCAACCGGCGTCGAGTCCGCTTGATCGCGGTCATCAAACTCGCGCCCGGCCAGGATCGCAATCTGCATCGTCGTGAGAAAGCGGGATCCGGCGACCAGCACGCGGGTGCCTTCGACAGTCACATTGCCAACCTTCATGGTGCCCCTGCCATGTCCGGCCCTGATGATCGAGGATTGCGAAAGCGTCGCGCCGCGCACCCCCGGCATGGATTCGAATCGCTTTCGCAGGTTCTCGTAAGAAGTGCCGATCTCGGGGTCACGATGCCCGGCTTTGCGCGCGTCCAAAGAGAACAACAGGATGTTCTCTCGCGCGTATCCCAGTGGAACGGAGTGCAGCCTGTCGAGCGTTCGCACGAAGAGGCCCGCGGCGACCAGGATGATCAGCGAAATCGTGATTTGCGCGACCACCAGGATGTTCTGCGCGCGCCGGCGCGGTTCGCCCATTCGACCGTTCTTCAAGGCGGGCATGACATCCGGGCGTGTCGCTTGAATCGCGGGAATCAGACCAAATACCAGGCCGCACAGCACAGAGAGCGCCGCCGTCACGCCCAGTATGGTCCAATTCAATTCCGCGTGCAGCGTGAAGTTCTCTTGCCCGTTGGAAAGCAGAGCCGTCAGCGATCGCACGCCCCAACCGGCGAACAATACTCCCAATGTTCCGCCGAGCGAAGCCAGCAACACACTTTCGGTCACCAATTGCCGCACCACCCGGAATCGCCCCGCGCCCAGGCTGAGCCGGACTGCCATTTCGCGGCGTCGCGCGGCGGCCCGTGCCAGCAGCAGATTGGCGATGTTTGCGCACGCGATCGCCAGAATCAATCCCACCATCGCCAGGAGGACGTACAGAGGCTCGGAATACTGGCGGCGCAGGTGACCCAGGCCGGCGGCCCCGGGATTCAGTCGCAAAGCGGGCAGCTTGGCTCGCTCACCGTCGGTCTTGGCGGTCGTCGCGACCCATTGGTGGAAACGCGGGGCCAGCAGGGCCTGCCCCTGGTCCAGGCTTACGCCCGGGCGCAGTCGGCCCATCATCTCGATCCAGTAGTAGCGTTCGTCGCGGTACATTCTGGCTGCTCCGGCGCCGTCCATGAGCAGATTGGTGCGCATCGGAAGGTATAGGTCGGGCACCGCCGCAGGGTCAACTCCGAAGAATTCCGGCGGTGCGACGCCGATTACCGTGAAGGGAACGTTATCGACGAGAATCGACTGTCCAATCGCATGCTGCGGCCCTCCAAAGCGGTTGTGGCTTGTAGCAAAATTGATCACGGCGACCGGAGCGGCGCCGGGACGGTCGTCTCCCGAATCGATCAGACGTCCCGCCGCCGGCGAAACCGCCAGGCCACGAAAATAGTCGCCAGTGACGTACTCTGCATGGACACTTGCAGCCTGCCCGTGAATCACCAGGTTGCGGCTTCGTGCGCTGAAATATCCGAAAAGCGTGGAAAACGCCGGATTCTCTTCGCGCAACGTCTCGAACGCCGCGTATGGGAACATCCCGCTGGCCATTTCGCCTCTTTCGCCATCCCAGGCGACACCATTTGCCGCCTGCATCACGTGGACCCATTCCTTGCCACCATCCCGAGGCGGCCGGCTATGCCAGGTCAAGACCACCAGCGACTCAGGATCGGCGACCGGCAGCGAACGCAGCAGAATCGACTCCATGAAGCTGTAGATTGCGGTATTGGCCCCGATGCCGAGCGCCAGCGACAAGACCGCCAGAGCGCTGAATGCCTTGTTGGCGATCAGGGTGCGGCAGCCATAGCGGACATCCTGCACGACTTCCGTCCAAAACCGCGTCAACCAAATCTCTCGTGACTCTTCGTGCTTGAGCGTGGTGTTGCCGAATCGGCGTCGAGCTTCCGCCCGGGCGCGCTCCGCTGGCATGCCGTCCGCCTCGAGTTCCGCGCTTTTTTCCGCGAGATGGAGTTCCATTTCCTCGCGCAATGACTCACCGCGACGGCCGCTCTCCATCCAGTACTTCAGGCGTCTCATCCACATGTCGGTTACTCCGTTCCCATCACGCGCGCGATCGCCAGCGTGAGTTTGGCGTATTGCCGGGTTTCGACGGTCAGTTGTTTGCGGCCAGCCGCTGTGATCTTGTAGATCCTCGCGCGCCGGTTGTTCGACGTCACGCCCCAGGCGCCGTCGATCCAGCCGTTCATTTCCAGCCGCTGGAGAGCCGGGTACAGCGATCCCTCTTCGACGAGGAGTTCATCGCCGGAAGTTTGTTGAATGAACTGGACGATGCCGTATCCATGGAGGTCGCGCTGCGACAGCGTCCGCAGAATTAACATGTCCAGTGATCCGGGTAACGAATCGTTCTTCTTTGGCTTGCGTCCCATACCAAGAATTCTTAGCTTACGTCGGGAGAGGACACAAGTCAAGAGTTTCGGATCGCAATCTCGCAGGCCGGACGATGCCTTCGACGTGCGCGCGCGCCGCATAACTGACGCTGGCTCAACTTGGCCCGCGCACGGAACGTTTTTCTGGTGCGGAGAGCGAGGCTTGCGCGTCGCGGGATGCACAACTTCCAACTGGACTCCCGCAAAGGCCGCCGTGGTCGCCCCGCAACCGGACCCCAGTGTGGGTGCGGGGGATGAGGGCTGCCCCCCTTCGATGACCAGACGATGAGCGGCTGGGTGACGATCGCGCCGCTTCTCCTTCGTGTCTTCGGATACATCTTTGAGAGGCTTCTTGTTATCTCGCCGGAGGCCGTCCTTTTGCTTGTCCAACCTCGCCAGGGCGCCCGCCGTTTCCACAGCGAGCTTGCAACGAACCTTGGCGCTCCACAACACTGGCACTGTTCTGCTCAGTTCTTTGACACACACGGCCCGACCTTGGGTCTGGCAGCCCAACCACGTCGCCGCCTCTCTGCTACTCACTGAAGTGCCCACGCGGAGGAAAGGGCAATGCGGGGACGCGACCCGAGCGCCGTGTGGGCCCTTATGCAGGGGTGAACCGGTCCAACCGGCTGGCCCACGAAGCCACCCGGGAATGGTCCTAACGGGATCGGCTGCGTGCAAATGAGCGTGTCCGCCGCCGGTCTGCGATGTCCGATGAGGTTCCCGCCGAATTGCCTACGAGAATTCTTGTGGCCCACACACCTTCGCGAGATCGCCAACCCAGCCGCAAGCGGGCTTCGAGTTGGGGCAGGCAATTCCGGAGCCGGTAGTCCTTCATGTTGTTGGTCACCGGCAGATACGCCCCACTGGCACTAGCCTAGCGCGTCGTAATTCAGCGTCAACTCAACCGCCTGTTCGTAGCGGATCAAGCCGTGGCCACAGTCGAGACGGTTCACCGTCATCGAGAACAGCCCCGGCCCGGACTGGGCGACGAATTGTTCATCGCCACCTAGCGGTTGCTACCGGGAATCACATCCGGGGTGGACCGCACCAACAACTGCGACGGCGTCAGCGCTGGTAATCGATGCGGTGATCGCGGTCACCGACATCGAAACAAGCAGGTCCACATTGGAGAACTCTCCTGTGTCGGCGACGCCGTTCGAATTCACATCGTCAACTGTGTTCGTGCCTGTGAGCGAGATCGTGCCCGGCCGCCCTTGGTCAGATTCAGGTCTGGTTCACGCTGCAGATGGTAGCCGTTTGGCCAGCCACTGACAGCCAAGCCAGGATGACGAGGACGAGCGAAGACGTCGCACAAGGATACAACGGACGTCGAAGTTCGGATCCACAATCATCGCCGACACGCCTGCCGCCACCAAACCTGCGGAAGCAGGTCCCGAAGGATTCGTCCGGTTTAGGCGCTCGCATCTTGGCCTTTCGCGCGCTGCCGCTTAACCAGCAGCGCGCTCCCTCTTTCGGACATAGCCCAAGCAGCGGCCGGTTACGCGCGAAACGAATGCCCCGACGATCGCCGGGTCAAGTGCGTTGCCAAGGTTATGCGAAAGCTTTCGCACGGCTTGCCTGAGCGCCTCATGGTTCTCGGCAGAGAAGATGTCCCCGGCTCCTCCCATCGCCCAAACCCCGCCCCAGACCGCACCAAGATACCCGAGAATTTCGATGACGTTGATTTGCCACGCGACCAGTGCGGAATCGCGGTCTTCAATTTCCTGCTCATGTCTCCCTATCGTTTCTGTACCACTCATACTGTAGAGGGATGAGTTGTCATCCGGTTGGTCGGGAAGATTGACCCTTGAAATGGGAATGGCGGGTCCCTCTTGACCGAGGTACGCTTCTTGCGCTCTCCGCCAGGTGGAGCGGGCATAGAGTATCCAGAGGCACCAGAAGCCCATGGCGAATACGAGCCACTGAATGAACCCGTTGATCGCCTGGATCGACCGCCCAAGCCAGAACACGGACCCCTTCTGCTCCAACAGCTGTGCTAGAGAAGTGAATGCCGCATCAATATCGAGCACACCGCGCCGGTGAGCATCGTCGGAGTCGCGACTCGTCTGAATGACATACAGCCGATGGGACAATCTCTCCCGGGGCTGCATATCGAACATTCCGGCAACCAGCCAGGGCGTTTGGACCCGAAAACCTCGGAGACGATCGGAAACAATCCTCCGAAAGGCTTCGAAGCGCCCATCGATACTCGGCCCTGCAACTCGCCGCCCGAAGAAAGCCGCGAATTTTGAATCTTTGGTGGTACTCTCCTCCACGGCATCCCAAATCATGCACGTGAGCGCGAGTTCGTTGAACGAAATCTCCTCTGACCGGACGCTGGCGGCGCGGGAGCGGCACGGGGTTACGCCGTGCTTTTCTACGCGCGGAAAGATCCTCTCTGCGAGCCCCGGCTGAATCGCCCGCGCCAGATACTCCCGCACGCCCGCCTGCAGTGCTTTGTTCCGCCCGTCCGCAAAAAGGCGGGGTGCCGCTCGCTGGGCTAGTTCATTCGTGAAGCTCTGAAGGAGTGCCAGCGGCTCGCCGGAGTGCGTTCCAGACACACCCTGGGGCTTCAAACCCGCCTCGAGTTGGCCGTTCAGAAAGCACAGCATTGCGAAGTTGAACGATAGATAGAAGGCGACATTGGTCAATATCGCGGCTCCCAGTAGCGCCCACAGTGCCGATTCGGGCAATTCCAGAGGGCTAAGGTGAACACTGCGCCGGCTCTGCTTCTCTCGCGCGCCTCGGATCCATTCAGCGACTGGATGTCTCATTGGGTTCTTTCTGAGCAGTAGCTGTTCCAGGTTAGCAGTAAGTCCACAGGACTGGAGTGCCAGTTCAACCTTACTGACCACTTGGCCCGGATGTCGATCCGTGCGATTGCTGGAATACTCTCATCAGGCCGGATACTTGAACGAACGCGATCGGGTGGCATCGAATTCGACCCGTGTAACCCTTCGCAGTTTGGGCGAGGCACTCCGGTGTGCGGCCTGGAACTGGCCGTCCGCCGGTCATTTGGGCGGCCTCCAGCGTTACTGAGAATGGCTCCCATTCGATGGCTTCCATGGCGCACCGGTGCTCGCACTCCTGCCAAAACTGCCGTCCGCATGAGCACAGCCCACGACAAATGCCACCGTCTCACACACCTTGCTCAGCACCAGGAAATCGAGGCCGAAACCAGTCATTTCACGTTTCACAACTTTTTCTTCTTCCAGATATCCTCCTTAACTTCAACAGCTTCCAGCGCCCCGCCGCCGATCGCTCCCCCGAGAATTCCCAACCCGCCAGCTAACATGGAGCCGGGAACACACACCGTTACCCACACTCAGAAGCTGGGAGGTTACTCATGTCCGAAGTGTCGGCTCAAAGCCGCCACCGCACCCGCGCCGACGCTGCTCGCGAGAATGGCCGCAAGTCCAAAGGCGCCGTCACGCCCGAAGGCCAATTCCGGGCTGCCACCGCCTCCCTCAAACACGGCCTCACTGGGAAGTGCGTCGTCCTTTCCAATGAATGCCCTCGCAAATACGAAAACATGCGCAATGAGTATTTCGACGAATGGAAACCCGTCGGCCCCAGCGAAACTGACTTACTCATCACTGCCGTCAATTGTAATTGGCGTCTCCAGCGGATCTGGGCTATGGAATCCTCCGTCATCGACTCCGCGATGTTCTACAAGCGCGAAGAGTTCGAAGAATCCTACGCCAACCACACCTCCGCCATGCGTGCCGTCGATGCGGTCTGCGCCCTCAATGCCAATAACAAGGTCAACCTCGAAACACTCCAGCGCTACGAAACCACTTACACACGCGGTTACGACCGCGCCCTTGCCTCCCTCCGCAAACTCCAGCAGGCCCGAGGCCAGGCGTCTTGCCTCGAGCCACGTCTCCGTCGAAACCCTGCGCACTCTCAACAAGTCCTTCCGCCACTCCTGCCGAAACTCAGCTTGCCGTCGCTTACTCCGCTCCTCAATTGGCTCCGCGCACTGTGCATGCTGATTCTCAGCCTGACGCCGTGGACGAAGTCTGGCAACAGCTCCACGGCTTCTCAACAGGACTTCCACCATGAGGAGCTCGCTCCGGAAACCGGCACCTGGCAGCCGCACGAATCGCAGTGTGACATGCCTCGCGAAGAGTTCCTCGCCGAAACCAGCGGCACCTTCACCGTGC
The DNA here is from genome assembly GCA_016789785.1 of Bryobacterales bacterium. The sequence goes on from JAEUQE010000178.1 coordinate 12,396, forward strand.
CGGAGCACTTGCACTACGAGTGTCACTACACTCCATCCGAGCGCCTCTTGATTCCAAATAGTTGCATCGGCTGCCCAGCCTGCAATGAACGCGAAGAGCGTGCGCGGCAGGAAACCGAAAGGGCAGGAAAACCACTCAGCACATAGGATGCGAAATTGCCTCGCCAGAATTACTTACCGAACTGGTCGCGCAAGTCTCAGGGTTGTGGCGGCCCATGGCGCGGAGACGTGCGGCTCAACGCTGGACTGCCGTGGAAATGATTGAGAACTATGTCAACAAAATCAAAAAAGCCAACAAAAGGCTTCTCTGCGAAGCCTCCAAACGGTCAGTTCTCAGACCTCCGGGTCAAGGAGCGGCGATCTCAGTCAACTCCAAGGCCAAAACCTGCCGGCAATCCGCGCACACCAGCGAGCCATCGTTGTCTACATAAACAGCAACCGACTCACAGACGCAACAGGCAACAGCCGGATCGCTCGCATCAGGCAACGGATCGGGCGGCTCGATCAGGCGCTTGCCTTCTGCTTTCACGGTCACCGGCTCGAACGTCGCTTTGCAGTCCGCGCAAACGTGATTGAAACAGCACTTGGGCTCGCAGCTATAAAAGACCTCGGCCGATCCGCATAGCGGACACGAAATTTGAAGCGGTCGCGACATGGTAAGATTCCGAATTTAGCAAAGTCCTGGAGGATACATGCGAGTACTTGTCACCGGTGCGCAGGGATGCATCGGCGCGTGGGTGGTGCGAAGCCTGCTGAAGCGCGGGCTCGACGTGCTCATCTACGATCTGGTTGCGGAGCCCGCCCGGCTGGCCCTCATCACAGAGCCCAACGAACGGACCAACCTGCGAATCACCACCGGCGCCATCGAAGACACCGATCGAGTGAAAGCGCTGATCCGCGACGAGGGCATTACCCACGTGATTCACCTCGCCGCGGTCCTCATGCCGTTCTGCCAGCAGAATCCTGTGAACGGCGCGCTCATTGATGTGATCGGCACACTCAACGTCTTCGAAGGGGCTCGCGATGCCGGCCGGCCCGTGCGTGTCGTCTACGCGAGTTCATCGGCCGTCTGGGGCCCGGAAGATGCGTACGAAGCACGCGCGCTGTCAGAGGCCGACCCCACCATGCCGGCCACGCACTACGGCGTCTTCAAGCAGTCCAATGAAGGCAATGCCCGTGTCTTCTTCGCCGCCAATGGCATATCGAGCGTCGGCCTCCGCCCCTGGACCGTCTATGGCGTTGGCCGCGACCTTGGCCTCACCGCCGCTCCCACCATCGCCATGCGGCACCTCGTGCTCGGCAGGCCCTATCAGATCCCTCTCGGCGGCTTCATGGACTTGCAGTATGTCGAGGATGTCGCCGAGACTTTCGTCATGTCCGCACTGTCCACCGTTGAGGGCGCGCATGTCTTCAATCTTGCCGGCGACGTGATCCACATGGACGCCATCGTCGACGCGCTTGATCAACTGCGGCCCGGCGCAAAGCAACTGATCTCCGCGGGCGGACCACAAGTGCCCGTCGCCTACAAGATGGACGACACTGCGCTGCGCGGCATCATCCCAGGCATTCCGAAAACGCCTCTCGCGGACGGCATCCGCCAGACTGTGGAACTCTACGAGAAGCTCCGTGCCGAGGGGCGCCTTGAGTGAGATAATTCCTTTATGAAGATTCGCATTCTTTCCTTGATGGTTCTGCCGCTTCTCTGCCTTGCCGGGGAGAAGAAGCTTGGCAAACCTTTGACGCTCGCCAAGCAGACGCCGATCAGCACCCTGCTTGCGTCGCCGGATCAATATGTCGACAAGACTGTGCAAGTGAAAGGGAAAGCCACCGAAGTCTGCGAGATGATGGGCTGCTGGACCAACCTCGTCGACGAGAATGGCAAGATGATCAAGATCAAAGTCAACGACGGCGAAATCGTCTTCCCGAAAACTCACATCGGCAAAATGGTCGTCGCGGAAGGCACGCTCAAGAAGATGGTGATGACCAAGGAACAGGCCATCGCGCGCGCCAAACATGAGGCCGAGGAGCAGGGCCGCAAGTTCGATCCCGCGTCGATCAAAAGCGGCGCCACCGTGTATCAGATTCAGGGTTCCGGCGCTGTCCTCATTGACTAGCGTTTGCTGAACTCCATCGTTCGTTCGATTCGAGTCCGACCCATGCGTTTCTCACTTCTCGTCCTCTCGTTGTGTGCTTCGTTGCATGCACAGCCATCGCCCGCGCGGCCCAAACTCGTCGTCGCGATTACCGTGGATCAATTCCGCTATGACTATCTGGTGCGCTTCCGCGACCAGTACACCGGCGGCATCGACCGTTTGCTCAAGCAAGGCGCTGTCTTCTCCAACGCCTACTACGAGCATTTCCCCACGGTCACCGCGATCGGACATTCCACGTTCCTGTCGGGCGCGACACCTTCGGTCAGCGGCATCATCGGCAACGAGTGGTTCGACCGCGAGTCCGGCAAGCAGGTGACCAGCGTCGCTGACGACAACGAGGATACGCTCGGTGGCGCGTCGCGCGGCACTGCGAAGTCCGCGTCTCCACGGCGCATGCTCGTCTCAACCGTCGGCGACGAGTTGAAGATGGCAGGCCGTGGATCGAAGGTGGTTGGCATTTCGTTGAAGGACCGTAGCGCTATCCTGCCTGCCGGGCACATGGCGGATGGCGCCTACTGGTTCGACCCGCAAAGCGGCAACTTCGCTTCGAGCACCTACTACTTCAAGCAGCTTCCCTCATGGGTGGACAGCTTCAACAAGAGCCGCTTCGCCGATAAGTTCGCCGGCTCGCAGTGGACTCCCATAGGTGGTGGCGCTCTGCTGAAGTCCATGCCCTCCAAGCTCGATAACGTCTACTATAGTGGCCTCGAGAGCTCGCCCTATGGCAACGACATTGTTGCCAAGTTCGCTGAAGCCGCGGTCATCGGCGAGCAACTCGGCAAGCGCAACACCACCGATGTGCTCGCGGTCAGCTTCTCTTCCAACGACTACGTCGGCCACCAGAACGGTCCCGATTCGCCGCATGTGAAGGACGTCTCCATTCTCACCGACCGCCTGCTCGGCGACTTCTTCAAGTTCCTCGATGCCCAGGTCGGCATGCGCAACATCGTGGTGGTCTTCACGGCTGATCACGGCGTCGCACCGATGCCCGAACTCAACCTGCAGCGCCGCATGCCCGGCGGGCGCATCTCCGAGAAAACCATCGACTCCACGATCGAAAAAACACTCACCGCAAAGTACGGGGAAGGCAAATGGATTGCCGGCAAAACAGGGGCATCCCGCTACTTGAATCACGCGCTGATCCAGGAGAAGAAGCTCAACTACATCGATGTGCTCGACACCGCGGCCGAGGCGTTGCGAGCGATTCCGCACATGCATCGTGTGTACACGCGTGCCGACCTTGCCAAGGGCACAGTGCCCGGCGACCTCATAGACCGGAGGGTCCTCGCGGGCTTCTACTACAAGCGCGCCGCGGACCTCACCGTGGTCGCGGATCCTTATTATCTGTTCGAAGCACGCGGCACGTCGCATGGCATGCCGTTCCAATATGACGCGCACATCCCGGTGATCTTCATGGGCCCGGGCGTCAAACCCGGCCGCTATGATCTCCAGATCACGGCCAATGACATCGCACCCACACTGGCCACCCTGCTGGATGTATCGAAGCCGAGCGGTGCGGTGGGCCGCGCGGTCCACGAAATCCTGGCGCCGGCGGGCACCGTGCGCGCTGCGCCTGGCGTGAAGCCCGCTTCGCCGGCGAAACCGTAAGCACGGTCGCCACGCGACACTTCATTCCATACCCCAGTCAGGCTTCGCTCAGTGCGACGAGGGCCTCGTTCTATAGGCCCACCCGCTGAACAGCGGTGCTCAGGCGCATGACGGCGGCCGTGTCCGGACCCCGCACACGGTTGATTCAAGAGCGCGAACGAAGGTCGACGGTCGCAGGCAAGGCTCCGTTTCAGACGCAGTAAGCCATGGGCAGCAGCGTTCGGTGTGCGTGGACGCGGCCCGTGCCGAGACCGCGGGCGCGGTTCAACCAGGACTACCCAGGTCCGCGGTCGCGTCGCGATTTCCACTCCAGACGCCGTGTGCCCCGGGCAGCGGGACTCAAAGGAGTTGTCCGGACCGCGCGCACAGTTGACACAAGGATGCGAAGGTCGACCGTCGCCTGCGAACCTTCATCCAACTGCCGCGCACCCTTTGGGGCGGAGGCGCTTAGTGCGGGCGGCGCCTAACGTGAAGCCACTGCGGGCTTCGCCGTCTTCGACGCCGGCGCTTTCGCAACGGTGAAGACGGTCGCCGTTCCTGGCTTCAGCTCAATGCGTTCCAGGTTGTAGCCGAGCTCAAACGACTGGCCAACCTTGACGTTCGGATAGAGCGGATGCACAAAGGTGCGGATCAGCATTTCTAGAGCACGCCCCTTGACGGATACGCCACCGATATCGACGCTCTCGATATCCACACGCGCCGTTCCGTTCGAGGACTTCAACGAACCCACGACCTGCACCGGGTGCTCGCCCTCCAACAGCTTACGCATCATCCAGCCGGTGTCGGCGCCCTGTGCGTGACGCATCTTCACGAAGTCGACGCGAGCCGTTCCGGTCACCTTGCCATCGCGGATCACGAGACGCGGGTTCTTCAGCCCGTCTGGCACAATCTCCTGCGCCCTCGTCGCCAGATACGTATTCAATTCGGGCTCGCGAAAAGTGACCTGGCTGCCAAGCGGAACCTTGCGGTTCTCAATCAGGTCAATCTTCTGGGCAGCCGTCATCCGGTCCGTCTTCGTCGGCGCGGGGAGCAGCGGCAGGGACAATATCAGCAACAGTACAACACGCATTATTTCTATTATAGGTTCTATGCTTCGATCCGCCGTTGCCTGCCTGCTCGCGGTGTCCTTACTGCCCGCGCAGAATCAGAAAGAACGCCTCGATTGGTTTCGCGATCTGGGATTCGGCATGTTCATTCATTGGGGAGTGGATGTGTCTTTAGGCTCTGTCATCAGCCACTCTCTGGCGGGCGCGTCACCGGATTACGTGAAGCGCTACTATGAGGTTCTCCCGCGCTACTTCAACCCCACGAAGTTCGATCCCGCCAAGTGGGCCGCCACCGCCAAACTCGCCGGAATGAAGTATGTCGTGTTCACCGCGAAGCATCATTCCGGCTTCTGCATGTGGGACACGAAGACAACCAAGATGAGTTCAATGCACACGCCGTTTGCACGCGACGTGGTGAAGCCCATCATTGATGCGTTTCGCGCCGAAGGCATCGCCATCGGACTCTACATCTCGCCGGACGATTTCTACTGGTTCCATACCAACGGCTATCCCATCGCGCGGCCGCCGGCAAAGAATACGACAACGAAAGAATTGCCGAAGATGCTTGAATACGGCAAGGCCCAATTGAAGGAACTGCTGACCAACTACGGCAAGATCGATATCCTCTTCATCGACGGCCCAGCGGACGGGCTCCGCGAGTATGCATGGGAACTACAGAAAGACATCGTGGTGACACGTGGCGCCATCGAAACTCCGGAGCAGACCATTCCCGAAGTCACGATCGACCGCCCTTGGGAAGCATGCCTCACCATGGGCACCGCATGGCAGCACAAGCCGACCAACGAGCAGTACCGCTCCGCGGGCGAGTGGATTCGCACGTTGATTGAAGTCCGCGCCAAGGGTGGCAATCTGCTGCTAAACGTTGGGCCGAAGCCCGATGGCGAGCTTGCCTCCGAGGAGGAAGGACGGCTGCGCGAGATCGCACTTTGGAGCTTTGTGAACGGCGAGTCCGTGGACGGAGTGCGGCCATGGGTTGTGGATCGTGAAGGCGACATCTGGTTCACGCGCAAGCAGGGTGAGCCGACAGTCTACGCGTTTCTCACTGGCAAACCGTTCGCGATGGGCGAGCGCCGCCAGATTGTGATCAAGTCCGTGAAGGTGACGCCGCGGAGCGTGGTAAGCGTGTTGGGTCAATCGGGTGAGTTGCTCGAGTACAGACCGAAGGTGGACGCGCGCACTACCTGGAAACAGGAAGCGGATGGGCTGCATATCAATCTGATGCATGCGCAGCGCATGTACGACAATCGGCGCTGGCCGAACCCGGTAGTGGTGAAGATCACCAATGCGCAAGCGGCGTTTGAAGCGCCCCGCGCAACCACGTTGACTTCGAGTTGGAATGAGTCGCGCAAGTGCCACGTGCTCGAAGGCGAGTTGCAGAGCGTGGGCAGCAGCGCATCGGTGGATGTGAGCTTTCAGTACCGCAAGCGGCGCGGTCTCGCCGATTTGTACGAGCCCATCGATCCCTGGAAAAACACTCCCTTCGAAGCCCGGACTGAACCCGGCAAGTATTCGCATTGCCTGATGACAGTGGCCAAGGACGGTGACTATGAGTACCGGGCAATCGTCCGCCACCCGCTGGGCGTGCTACTTGGCACGGAGTCCCCATTCCGGCCTTCGGAGGTCGTGAAGCTGCACTAGAGGCTCGGGCATATGGGTTACCATCGAGTGGAGTTTGTATGGCATTGATCGAAGGGATTCGCGTTCAGAACTTTCGAGCGTTGCGAGACATCACGATTGGCCGGCTTTGGAATCAGCGCGACATCCCTTCGCTCACGCCTTTGGTCGCGGTCATTGGCAAGAATGGTGTGGGAAAGAGCACTCTGTTTGACGCCTTCAGTTTCCTTTCAGACTGCCTTGCCGTGGGCGTGGAAGAGTCCTGTGATCTCAAGCAGCGGGGCGGATTCCGGCGGTTGGTGTCCGCCGGCAGTACAGGGCCAATCCGGTTCGAGGTCTACTACCGGGAAAGCGCCGGGGATCGTCCAATCACCTATGAGCTTTCGATAGAGCTTGATCAGTCGGAGCGGCCGTTTGTGGCTGAGGAGCGTCTCCGCCAGCGCCGAAAGGGGCAGACGAGAGGATGGCCGTTGTCGTTTCTGTACCTAAAAGGTGGGGAAGGCCAAGCGTGGGCCGGCGAAGAGAGTTTCGAGGGAGAGGACTCGGCCCTCGTGCGGGTTGAACTCACGGATCGGCGCAAACTCGGTGTTGCTACCCTAGGGACACTTCGCGCTCACCCGAGGATCGCGAAGTTCAGAAGGTTTCTCGAAAGCTGGTACCTAAGTACTCGCGTTCAGAATTACGGTGACGTATTCCGTCAGGCTGCGCGAACCAGCCGTTTAGCAGCGATCTTGGCCAA
>JAEUQE010000179.1 GCA_016789785.1 Bryobacterales bacterium
TACGGCTCTCGCACCACCGCGATGCAGTCCATTTCGCGTAAGGAACGGGCAGTACGGTGGGGAGTTTCTGGAGAGAAGTAAGAAGTAAGAAGCCCTTCGACGCGATAGGATCGAAGGTGGAGGCTGGCGATGAGGGGATTGTTGCGCTTGGTTCCATTCATGACCGTGCCGTTTGTTTCCGCTTGGGCTGATCCGCAGACCGGAACGGCGGCGCCACCGCTTTCGCTGAGTCGAATCCTGCAAGCGCCGGACGGCCAGAAGGCTTCCTGGACGGCACTGCGCGGCCAGGCTGTCGTGATTGAGTTCTGGGCAACATGGTGCACGGGCTGCCGTGAGCAGATTGCTCACTTGAATGCGCTCCAACAGCGATTTCGAGGGCACCCTCTCCAGTTCCTCTCCATCACTGATGAGGATCCGGATCTCGTTTCACGGTTTCTGAAGGACTTCCCGATCTCGGGCTGGATCGGCATCGACGACCGGGGCAAGACCGTTCAAGACTATGGCATCGGTGGATGGCCAACGACAGTACTGGTGGACGCGGCGGGAATCGTGAAGGGCGTTGGGAATGCATCCGCGCTGAACGACAGTATCCTTGAGGCCCTGCTGGCGGGGCAGCCGGTGGCTTTCCACAGGGGTGGTGGAAAGGCCGTCAAACTCCAGACCGCGCCGGAGCCCTTCTTTCAACTGATGCTGCGTCCCGCTGCCCCTGTCGCCGTCAGCGGCTATTCGCCGGGGGCGTTGTCCGGCGCTCGCGGCAAGAAGTGGGAGGCATGGGGGGTAACCGCGTTGATGATCCTCGCGGAGGCCTACGGAGTGCCGGAGGATCGCATCGAGACTGCCGCGGGAATCGATTGGGACAGGCGGGCGCGCTTTGATGTTACGGTGGCGGCTCCGGAACTGACGGATGCTGGCCGGATCGACCTGTTGCGGCGGCTGGTGGAGACGACGTTTCGGGCATCGGTGCGTAGGGTGCCGCGAGAGACCGAAGTGCTTGTGCTCGAAACCGTCAAGGGTCAGGCACACAGGCTCCGGCCGTCGTCGGCGTCATCCAGCCGGTGGGGCGCGGCGGGAAACATCACGGCGAGCGCAGTATCCGCGGCGAGCATCGTTCCGCTGGCAGCGCAGGCGATGGGCAAGATCGTGGTTGACGAGACTGGACTGACGGGGCGATATGATTTCGAACTGCGTTGGGACGTGCGCGACCCGGGTTCTTTCGCGGAAGCGGTACGATCGCAACTCGGTCTGCAACTTACAGCGAAGCGGCGGCCTATCGACCACTTGGTGGTGGATTCGTTGAAGCCTCCGGCGGTCTGGTAGCGGGAGCTTTTCAGCGCGGAGAGGCGCGTGACGCACGGAGAAACGCGAGGCGGATAGCGTTACCATTGGCTATGCGATTCGCCAAGTACTGGGCTGCCCGGGATCAGCGGCGGGATTCTTTTCATCTCAAGGTTTGGGGCTGGTCGGATCAGAGTTTCGAACATGCGTTGAGCGTCGCGTCGGCGCGGTTGGATTCGGTGCTGCGCAAGGTGGACGCGAGAGGCGAGTTGCCGAAGTATCCCTACGGCTCCGAGCATCCACTGCGAGAGGAGATTCTCGATACGATTCCGCGTGACGGGACCGGGGAACCGCAGGCGGTGCTCACCCGGAACAGTTATGGGTCTGTGGTGCTGAATGCGGCACGGGTGCTTTTCGCCGATCTCGATTCGCCGGAGCCGCCGCAAGACGTGGCTGGGTCGGCGTCCGGAGCTTTTTGGAAGCGTCTGTTCGACGGGCGGGAAGCGGCACCGGCGCCGCCGAAGACGGATGCCTGCGTCGCGCGGGTAGAGGCATTCTGCCGGTCGAATCCGCAGTTGGCGGTTCGCTTGTACCGGACCTTCGCAGGGTATCGCGCGGTGATCCTCAACCGGACGTACGATCCGCAGGACTCCGCTGTTTCGCGGATGCTCAAGGATCTCGGCAGCGATCCGCTCTACATAAAGCTCTGCGAGGGCCAGCAGTGTTTCCGGGCACGGCTGACGCCGAAACCCTGGCGTTGCGGGGAGGTACCGCCGGGAGTCACTTACCCGTACAGTGAACGGGCGAAGCGAAGGCTCGGGGACTGGTTGAAGGTCTACGAACGGGCGTGTGCCAAATACGGGGTTTGCGAATTGGTTCGGGATTTCGGGCCGCGGCAAGTGGAGCCGGAAGTGGAACGCGTGCTGGCGGTGCATGACCGGTATGCCGTGAGGGAGGGGTTGCCCCTGGCGTGATGGAGATCATCCGCGGACCGGCATGTTCGCGGGCCAGCGTCGCGGGACCCCGCGGTGAAACTGGCATGCTCCTCACTCAGGAGCCGTGCGCGGGGCGAGAAGCACGGCCTCGGTAGAGCCGAGGCGGCAGACTGAAGTCTGCGTTACGTAAATAGAGAAAGCCACGGCGGCAACGCGCCGTGGCTCATTTTTCCGTTAGCGGCGAACGGAGTAACTTAATTTCGCTGCAGTTTCGCGAAGTAATTATCCGCGAGTTGCGGGTCGTACTCCACAGCCTGACGCCAGCAGCGGCGGGCTTCCTGCTCCTCGCCGACGGCGCGGAGAGCGTGGCCTAAGTTGATCAGCGCCTCGGAGAATTTCGGTTTCTGGGCCAGCGCCTGACGGTAGAAACGCGCGGCTTCCTGGTGATCCCCATCCTTCTGCCGTAAGAGTCCGATGTTATAGAGCAGGTCGGCGGTGGATTCACCGGCATCCGCCAACTTACGCTCAATTTCCTCAGCCTTGGCGAGTTCGTGCATCTCGAGCGACAAGCCGGCGATGGCACGCAGAATCTCAGTGCTACCGGGCTCGGCGGCATTCGCCATTTCGAAGGCCTGAGCGGCGGTTTCGCGGTCGCCAAGCTGCCAGTAACTGACGCCGAGGTTGACAAAGGCATCGGCCCAGTCGCCGCGGATGCGGGTGCACTCCTCGAACGCTTCGGCACTGCCTTTCCAGCTTCCGCGCAGAGCACGCAGGTGGCCGAGCCGGAACCATGCGTCGGCGGAGGCGGGAGCGACTTTCACCAAGCGCATATACACTTTTTCGGCGTCCTGAAGGGCATTGCGCTTCTCGTAGGCGACAGCCAGTGCCCAGAGGGGCGCCGGCTGGTCAGGCGCGGCTTGAATCGCGCGCTCATAGGAACGGCGCGCACCCTCCCAGTCGCCTTTCTCGTCGAGAGCGCCGGCGATGGCAAGGTGAACCAGTTTGTGGTCGGGACGCAGGGACGCGGCCTTGTGGTAGGCCTTCAAGGCGCCATCCAGGTCACCCTTTTTCTGCAGCGCGAAGCCGAGATTGAACCAGCCTTCCATCAACTCGGAATCCACTTCGGTGAGTTCGCGGCAGTGCTGGAGAGCTCTATCCCACTCCTGGCGGTTCAGAGCCAGTGTGGAGAACGCTTCGAGCACCGTGCGCGACTTGGGACGTACCCGCTGCAATCGTTCGGCACACTCCTGGAGGCTAATCATGTCCTTGCGGGCAATGGAGATAGCGATCTGATTCACCAGAACTTCTTCCGCGTTGGGATTGCGCTGGAGCAACTTCCGGTAGATCTCGCCAGCCGGCTCGAACTGCCATTGGAGTTGGAGGGAGACCGCCTTACCGAACAGGACGGTGGGGTTATTGGGATCGCGATTGAGGCACTGCTCGAAGGTTTCTTGGGCCTGTTTCGGTTTCTTGAGGTGAAGCAGACAGACGCCGAGACCGATGCGGGGCTCGGCACGGCCGGGGTCGAGTTCGGAGGCGCGCTCGAAGGCGACAGCGGCTTCGCGGTACCGCTTGAGCCGTTCGAGTGCGAGGCCGAGATTGAAATGAGCCGTGCGGCTTTGCGGTTCAGCCGCGACGGCCTTGGAGTAACTGTGTACCGCTTCGTCGTAGCGCTCCAGTTCGAACTGGATGTGGCCGGCGGCGGAGTAGCATTCGGCGGCGTGTTTGGGGTTTTCGCCGGCCCGGAGCAACTCCGACAACGCCTGTTCGGTGAGACCTTCCAAGTGCAGGGCCACGGCCTTGACAAAAGCCGCCGAGCTCGCCGCGCGGCGCTTGAACTGGCCGTCGGCGGGCTCCATGCGCAGAAGGGCAGGAATCAACTCATCGTCTACGAACCAAATCCACTGGTCTTTGATCTCTTGCATGCGACTGTCCTATGTTTCGGGCCGAGGCGGAACCGCCTACTTTGACCTCGGTTTCAAGTGCCACATTTGAATGGAACGGATCTGTCCGCGCTCGGGCGCCTCACTGGCCACGCCAAAACCGCCGGTGAGCAGCTTCGCGTCCACCCATTCATCTACTACTTTGTCTTGCACGTTCACAGTGAAACGGTCCGCCAGCACATCCATACGGACCCGGTAAACCTCACCCATCCGCACCGGGAAGGGGAGGGGCTTTTCCGCGACCACGTCCGCCTTACCGTCACGGACGGCGAAGCGGACTAAGTTCACCTGCGGCTCCGCGCCGCCCTTGATCTGCACTAACTTGATGAGATAGTAATTCCTGACATTCGCTGCGCGTGTGACCCAGGCGACCGCCTTTGATTCGATTTCGGCGAGAAACTCGACACGATAATCGATCACGGTCATGGAGGGGCGATAGAAAGCGATCTGGCGGAGGCGGTTGCCCGAGGCATCGAGCGTCCAGTCCTGACTCCAGCCGGGCTCTCCGATGACGGACCCGCCAACTTCAACGTTTGCGCCGCGGGCCTGCGCGCCCTTAGCCGCGGGTTTGGCGGTGGTGGAGGAGGAGCCGGAGAACTGCCACACGGCGACGCCGCCAACGACCGCGAGCACAGCGGCGATGATGCCGATCTTCATCCCGTTGCCGGAACTGGCCGGCTCCGCGGAGGCGGACCCTGGATTGAGGCCAATGGAAAGGGTTTCCGAGGCTGGCGCTGGCGCGGGTTCGGGATTAAGGAGAAAGCTCTTGGTGGAGGATTCGACGACGGGACTCACGTCGAGCTTGACTTCGGCCTTTTTGGGTTCTGCCCGTTTGGAGTCAGGCTTGGGAAGTTCTGGTTTTTCGTGTTCAGTCGCGACCTCGTCGTCCGCGCTGCCGGAGTGGCCCGCGGCTTGCGCCAAAGCGTCCTCCAACTCCTCACTGAGACCCATCGGCTCTTCGATCGGGTCGTCCGCATTTTCGCGGCGGCGGCGATTCCTTCCCTTGCCGGAAGACCTGGTTTCCTGCTGGGCCGGTTTGGCGGAGGCCGGAGCCTGCTTCGAGTCGGCTTGGGCTTCGGCTTTGGCTGGTTCCCTGGTGGCCGGTTTGTCCTCGGCAGGGGTCTGGGGCTGAGTCTCGACCCGGGAGACTTCGACGCGAGGGACATCGACCCGGGGCACATCCACGCGGGGAAGCTGGGCGATCTCGCCGGTCTTATGGTCAGACTTGGAACCTTGGGCGGGCGCGCTGGCATCGGCCTTAACGCCGCCTTCGGGTTTCGTCATGGACTCCGGCAACGGCCCGAGTGACATGGGCGGGCGAAGCGGCTGAACCGTCAGCGCAGGCAGGTGGATCCGGCTGCCTGCCGCGGAGGCAGGTTCGTTGGCATGTCCGGCGGATTCCACATTGCGAAGATGGGGCGCGGGGAACTTGACCACATCGCGCATCTCGGGCGGCTGAGCCTCGGGCTCGGGCGGCGCTTTCGCAGCCGGAGGGTCCGGGATGGTTGCTTCGGCGGGTTGTGGCGTGGCCTCTTTCGCGGCTGGCGCAGGAGGCTCGTAGAGCTCGAGAGCGGCCGCCAAGGCTGGAATTCCGTTCAGGTTGATGTCGGCTGGGGAGTCGATTTCGTCCCAGATCAAGGGTTCGAAGGTGGTGGTTCGCGAAGGAGCCGGGGATTCTGGCTCTACCAGAACGTCGGCGACCTTCACTAGAGGACTCTCGTCCGTGAATCGCTTGAACCCGTTGACGTGGAGTTCGGGATCGCTCTGGAAATCGAAGCCTGAAGCCGGGAACCACAAGCTGGTAGACCCGGCAAACTCAACGGTTTGGGGATAGTCGAGCAGGTCGACTGGCTCGAGGGGAAACTGGAATTCGCCCCAATGCTTTTCCGACAATCGTAGTGCCGTCTGCTTGACCGCCTGCAGGTTGGTGCTGGCCACCCCAATGGTGGGTGCTGTGATCGCTTGTGCCCTTTCGCGGCTCACCGTCTCGGCCATCGCGTAGTCTCCGGTCCTTAATCTCAGCGTTCTAAAGCTTGGCTGTGACTTAGTGATCGGCTGGAAACCAGTGAAACCTTTAGGGACGATCGAGGGATTTCCTCTAGATTTGCTCTTCGAAGCCTTAGCCGGGCCCGGCTGCTTCCACCAGAAGTCCTTCACCGGCTCAGTCTTGAAGGCTACGGAGGAGTAGAAATGGGCACCGTGGATGTCGACGGGAGTGAGCTTCGGAGGGAATACATAAGGAAAGTAGCCACGGTCGGCAACCTGATCGATGGGCCATGCGTAGGGCAGTTCCGCACTCATCTCCCATTCCATCGGAGCATTGGCGGCGGCCTGGTGAACTGGGGCAGGTTTTGGCGCATGCGCGCCGCCCGGGAACGTGTGGGCGGGTGGTGCGTTCCCGGTTTGCACGCCGGGCATTTCATCGAACTCGAACGGATCGTGCCCGGAGGGATGAGGCATCTCCGTAAGTACGCCGGAGCGGTATTCGCCATGCCAGGCCGGGCGGAGTCCCGGCCGGTCGGGATGGACCATGCGCAGGACTTTTGGGTGGATTTTGGGAGACTCGCCGGGATCGGCACCGGGATGTCCGCCTTCTGACGCGTCGCGCGTAGAGCCGGCGGAGGCGAATTCGTCTTGGCCGGGTGGTGCTGGCTGGCCGTCCAGCGGGTCGAAGCTGGGCGGCGAACCGGAGATTGCGCCAGGAATGGAGGACGGCGCGGGCGGATTCTCGAAGCACCATTGGATGGAGGAAACGTCGGCGGTCTGCCAGTCTTGGGGGTCGGTGGCAGCGACGCGGGTGGGCAGGACCGGTTCGGTGCAGAGGTGACGCCAGACGTCGGGCGGGTAGGCAATGTTCCTGCGGGGATGCGGGACGGCGTGCTGCTCCTCGACGGAGCCAGGGGCGGCAGGCGACTGGCCGCTGTTGAGACGGTCGACGATTGACTGGTACCACATGCGGTGTGGGACCGAGCAAAAATCTCCGCCATTCTGGAAGCGCTGCGTTGCCGTGATCGGGCTTCCGCAGTAACGGCATGCCATCGCGAGTGTCTCTGAGCCTTCGGCTTCATCGTACGGGCAGGAGGCGGCAAGAAGCTAGAACCATAAACCACCTAGACCTATTCCTCCGTCCGCGGCCCTAGCACGTCATGGGCATCCTGCCCTAGACTTACTTAGAAAATCGGATGGACGAGCTAAAGTCTTCCGCGCCGCTGCCGATGGAAGGGCGAGACACGAGTACTTCTTGATCTTGGGAGGCCGTCAATGGCAGTGATCGATCAGATTCAACAGGATGTGGAGAACTTACGCGCGACGGTGCCCGAACTGCGCGGAGTGGTGCTGGCAACCAATGACGGGCAGCCGCTGGCCTATTCGTTATCGCCGGATGTGGAACCGCACCGGATCGCGACGATGGCGGCGGCGGCATCGAGTCTGGGGCGGAGGGTGAGCGACTCATTGCAGGTCGGCTCGCTGCACGAGATCAGCTTGTCGAGCAGCGATGGCCAGGTATTCCTTTACAACGCCGGGGGAAAGGGTGTGCTGGCGGTGATTGGACCGACGGGCGCCAACACTGGGTTGATCCACCTGGAGGCGCGGTGGGCGGCTCGAGAGATTGGCGAGCGGATGTCATAGGACGCACTTGCCGGGCTGGCCGGGCGGTGAGATCCGGCATTCATTTTGAGTTTTCGCGAACGGCCGGAGGGCTGTGCATCGGGCACGGTCCTCCGGTTTCTCGCATTGAGATGCGTGGACCGGTTGGCGGTTGCAATTGCCCCGCGACATTGCCGGTCGCAGCGAACCGTGGCGGCAGGTTCGTCTTTCACTCCCATCCTTTTTCGCTCCCTCCCGTCTGACTCCATCAACCGTCTGAGTGTGCGCCCGGGTGACTGTCTGCCGGGAATTCGAGATCTTCGGCTTCCATCTCTTCTTCGTCTTCTCCCCAAGATGCATCACCGATCGCGTGCCTGCCGCAGGCATGAGCGGCGGTTGAGACCGCGAGGGGCGTGACGGCTGTGATTCGTTCCGGGGCCGCTGTCGTTCCGGGGCCGCTGTCGGGCGGGGCCGCTGTCCGGCAAATCGCCATCCACGCAGACACGATCCGTGCTTCGGCGATCATGAAAAGCCCACGGTACTGGAACCGGCCGCGCAGGATGCCCCCCTTCCGCGCTCGGCTGTTGAGTCGGCATCCCGAGCGATCTAAGGTGTGGCTGCGGGAGATTCGGGCGTAGTCACTTAGCCGGAAGCGGTACTTTGGTTGGCGGAATTTTTCCAACCAAAGTTGGATATGCACCCGAAAACAGACGGAATACGATGTGAAACGTACCAGGACAACAAACGCAGGAAGTCCCTGGAACTAATGAGGAAGTTTGGAACCATCCATGAAGACAAGGCGACAACTCGAATCCAGCAGGCTACGAGCTCCTTCGCTGACGCGGCGGCCCGCAATGCGGCGGATCGGCTTGCCAGTGCTGTCTCTCTCGGCGGGAATCCTGTCGAACAGCCTGGTGTCGAACTGGGCTTGGATCCGTCATTTGTTTGAGAATGCAGTCTGGGGTTCGTAGCGGCTTCGCATCTGTGCAGTTGAGGCGGCTCCATGTGCTCCCTGTGGGCTGCCTCATTTTCTTGGCAGGTGCGTTTGCCAGGTGGGCTCAGGCCAGTGGGTTCGGGCCGGTGGGCTTGAGCAGGTGCGCTGGTTGTGGGCCGGCTGGAAATCTGGTGTTCGATGGGCCGCCGGTTCGGACGGCGCGGGTGCCGTGCCCGCACAAGTACTAGGTTGGTTCTGCGGGTTTAGCTTCAGGTAAATCCTCGACTCCCGTCCTTGACGCCGGGAGCCGATGGAAAGGTAATGCCCGGTTTGTTTTCAGTACGGGGTTTAGAACCAGACGAAAGTCTGGAAGGGAAGGCGATGCGTCCGCTCGGACTGGCGTGTATCGGACTAACGGTTCTTTTGGGGTTGGCGAGCCTCGCCGGCGCGCTGACGCACTGGAAGAGTCAGGATGGGCTGCGCTTCTTCGTCTATCTTGGAGCGACGCTGGTAGCGGCGGGCTGGCGGATTCGGGTGCCGGGCGCGCTGGGCAGCATCAGTCTCACCTTCGTTTATCTTCTCACGAGTCTGATTGAGTTGAGCATGGCCGAGGTAACGGCGATTGCGGCATTGTCCGTGGTGGCCGAGTATGGGTGGGACCGGAAGCCGGGAATCCGCCTCGCGCGGGCGGCGTTTGATCTCTCCTGCGTAACCATCGCGGCAGTGATGGCTTGGCGTGCCATTCAGTTCGATCCTTTGGCGGATGGAACCTTTCCGTTCGCGCTACGGGTGCTGATCGGCGGGTGTGCGCTGTTTATGGCCAATGTGGTGCCACAGTGGTTCATTCGCACCTGGGAGGATCAGGAGTTTCCGGCACACGGAGGGCTTTCCTATCTGTGGTATCTGCCCTACTATCTTGGCGGAGCCGCCCTGGCGGGGATCCTGTCGGAGATCAACAGCTATCTGGGATGGCAGAGTACGGTATTAATTGTTCCGGCTCTTTATCTGGTTTATCGCTATTTTCTTCATCAAGTGGAGGACTTACGCGCCGAACGCGACGATGCCGAAGCGCGCTGCCGGGATTCCGCGGACGAAGTGGCGCAGCATTTGCGGACGATTGAGGCGCTTGCCGAGGCGATCGAGTCCAAGGATCAGACGTCGCAGAGGCAACTCCGCAGGGTCCAGATCTACTGCCGCGAGGTGGCACGGGAGCTGTCGTTACCGGAACCGGAGCGCAAGGCGCTTCTGGCCGCCTCCATGCTGCATGACGTGGGTAAGCTCTCGGTGCCCGAACACATCCTCTCGAAGCCCGGCCGGCTGACGCGGGAGGAATTCGCCAAGATGAAGATCCACCCGATTGTCGGCTGCGAGATTCTGCAGAAGGTGGACTTTCCCTATCCGGTGATTCCCATCGTGCGTCATCATCACGAGAAGTGGGATGGATCGGGGTATCCGGACGGGTTAAAGGGTGAGGAAATCCCAATTGGAGCGCGGATTCTGGCGGCGGTGGACTGTCTGGACGCGCTGGTAAGCGACCGGCAATACCGCCGGGCGTTCCCGATTGATGAGGCGATGCGGATCCTGATCCGTGAGCGCGGAAAGAGCTTCGATCCGCGAGTGGTGCTGGCGCTTGAGCGCCGGTATCAGGAATATGAGCGCCTGGTGCGGGAATCGCTGGAGGAGCGCATCAAGCTGACCACGGAACTGCCGGCCGAAAACGCGGCGGCGCCGGCTCACGGGCTGGACCGCAGTTGGGATGGCGCATGGCCATCGCCACTCCCTGCCGAGCTGACGGAAACACTCGGACGAATTTCGGCACAATCCAAGCCTATTTCGCTCGTGCTGCACGAAGCTGAGCAGGAGCTGCGGAAAATTGTCCCCTTCGACACGCTCGCGCTCTATCGAGTGGACGGCGCGCAACTTACAGCCGAGTATGCTTCGGGCAAAGACGCGGACCTGTTCCGCAGCCTGGTGATCCCCGTGGGGCAGGGTCTTTGCGGGTGGGTGGCGGAGAGAAACCGTCCGATCCTCAATGGAAATCCTGCCGTGGAACCAGGATATTTGAACGATCCCTCCCGGTTTACGGTGCTGCGTTCAGCGGTGACGGTGCCGCTTGCTTCCGGTGAGGAAGTGATCGGCGCCATGTCGCTCTACAGTGAGCGGAGGGACGCCTTCCATGGCGCACACCTGCACCTGTTGCAGACAATCGGCCACAACCTCTCCTTAAATCTTCGCGGCGCGGCGGGCACCAGTGTGCCACGGCCGATGCGGCTGCCGGACAGCAGAGCACTGCATCGGAATCTGGCGCAGGAAATCGAGCGATGCACGGAATCTGGTGAGTGGCTGAGTCTGGCGATGTGCGAGGTGGAGGGACTGCGCGGGGTAACCGAACTGAGCGGACCCGACGAGGCGTCCATCATCCTGGGCGAACTGGCTTCGCGAATCCGGTCGCGGCTCGATTGCTCGGCTTACTTTGCACGGACTGGCGAGGATGAGATCGCGATTGTGCTGGCGCCGAACACTCCGCTGCCGATCTCGGAATCCGCCGAAGAGGCGCCCAAGGAGTTGAAGCCCGAACTCATGCGCAGAAGCTTCTCGCGGGCACCGGGAGTCGCGGCGTTTGAGGATCTGGTGGAGTCGGCGGCGGGGCCGATGAACTTGCGCGTGCGGGTCGGGGTGGCGGCAATGGGTCCGGGAGGGATGGAGCCATTCGAACTGGTCGCGTCGGCGAGCCGGTCACTGCGGAACTACCACAAGACGCCGCGCTTCGAAGTGATCCGGAACCAGAACCGGGAGGAGGCAGCCGAACCCGAGAGTCTTTCCGCTTTGCATGCGGCGGTTGGGGCGGGGTCGGGGGCAGGTCCTGTGTTGGTGCAGCCGGCGCGCGATGGGCTGGTGCGCGCGTCGTAGCACGGGCCGATTCCAGCATCTCCAGCCGCTCCACCAGCCGCTCCCAGCCGGCTTCCTCACTGAAGCCACTTCCACAGAGTTCCTTCGCGACGAGTTACTCGCCGCGCAACCGGGTGTTACCCGGCCCCCAGCAAAGCCGGGAAGCTGCGTATAGGGCTCTGCGCCCGCCACAGAGGCGTCCCCTGGAGAGGGCAGACCTGGGGGTCTGCGTCGCGGCCAATTCCTCGTGCGCTGTCCCGCGCGAACCTACTCGACGGAGAGGCAGGCGTTCTTGATCCGGGAGGAGTATGATACGGCTGTATGATCCGGCGTGAATTCCTTGAACTGACTGCCCTGGCCAACATGCCCGCTTTGGCGAGCGATTCCTCGTTGCTGAGTCTTGGGCCCTGTAAGTTGAGTGGAGGTTTGAGAGAGGGCAGTACAGGCGCGGCGCCCCTGGAGGGCGGTATCTGGTACGAGGCCGACGCACCGGGAGCCGCACTTTCCTGGGAGTTTCCTGCCGGCACGCTGAAGAACGCCCGCATGCTGACGGCGGATTTCCTGTTAGATGGCGTCACGGCGCTGGTGTTTACTCTCGATCTGGTGGAATCGGCCACGGCCGGCGAGCCAGGCCGCCGGTTCCGGCTTACGTTTGCCGGACTCAATCAATGCAGTTTCCGGATGCGAATGGATCTTGGGCTTACGGGCCAGAATCGCTGGCAAGCCGACCGGGAAGGCGCTTTCCTGAAGCCCATCGTCAGCGGGGACCGTGTGGACCCGGCCAAGGTCAGCCGTGCTGTGCTCACCCTCTACCGCATGGCCGGTCCGGGAGCGCGATTCTGCGCCACGGCGCTGCGCGCGTCCACCATCGACGTTCCAAAGCTCGCCAATGCGGTGCTGCCGAAGGGTCCGCTGGTGGATGAAATGGGTCAGAGCCGGCTCCAGGATTGGACTGGCAAGACGAAGAGCGTAGATGACTTAGTCGCCAGGCTGCGCGCGCAACACAAAGACTCCACCACTTACTCCGTGGCGGATAGACTTACTCGCTGGGGCGGATCGAAGCAGCACAAGTTACGCGACGGCTCGGGTTACTTCGGCGTCGCCAAGAGCGATGGCCGGTGGTGGCTGGTGGACCCGGATGGTCACGCCTTCTGGTCAGCAGGCGCCGACTGCGTGCGGGTCGACTTCGATGCGCGCGTGGATGGGATCGAGAAGGCGCTGACGTGGATTCCGCCGGAGAGTGGTTACCGCGAAGCCCGGAAGGCAGGGCTGGGAGGCCGGCCGGGGGCGCGTTTCGTGAATTACTTCGCGGCGAATCTGATCCGCGCTTTTGGGGAGCGGGACTGGCGGG
Source organism: Bryobacterales bacterium (assembly GCA_016789785.1). Next base: position 12,916 of record JAEUQE010000179.1, read on the forward strand.
AGCGCTGGGCGGCGCTGGCGCTGGGCGAAATGCGCCGCATGGGATTCAATACGGTGGGGAACTGGTCGGAGTGGCAGGCCGCATCAAAGGCGCGGTTTCCGTATGTGCGCCCGCTTGAAGGGGGGCCGCCGCTGGTTGCGCGGGTCTATCGCGACTTCCCGGATGTGTACGATCCGGGCTTCGCGAAGGAGGCCGCACGCACCGCCGAGTCGTTACGGGCGAGCGCGAATGATCCCGCACTGATCGGTTACTTCCTCATGAACGAGCCGACCTGGGGTTTTTCGAGCGAGTTACCCGCGGCGGGCATGCTTTATACGGCCGGGCCCTGCGCCACGCGGCGCGAGTTAGCGTCCCACTTACAGCGGAAGTACCCCGATGCGGGGGCTCTTTCGGCGGCCTGGAAACTCTCCGTGACGCTGGAGCGGGTGGAGAAGGGTAAGTGGGTGGAGCCTCTGACACCGGAGGCGAAGAACGATTTACGCGAGTTCAGCTCACGGATGGCCGGCCAGTATTTTCGGATCTTGTCCGAAGCGTGCCGGAAGGTCGACCCGAATCATCTGAATCTCGGGATGCGATGGGCCGGGGTGCCTCCCGATTGGGCCGTGGAAGGGATGAAGTCCTTCGATGTCTTCAGCCTCAACTGTTACATGGAGAAGCTGCCTCGGGACCGTTCCGAGCGTATTCATGAGTTACTCGGAATGCCGGTGATGGTGGGCGAATGGCACTTCGGCGCGCTCGACGCGGGTCTGCCTGCTTCGGGGATTGGCCATGTTCGGACACAGGCGGACCGGGGAAGGGCGTATCGCGTGTATCTGGAGGATGCGGCGGCCAATCCGCTGTGTGTCGGCGTGCACTGGTTCACGTTATACGACCAGTCGTCATTGGGGCGGTTTGACGGAGAGAACTATAACATCGGCTTTCTGGATATCTGCCACCAGGCGTATGCGCCGCTGGCGGAGGCCGCGGTGGCGAGCCACGGACGAATGTATGAGGTGGCGGCGGGGCGCCAGCAGGCTTACGCCGATGCGCCGGAGTATCTTCCGAAGCTGTTCTTGTAGCTTCGCGATCCGCCGTGGATACAGCAAAGAGGATGGGAGAGACATTCGGAAGTAGATGCGCCTCCTGGCTCGCGGCAATGCAGATCGAATCAGTTCTGCGTTTGAAAGGGCGCTTTGACGCGGAAGTTTCCTCGGCTGACGAGCGACCCTGGTGTACCGATTGTGTGCCCGGTGGATACCCGCGCGGTGACATCAAGACCGTGAAATGTGAGTTCGGCCTTTAGAGAGATACTACTGCCGAGTCCGAGCCCACCGGGCTCGACCCAACTCGCGGAACCAGCGAAATCGTCAAAGCCGATGCCGGCCTTGGTGTGAAAGGTATCCCAGGCGTTACTGTTTTGCGTCATCGACATGCCCGCGGAGGGTCCGACTCCCGGCTTTAAGCTGTTGGGCCCGAGACCACCGCCCGCTGCCGGGCCCAAAAACCGGCACTCAGCCATCTGCCGTGTCCTCATGTTGAACAAGAGGAAGTGGTACTCGACCGTACCTACTTGAACACCCGCCCCGACTCCAAAGGCTCCAAATCCGACAGAAACTCCGACATGGAAGCCGCTCAGTTCCAGGATCGCCCAAGGCACGCGATTGTCGGCCTCGATCACCACTTCGGGCAGGACCTGCACGGGTGCTGGAGGCTTAGGCCCTTTGGGTGAGACAGGCTGTGGAACCACCACATTGGGCAGAACCGATACGGGCTTCACCCCAACCACGATGCGAATCCGCACGGACCGGTCGAGGGCGTCCTCATTCGATTTTGAAGTGGAACTGTCCTCGCCAATTGCCTTGAGATCCGAGACCGGCACATGAGAAGGGCTGACGCCCTTGTGCAGGAGGTACTGGCGGACCCGGTGCACGCGCTCGAGCGACAGTTGGCGGTTGTAACTTGCGGCCCCCGCCCGGCTTGCGGTGCCAGTAAGTTCGGTGTGGACCTGGTTGGCCTTGAGGAATGGAACGAGGTGCCGGTCGAGGAGTTCTTTGTGCTCGCGTTTGAGCAGATTGCCGTCAATGTTGTAATTGAACAGGATGAACTCGAAGACCACGTTGCTGGGAACATCCTGCTCTGTAACCAGGAATCCCCCATCGCCGGGTCCAGTGGACCTGCCTGGCTTGTCAATCCCGACCATAATTATTCCTCCCCCCTCGCCTGTTGCGGAACGAACCTGCGCTGCCGGTTCGATGCGGAAACGAACGGCCAAGTACCAATGCGTGCTGGCTACGGTGTCAGCAGACCCCTTACGATGAACACACTCATCTGGCCGCGCGTGGTGTCGCTATCGGGGCAGTAAGTGTTTGCCGTGCAGCCGGACGTAATCGCCAACTGACGCATCTTTTGAATGAACGTATAGAACGGGTGTGTGCCAGGCACGTCGCTGAACGACAGCGCGGACGGGAATGAAAACACTTCTCCCCCTGCGAGCCCAAGTCTCGCCCGCACAATGAAGGCCGCCATCTGACCGCGCGTAACGGCAGCATCCGGACAGTATGTGGAAGCCGTGCACCCTGTAGTAATCCCGAGTTCCCGCATCTTTTGAATCCACTTAAAGAAACCGTGGTTCGCGGGAACGTCGGTGAAGTACGGGGTAGTGGGGAAGGCGAAGTTATCGCCTCCCATCAGCGCGCGGATGATGAAGACCGCCATTTGGCCTCGTGTCGTGATCGCGTCGGGACAGTAATTGCCGTTGCCGCAGCCGGAGGTGATTCCGCGGTCGCGCATGATCGTGACGAAATTGTAGAAGCCGTGAGTGAGAGAAACATCGCCAAACTGCTGTTGCGGGTTCGAGGCCGACTGGGCGATTTGCTGGAACTCTCCCGCAACGGAGATTGAGCCTGAGCGGGCCGCGCCGCCGTTCGAACTCACATTGTAAGCGGCGGTGCTGGATCCGCTATTGGTGCCACCGCCCTGCATCGTAATCCATGGTTGCGAGGAAACGGCGGTGAAGGCGCACGCGGGTTGGGTGCTGATGCTGAGCGTGAAGCCGCCACCGGGCGCAGTAGAACTCATCGTGGCTGGCGACACCCCGAAACTGCAGCCCGAACCCGCCTGATGCAGGCTAAAGGTCTTTCCCGCGATGGTGAGGCTGGCGGATCGGGGCGCACCCGCATTCGCAGCCACCATGATCCGCAACGTGCCCGTGTCACTCCGTGGGAGAGTGCCGCCAAAGGTCACCCAATTCGAATCAGACTGGGCGTTCCAGGTGCAGTTGGAGGCCGAAGCGCTGACCACCAATCCGAGCGTATCGCCGGCTGCGGATGCGGTTCCAGATGTCCGGTTGATGCTGAACGTGCAGGCGTCAGCCGAGGAGACTGGCTGCTGCCTGATGGTCACGATCCGGCCTCCGGCTTCGATCCAGCCCAAGCGGGTCACAATCGACTGGTTCGGCTGCGCGGAGTAAGTGATGGTCGTATTCCCGGCGCCGGTCTCGGCGCTCGTGATCCGCAGCCAGTCGGGTCCCGCCAGTGCCCTCCATTCGCAAGCTGTGACTAACGGCATCTGGAACGAACCGCCCGCTGCAGGGACAATTGGCTGGTTCTGCATTTCAAAAGAACAGTCGCGGCCGGCTTGAACGATCTCCAGGTTCTGCCCGCCCAGATTCACGTTGAGCAGGCGTTCCGCCGCGGTGGGGTTGGCCGGCACCGTGAGCGAGAAGGCCACGCCGCCACGCAGTGCGCCGGAGGGCGCGACGGCAACGCCACCATCCAAGGCGGGCTGGCTCCATTCACACGCGGGTCCGGTAAAGACGTCCACCTGGAGAGTGGCGCCACCACCCGGCGCAGTCACCCGTGGACGGCTGAGGTTGAACTGGCAGGGGGCGTCCACTGGAAGAGGTACCTCAATGTAATTGTTTGCCGGCGCCGGGTCATTGCCGGCTGCCGTCACACCAGCCGTACTTGGCAAGATGACGCCGCTGGAGACGCAATTGGGGCAATTCGGCAGACCGCTCACCGCGGCGTTGAGCGACACCGTCGCCTGTTCGCCAGGGTTGAGAGATCCGATCTGAGCTCGCAGGTCACGTCCCGAGGTGGCGCAGGGACGGGAACTGCTGCAGGTCGCGTTGGAAAGCGCATCCGATAGCGTTGAGTGCAGGACCACATCGGTGGCAGGCTGGTCGGATTCATTGGTCACCACATAAGTGAACCTCGCAGTCCCTCCGGGAATCGCGGGACCACCTGCGGAACTGGCCGAAACGTCGGCTTGAATCCGAAGATCCTGCAGGGACGTGGGCCTGTCCGGGGCAACAAAGCGAGGCAGCGGCGCCGTGGGGTTGGCTGCCGATGTGGCGAAGAACGGAGCAAAGAACACCTGAGTTCTCACTCGCGCGAGGGCTGTGGGAGTTCCGCCTTCGATCAGCATGAGGAATTCCAGGAGATCGGTGGCAGACGGATCGGACTGCGTCAACTCCCAGACCGCGAACGCGCGGCCACCCGAGACAGTGAGACGCTCATAGGTCCCGCCGGCGCGAGAGGATCCGGTTACCGCGCTGCCGCCAGCGCCATTGCCGTCCGCCGAGAGCAGACGCGCGAATCCGCGAAAGGCATTGACTGGAGCGAATAGCTGAATGTCGTCCGGCAGATTGCTCAGGCTGAGGAGGAAACGCGTGCCGGTATCCGATCCACTTCCCTCCGCTTCCCGGTTGCGGAAGGCGCCGGGGAAGCCTTCCTCCACCACAACCGGCAGAAGTCTCTGTCCACTGCCGGGACCGTCGCGCAACTGGCCTTGCTGGGTGCGAAGCGCCGCCCTCGAGATGCCGATGGTCTGTCGGGCGCCGGTGATCGACAGGTCCACTGGTGACTGAACTTGCACTGTGGCGATGATTGGCACGCCCTGGGCATCACTGGTGGTTCCCAGCATGCTGGGTGCAGCCCGAAGCCGGTCGATTCGCATTTGGATGCTGATGGATGGTTCGCCGTTCGACAAAGGCACAGTGAACCGCACGGCATTGCCGCCCGCCAAACGCCCTGTCACCGTTCCGCCACCAGCGATGGTCAGCGTGGCGTCTACCAGGTCACTGGCGGCGCCGCTCAACCGATTGCCTAATCCGGCGTTTAGCGATACGACGACATCCGCCGTAATGGTCCGGCCACCCGTGCGGCCCGAGCAATTGAGGTCGAGCGGTGACAACTGCTCCGCGTGGCCGGTGGAGCGGACGCTGACCGGGTCAGCCACGTTCAGCACCTGACAGGAGATGGACGCCGAGGCCTGACCGGATTGCCGCACCACGATCTTGTGTCCAGCCACGGTGATCACACCGTCCCGGACCGCGTTGGTGGTGTTGTTCGAGACCTGGAAGTTGACGATGCTCTCGCCGCTGCGGTTGGCTGGCGGATCGAGAGTCAACAGGGTCCCCGTTGAACTCACGGAGTACCCGCATCCTTCGGGGGCCTGGACGGCGATGGAACCTCTCCCTCCGGCGGCCGGAAAGGACTGCGGGGCTCTGTTGATTGTGATTGCGTCGCAATTGGCCGAGGCCTGAGTCACCGTAAGGAGCAGCCCCGCAATGGAGATCGCGCCGGAGCGGCTGAAACCGCTGGTGTTGCCGTCGAACGACAGCGAGATGCTTGCGGGGCCCGTGCCCTCCGCCGCGGATGTGACGCGGATCCAACTGGCTTGGCTCGCCGCCGTCCACGGGCATCCCGGCGCGCTCATGGTCAGGGCAACGGTCCGGTTTCCGGCTGGGTGTCCAAGTGCAAGTTTGGGTGGATTCAAACCCGCGATGCATGCCGAGGCGCCCTGGGTCACCGTGAACGGCAGACCAGCGATGGAGAGGACCGCAACCCGCGACTGGGCACCGCCCGCTTGCACGTCGAATCGGACCGTGCCGGGGCCGTTACCCGAAGTTCCGGAAGTGATCACGACCCAAGCATCATTGCTGGTGGCTGTCCAGGCGCAGCCCGGAGAGGTCTCGACGTTCACCAGGCCGGATCCGCCGCTGCTTTCGAACGATGCCGAGTCTGCGGAGAGGCGCAACGAGCAGGCAGGCGCCCGCAGTTGCACGGAGACCATGTCTGTAGCTCCGGGGAACGCGTTGCTGGCCGCCTGAACCGTCACCGTCTGGTTCGCCAGGATCGAAGCTGGAGCGGTAAAGCGCCCGGCCGGCGTCACCGATCCGGGGCCGGGCGTGCTCCAAGTGACGGACTGATCGGACCCGCTGATCAGACCGCTCACCGCCGCCGTGAAATTGGCGGACTCACCTTGTCCCAGACTGACGGTGCGGGGCGAGATCATCACGACGGGCGGCGGATCGACGGTCACTGTGGCCTCGGCAAACTTGGATGGATCCGCCTGGCTGGCAGCCCGCAGAGTAACTGTCACCCGCGAAGTAACGGTTGGCGCTGTATACGTCGCGGTGCTTCCGGACGGCGTCAGCGAGCCTGTTCCGGACGGGGTCAGCGTCCACGTGATCGAGGTGTTTCCCGAGCCGGTCAAGGTTGCTGTAAACTGCCGTGCCTGTGCGGAGTAAAGAGAGGCCGACGAGGGATTGACACTTACTCCAATTCCACTCTGCGGGGCACCCGCAAAATCCTGTGTCCTGGTCTGCTGGGCCGTGTCCGTTACCCGCACCGTGTATTTG
>JAEUQE010000017.1 GCA_016789785.1 Bryobacterales bacterium
GTGTCCGAGGCCGCCTTGAAGTCGATCGAAGGCATGCCCAAACTTCGCGAGATTCGCCGCGCCGGCATCGTCCGCGCCGCAGCCGCAATCACACCAAAATAGAACACACCATTTCGATTGTGGGTTCCGGAACGAAACATCCGGCGCTTCCCCTTTCGTGTTTTCAGCCATTTCGCTGTGGCGTCGCTCTGGCCACTGGAGTGCACTGAATGATGGCAACCGCAGGCTCCGGCCCGGCGGCTTCGAAAGCTCGCTTTCATTTCGACCGCTTAAGAAAGGCTTTAGCGCATCAACATGCGAATCGAGATCCTTTGCTCGTCCCGAAATCACCCGGTGTGGCACCGGTTGGAAGCGTGGTGTGAGGCGATGAAGCCATTCCACGAGGTCGCCTTGGTAGAGCACCTTTCCGAAGTCACATCCGGAGACATCCTGTTCCTCATCTCCTGTAACCAAATCGTCCGGAAAGGCGTGCGTGACCGGTTTCAGCACACACTGGTCATTCACGCCTCCGACGTGCCCTATGGACGGGGCTTTGCACCGCTGAACTGGCAGATCATCGAAGGCAGATCCGAAGTGGTCGTCACGCTGATGGAAGCTGCAGGCAAGGTGGACTCCGGAGACGTCTGGGCAAAGCGCGTTCTCCACTTTCAAGGCCACGAACTCTTCGACGAACTCTTCGAGGTGTTGTTCGCCGCCGAACTCGAATTGATGACCTTTGCGGTCAACCACCATGACATCATCGCGCCGGAACCACAGCCGGAGGGCGAAGGCAGTTACTATCGCAAACGTGGACCAGAGGATGGCCGCATCCGGCCGGATCAGAGCTTCTCCTCAGCATTCGATTTGATCCGCGCATCCGATCCTGTTCGCTATCCCGCGTTCTTCGACTATCGCGGTTATCGCTACCAGGTTAGCCTTACCAAAGCTGGCCCGGCACCCTCCGAACCACCCGAGACGGAACCAATGCCGGCCCGGCCTCCGGTCCACGCCCCCCCCAGCGGCAAACCGGAAACCGCTTACACAGCCTGAGGAACTTAGCGAACAAGGCTGCGGCGAAGAGCACCGCACGAGCGTGCCTCGTGGTGCCTCTCTCCCACCATCCCCAGAACTCAATATAATAGGGCCATCTGTTTTCATCTTGCAGGAGGTCAACATGTTCTCTCGTTTGACCGCTGCACTGATCGTGACGGGGTGCCTGGCATTCAGCCAGGAAACGCGGTCCATGCTTTTCGGCCGCGTCCTCGATCCTCAGGGCAGCGCTATTGTCGGAGCCACCGTAGTCGTCCGCAACGCGGACACGGGCGTCGCTCTCACTTTCAAAACTAATGATACCGGCTATTATGAAGCCAATCTTCTCCTTCCCGGCGCCTACGAGCTTACCGCCGAATCCGCCGGATTCAAGAAACTGCTTCGAAAAGGCGTGACCCTTCCCGTCTCCTCGCGGCTGGAAGTGAATCTCACGCTCGAAATCGGTGGCGTCACGGAAACCGTTTCCGTCACCGCCGACGCGCCCCTGCTCGAAACCAATGCCGTCAGTTCCGGCCGAGTCATCGACAACAAGTCCCTCATGGAACTCCCGGTGATGGGCAACTCCGCGATGCTGCTCGTCAAGCTCGCACCTGGCGTTCAGACCGGTGGAGTCAACAACTATCTCGCATTGCACTCAAACGCGGGAGGTTCCGACTATAGCGTTGGGGGCAACGTCGGTGGCAATGCATGGACACTCGATGGCTCTCCAAATCAAGGCCCCGGCCGGCGCACCGCCTATCTGCCCTACACCGACGCCGTGGCCGAGTTCAAAGTCGAGACAAACAACTTCGACGCAGCCATCGGACAGAGTTCCGGAGCGGCGATCACCATGATTTCCCGATCCGGCAACAACGAACTGCACGGCACGGCGACCTGGCAGCACTGGCAGCAACGCTGGCAGGGAACACCGTTCTTCGTGAAGCAGAACTACTATCGCAGCATCGCGCAGGCCGAGGCGGCGGGCAATACCGCCCGCGCCAGTCAACTTCGTTCGCAGGACAAGCAGCCCACCGGACGCTCCAACAACTGGGGCGCTTCGGGCGGCGGTCCGGTCGTGATCCCGAAGCTCTACAACGGGCGCAACAAGCTGTTCTGGTTTTTCACCTACAACGCGTTCAAGGACGTCAAGGTGGAGGATGCGGCGAGCTTCAACCGTACGGTGCCTACCCTGCGCAACCGCGAAGGTGACTTCAGCGACCTCCTGCTCGTTCGCAACAATCCCACGCGCTATGTGATTCACGATCCCACGTCCATCACGCGAGACCCAGCACGGCCGAACAATTTCGTTCGCACGCCTTTCGCAGGCAACGTAATCCCTCGTAGCCGCTTTGCTAATCCGGCCTACGATACCTACGCGAAAATCTACCCGTCTCCGAACGTCTCCCTCCCGGCCTCGGAAGATCCAGTGAACAACTACCTCGCCTCCCAGACTCCCTACAACTGGGACTACAAAGCGTTCTCTAATCGCGTGGACTATCAGATCAGCGACAAATGGCGCGCCTTCGGCCGCTGGTCGTACAACAACTTCGGCCCCGAAGATCGCGGCGATTGGGTCTATGAAACGGCACGCGGCCTCAATCTGAATGGTCTCGTGCGCAACAACAAGGGCGGCAACGTCGACGTTGTTTACACCCAGTCAGCCACCACCCTTTGGAATGTGAACGTCGCCATGAACCAGTTCCGCGAGGGCAACATCCAGCCCAAAGCGCTGGAGTTCAAACCGAGCAGCGTCGGCCTGCCCGCCTATCTCGATCAGAAGGCCGGCGCGCTGGCCATGCTGCCGCAGATGACGTTCGGAACCAACAGCTACTCGACCGCAAGCCCAGGGGGATTTACCAACTGGACCCGCACCCGCCAGATGACCGCGAAGCTCGAAGGCACTTTCATCCGCGGCAACCACTCCATCCGCAGCGCCTTCGACAATCGCAACCAGTACCGCACAGGTGGCGGCGGCGGTAACACCAGTGGCAACTTCTCGTTCAATCAAAACTACCTGCGCCGCAATGACGATGGACTGACGCCCGCCACGGATCTGGGACTCAGTTGGGCGGCGTTCATCCTCGGCATCCCCAGTGGCGCGAGCGTCGCCACCAATGATGACTATGCGACGCACACGCCCTATTACGGCTGGTTTGTACAGGACAACTGGCGCGTCACACCGAAGCTGACTTTGAATCTCGGCCTCCGCATGGAGTACGAGCAAGGCGCAACCGAACGCTTCAACCGCATGATCGGCAACTTCGATCCCAACGCCCAACTGCCGATTGCGGCCGCCGCGCAAGCTGCCTATGCGGCCAACCCGATCCCTGAGTTGCCCGCGTCGCAGTTCAAGGTGCTCGGCGGTAACACCTACGTCGGAGTCAATGGCGCATCGCGGCGGCTGTACAAGAACGAATTGATGTACCTGCCCCGCTTCGGCGCCGCATACCAGCTCAATTCGAAGACGGTGCTCCGCGGCGGCTACGGCATCTTCTTCGACACCATCAACGTCCTCAATTTCGGCCCTGACCAGTTCGGTTACTCGCGCTCCACCAGCGCGATCATCACCAACGACTTCGGGCAGACCTGGGGACCTTCCGGCTTTCCCTATCCGGGCAACGCCAATCCCAACAACTTCCGTAGCATCCTGAACGACCCGTTCCCGGTCCGCGCCGATGGCACCCGCTTCGATGTCCCCACGCGTGACGCCCTCGGGGCGATGGCACGCGTTGGACGCGGCTTCGGCTACACCGCCTTCGATCAACCGCATGCCCGCCAGCAGCGCTGGCAAGCCGGCATCATGCGGCAGTTCGGAACCACCATGGTGCTCACCGCTTTCTATGCCGGTTCGTACTCGGACCGCATTTCGCTCGGCCAGAACCGGAGCCCCCTGCCACAGCAGTATTGGGTCAGCGGCAACGTACGCGACGTCTCCGCCCAGAACAACATGAATCAGAACGTGACGAATCCGTTCTTCATAGGCAACTTCCGACAAAGCGACTTCTCACCGCTGGTTTGGGCCGACATGAACACGATCGGGCAGTTCACCGCCCGCATCATCCCGAAGCACCGCCTGCTGCGGCCCTTCCCGCACATGAACGGGCTGACGAACAATACGGAGTTCTCCGCCTACACCAGGTCCGACGAGGTCCAGATCAACTTCGAGCGGCGCTTCGCGCAAGGCTGGAACCTCAACCTCGCCTACACGGGCATGCGGCTGCGCGAGGCGGACTTCTTCGCCAACGAGTTCGACACCCAACGCACCGAACGCACCTCCAATGACGGACGCCCGCATCGCTTCACCGGCACCGGCGTGTACACACTACCCGTCGGCAAGGGCCGCAAATACCTCGCCTCGGCCAATCGCGCCGTCGACGCGCTTCTCGGCGGCTGGCAATTCGCCGCGACCTACGAATGGCAGCCCGGCCCCCTGCTCGACTGGGGCAACATCTTCTACAACGGCGACATCAACAACATCGCCAAGAGCGGCGCGACATGGGACAGTTCGTTCAATACGGCGAACTTCGAACGTGTCGCCGCCCTCGGACCTGCGGGCTATCACGTGCGCGTGTTCCCCACCCGTATCGATGGGGTTCGCCGCGACATGACCAACCAGTGGAATACGAACGTCTCCAAGAACTTTCGCCTGACCGAGCGCGCCAACATGCAGTTGCGCCTGGATGCGCTCAACGTACAAAACCGGTCGCAAATGAACAACGCGGTGACTGATCCATACTCGACCAACTTCGGACGCGTCACCTCACAGACCGCGGCAACCAACCGCTGGCTGCAAGTGCAGGCGCGCATCCAGTTCTAAGAGCCCGCAACCCATCACTTCCCGCAGGCCGGGTCCGCAACGACCCGGCCTGTTCTCTTGTTACGGCGCACCTTCCGCCGCATATTTAGCGAATGTGCTAGATAAAATTACATGTCCACTCCCGAAACCGTGATCTGTACCTTCCGCGTGATCCCCGGAAAGCTCGATGACTTCCGAAAACTCCTCACCCTCCACTGGCCAGTGCTTCACAAACTCGGCCTTATCGAAGACTCGCCGCATCTCGCGCTCGAAGGCATCGACAAAGGCGTCGAGGGCGACGTCGTCGAGATCTTCGCCTGGAAAAGCCGCGAGGCGGTAGAAATCGCCCACCAGTCTCCCGAAGTGCTCGCCATCTGGGAGCCGATGGGCATGCTGTGCGAGGCCCGCAACGGCAAACCGCCGATGGAGTTCCCCCACTACCGGCCCGCATGAACCTCACGCGGAAGGAACTCCAGGATATCGACGCCGTCTTCGATGCGCTTGCCCACGCCGTCCGGCGTCACATTCTCCTCGTGCTGCACTTCCGCGGCGGCCAGATGACGGCAGGCGACATCGCAAGCCGCTTCCAATGTAAGTGGCCCACCGTGACGCGGCACTTGAAAGTACTGGTGGACGCAGGATTGATTGAGGTCGAAAAGGAGGGACGCGAGCGGCTCTACTGTCTCCGTCACGATCGCTTACTCGGCGTCACTTCGCGGTGGCTCGCATGGTTCGACAAACAGCGCAGCGCAGCGGGATGAGCCCAGGCATCGGTTGGCAAGAAAAATGCGACTGCCGAACGGGTGGTCGAACGATCGGCAGTCGCTGGCTGAACCGGAGTAGGGAAATGAACGAAGGGACCTCCGGACGCCGAAAACGCACTTTCTCTACATGTCTGGTTATCGGCAATCCGAAGAGCGAATGGAATGAATCAAATACCTCAGTTGGGCGCTGAATTCACGTCAGTACTTCTCAGCGGCCAGGAGCTACTTCATCGAAATCCGTACCGCCGCGGTCTCCCCCACCGGTGAAGTGGCCCGCCCGGACGGAGCCACGCTCGGAATCACCAGTACCGGCGGCCAGACGCGCTGTCGCGCCGAACCGTTCCGCTGCGCGATGCCCCTGCGGCAAGTCCGCGCCTTCATCCCGTCCCTGGAGCGCCGAAACCGCTTCAGTGCGTGCACTCCGAACCCGGCCGCCTTGCGCCCGCGGCTCGCGGCGAACTGGGCGAGGTCCTCGCCGGCCTTGTGACCGGACGAACACGAAACGAAGTGAGTGTCTTCAAATCTCTGGGCATGGCGGTGGAGGATGTCGCCGTGGGATTCCTTGCACTCTCAACGCGATTTTCTTGACATTTCCCTCGCTAGCCGATAAGCGTATGGAGTAAGATCGAGAAGCGTCTTGAGAGTACTAGTATCGACACCCGCAAGAACCCTAGATCGCGCCCGTCACGGTATGCGCCCAAAGGCCGGAGACGCGCCTACGTTTCCTGTTCCGCGGCACCCCTTGCCGGCCCTCGTCCTGATACTCACGCTGGCGCCGCTGGGTTTCGCTGACAGCGCCGTTTCCAATGACTGGTCTCATGCCTATAACCTGATTCATTGGACCCGCTTCACCACCGCGTCTGGATTGCCTTCCCCGGTTGTGCTGGACGTCTTCGAGCACCCAGGGGGCGGTGTCTATGCGAGCACACCGCTGGGCCTCGCCTCCTACAACGGCTACGAATGGCGCACGATCTCCGATCTGCCGCAGGCAGCCGTCCAATCGGTGGCCTTTCATCCCGATGGCCGGTTAGTGGTGACGACCGCGGCGGGCATCTATTGGGGAAAGGATCTGGCCTTCTCGCGGCATCCCTACCGTGGACCCGGAGTGATTCTCTTGGGCGTCAGTCCCGGAGGAAAGCTCCAGGTGCGGACTGGTGATTCCTTCGCGATGCTGGATGGAGCTACCGTGCAATCCCTGTCCGGCGGCCAAATCCAGCGCTTCAGCCCGTCCATTGCACTCAGCACGATGCCCCAATCCTACCGCAAGGAGCAATTGCTCCAGGGCATGGGTCCGGAGTTGTCCACAGCCTTGTACTCCCTCCCCCCACGGACGATGATTCAGTTGGATGCCTACGCAGCCAACTCTGCTGGCGAAGCGATCGTCTCCATCGGATCTCCGAGGGAAGCATCCGGGGTTTGGCATTGGGGGCCCGGCAGACCTGCCAGGCGAATCGAATCTCTTGGCCGCAACCGGGTCCGGTTGGTGCAAATCCTTGAGTCCGGCGCCGCCCTGGCAATGGAGACCAGCCGGCTCATTTGGATTCGAAACAATGGAAAGTGGACGCAGCTTGATCCGCCACCGCCCCAGGTGAACGGCGCAACCGTGATTCGCGCCCACGCCCAGGGCGGCTGGTGGATCGGCACCGACCATGGACTCTATCTCTACCGTCCGGATTCCGGCGTCTGGCGCCAGGTGCCGGTTCCCGCGGCAGGCTACCGGCTCGCCGTCAACGACTTTCTGAAAGCACGCGACGGGAGCATGTGGCTCGCCACCGGGGGAGGTGCGGTGCGGCTGCGTCCCGACGGGCGCACCGAAGTCACCACCTCGGCAGCCGGCACTCTGCTCTCCACTCTCACTGGCGTGGTCGAAGACCCCTCCGGGAACATTTGGTTCTCTTCCGGCAGTGCTTTTGACGGAGCCGTCCGTTTCGACGGACATTCCTGGAAAGCGTTTGGGCGTGCGGAAGGTCTCGGCAGCGGGCCGGTGCACCGAATGTACAGGACCCGTGACGGGCGGATCTGGTTCCTGCGCCCACAAGGATCGGCGAAGTCCCCCGGCGTCGTCAGCTTCACCCAAAACGGCAAGTTCGAGCAGTGGGGACCGCCCGGCGGCTTCCCGAACGGAATCTACGCCATGACCGAGGCTCCAGACGGAACCCTGTGGTTTGGAGGCTTGCGTGTCCTTGCCCGGTGGAACGGCCAATGGACCGTTTTCGACACAAGAAAACATCCCGCCTTCGGCCGGCGCTGGTTCACCATTGCCGCCGACCGCCAGGGCAACGTATGGTTCGCCGACCGCCGGGCTGGCCTTTGGCGGATGGATCGCTCGGGCGCGATCAAGGAATACCGGGCGCGAAACGGTTTGGTGTCGGACGAGGTATTTGAAATCACGATCGACGACCAGGATACGGCCTGGGTCTCCACGGTCATGGGCCTGAGCGCAATCCGTCAGGGCCAGATCGAGCGGTTTAGCTCCTCCAGCGGCCTTCGAAGCAACTCGATTTGGCCAGTGAAACAGGTTGGCAACGAAGTCTGCGTTGGCCACATGGGCGGTGGGCTCTCTTGTCTTGACCGGTCCTATCGCGACCTCCCCTTGGCGAAGGCCACCCTCGATCCACCGAGCCTACGGGGCAACGCGGCCGTGGTCCACTGGACCGCTTCCAGTCTCTGGGCGCGGATTCCGGAAGAAGTGATCGAGACCAGATTTCGGCTGGACAAGGGCAAGTGGTCGGAATGGGGGATGGCCCGTGAGGCCAATGTCCTCGGCCTTGGACCCGGCCCGCATCGCGTACAGGTCCAGGCGAGGGCTCCGTTTGGGCCGCCGAACCTGCGGGGACACGAAGTAGCTTTCACCTTACCGCCGCCTTTTTACCGGACCACGGTATTCGGCTGGGCCGTATTCGTCTCCGCGCTCCTCTTCGCGGCCGCCATCCACACAATTCTGGAACGGCGCCGCGCCCTTGCGGGAGAAATCCAACGCAAGGAACGCCGCTTCCGCGCCCTGATTGAGAACAGCTATGACTGCGTCATGCTCTTCAACCGCAGATCCAGGGTCGATTACGTCACGCCCTCCTTTGAGCGCCTTACCGGACACCGCCCGGAGAAGATTGTCGGGAGGACCGGTCTCACCTTCATCCACCCCGAGGACCTCGACCGCGTGCGGTCTGCCTTTTCATTGCTCCGCGAGAGCCCAGGCGCATCCGCGTCCCTGCGGTTCCGGTTCCGGCTTGCGAGCGGCGAATACCACTGGATTGAAGCCGTCATCGTGAATCTGCTCCACGATCCGGATGTCCGGGCGATGGTCTACACCTCACGTGATATTCATGACCGCGTCCAGGCCGAAGAAGCCGCGGCCGCCGCTCAGCGTCAGGCCGAGGAGGCTTCGCTCGCCAAAAGCGATTTCCTCGCCACCATGAGCCATGAGATCCGCACGCCCATGAACGGCATCCTCGGCATGACCGAGCTGCTCGCATCCGGGTCGCTCCAGCCCGAACAACGGAATCAGTGCGAGGTGATCCTCCGTTCGGGAACCATGCTGTTGCGAATCATCAACGACATCCTCGATCTCTCGCGCATCGAACGCGGCGCGGTGGAGTTGGAGTCCGCACCGTTTGACTTGCGCGAAGTGTTCTCGGCGGTGGAAGATCTGCTCCGGCCTGGGGCCGAGAGCAAGCGCATCCAGTTGATGGCCCACTACCCGGAGAGTGCTCCGTCGTGCTTCCTCGGCGATGCAGGCCGCGTGCAGCAGATCCTGCTCAATCTGGCTGGAAACTCGCTCAAGTTCACCGAAAAGGGATCGGTCGGCATCTCACTGCAATGCCAGCCCTGTGACGTCCCGGCGAAAATGCGCCTACGCATTGAAGTTCGCGACACCGGAATCGGGATTCCGCCCGAAAAGCTCGATGCCGTGTTCTCCCGCTTCGTCCAGGCGGATGCCTCCACCACGCGCCGCTATGGCGGCAGTGGCCTCGGTCTGGCCATCACCAAATTGCTGGTCGGCCTCATGGGCGGCAAGATCGAGGTCCAGAGTGTGGTCGGTGTTGGCTCGGTCTTCTCGGTACACCTCGACCTGCCCCTGGCTCCTTCCCTGGATAGACAGCCAACGCACAACAGCGCCTTTGCGCCCCTGGCGTTGCGCGTCCTGCTAGTGGAGGACAACCGCGTCAATCGTCTGGTGGCCGAGCGCATGCTCCACCGGTTTGGCTGCCACGTGGAAGTGGCCGAGAACGGAGTTCAAGCCGTTGCGCGCTTCAAACAAGGGCAATTCGATCTGATCCTCATGGACTGCCATATGCCCGAGATGGACGGTTTCGAAGCAACTCGTCTTATCCGTGAGCGGGAGTCTCAAACTGGCACAAGCACACCCATCGTCGCATTGACGGCAAACGCCATGGCCGGGCATGCGGAAGCTTGCGCTGCCGCCGGCATGGACGGATTCCTTTCGAAACCGCTCGCCCTCGCCGAGCTTCACCGGACGGTCGCCGCTTACGCCCGCCAGCCGATGCCGGCCTCCAAAGAGGCGGCTCCCTCATCCGGCGCAGTGCCGGCTGTTCACTACCGGCACCAGGGTCGAACCACTCGCTCTCCAGAAACTTCGGCCTCGGAGTTACCGGATTTCGACCAGAGCGTGCCGCCTGAGCCAGCCCATTCGGTGACACATCGCTCCGCCCAGGTCAAGTTTCAGGCTCCATGAGCGGGGATCTCGCCCGCTCCGGGGCTGACCGCTGCAGCCGCGCGACGAGCGCGCCTCCTGCCCGTTTCGCCGCACCACAGCCCCCATTCTCAAAATGACGGTTTCACGGACGGGGCTGCCGTCACACCGGACCAGAAGTGTCTCCTCTGCCAGCCGTTCTGCCGCACCGGAGCCGACACGGTCGCGACACCCGAAAACTCCGCGATCTCCACGATGCCCGGCTGCTGGTTGGTCGACAGGGCCCACAGGAACACGGCGCATTCATCCTCCACACAATCGCCGAAATCGAGCGGCAAGGGCGGCATGGGAAGGCCCACCCAGTCTCCGAGAAGTGCCGTATATCCAGGGTCTATCATAAGACTCCACAGGTCGGTCCCCCAAAGCGGCTTCACGCCAACCAGCACAGGCCCGCCCTGGAATTGAAACTTGCCCTGATAGTAGACTCCAGAAGCCGTCCGCGGATTCGGGAACCGCATCAGGATCTGCGCGCTGGGCGCCAGTTCAAAAACGCCACTTCGGCGCACTTGCACTGGTCCCAACGCCTCCCACGCACCGCGCCTGGCTTCCCGTTTCAGCAGCCCCGCCACGTCCATCGGCGCTGGATGGTTCGGTGCCTGCCGAACCGGCAGCATCAGATAATCCGCCAGTGCGATGGTCTGTTCCGAATAGATGCTGCGGTCCAACTCCTGACAACTCGCGCACGTGTCCGGCAGCTTCGAAGTATCGAACATCGCCTCACGCAATGCGGCGTACCCCGGACCTGACCATAAGTCTTGGAAACTCTTGCCCTGATCCAGATCGCCCAGATGGCCTGGAAGCTGGCAGCAGGCCCGCGCGCGCCCATCGGAGTCCACAATGGGCATCTTCCATGGCATGAAGCAGTAGGGCACTCTCACCGAACCGGCAGTCAGTTTCCGGGCTTGCTCAAGAAGGCTCGACAGAACCGGGTCGATCGTCTCGACGCGCAGCGGCGGCGGGACAGCCCGGACGGAAGCCGCGCGATCCGCCGTCACCCGGGCCTTGTGCTCCTCCAAACCCTTCGGAAAATAGGTAAAGTCCCAGCGCTCGAGTGCGGCCTTCAATTCGGACAATTCGTGGATTTTCAGAACCGGCAAAGGCGTGTCCTTGAGGACCTGAAGCATGGTCTCCTTGCTTCGTGCGTCGTCCTCCGAACGCGCCACGCAGTCGAAATTCAGCGTGTTCCGGAAGGTCACTCCCAGCCGTTCGGCCACAGCCTGGGCCTGTGCCACACAGTCCTGGATGTGTTGGCGGTCCACGGTGCGGCCCTGGATCCCTTCATGAATCGGGTTCAGAACCGACAGGGAATGGACAATCACCTCGTCAATCCCCGCTTCGGCCAGCTTCTCCACAATTGCCGGAATTTCATCGTAATTCACGCGGGATACGGTGACCTTCGCGAAGAGTTCGGCCTGTGGCGCCTTTTGCCGCATCAGCCGCACTGCCGCCAGCACAGTTGCCAGAGGCGCGACGGGCCGCAGGGAGCGCATCGTCTCTTCGCTGGCTCCATCCATGCTGACACCGAGCCGGTAGAACGCCTCCCACGGCAGATCGGCCTGCGCCAGAAGTGTCCCGTTGGTGAGCATGTCCACCTTAACGTGATGCCGCGCCGCCTGGCTGATCAGCATGGGTAGTGTCGAGGACATGGTGGGCTCACCTGTGCCGACGGGATAGATGTAGTCCACAAACGGCAGCGCTTCACTGATGATCCCGACGTACTCCCGGCGTAACTCAATGTGATGGAAGTCCTTGGTGATGCCGTGACGGCAGGCCCGGCATCGCAGGTTGCACTCGTTGGTCGGATCGATCTCCATGCGAACCGGATAACTGGACAGCGCGGTACGTCCGAGAAGGATCTCCAGGTCATTCACGAGAACGTTCTTCACCTTGAGTTGCGCATATTCCGCCGCCGGAATCGCGGGAAATGAGGAGGAAAGCGTGTGCGATTCTTCACGCCTTCGCTCGCCCTTGAGCCTAAAATGACAATAAGTGCCGAGACGATTCACCGCCTCCCACAGATCGTTGATCCTTGAAGCCCATTCCACGATCCCGGCATTGTCCAAAGTGACGTCAGGGGGCAGGGGTTCCGGTGAGGATCCAGGGTGAGGCTGGATTCCCCAGGACTGGTCGCCCCACAGCTCGGCTTCTTGCAGAATGGCTTCGAGCCGCGCCCGGATCGCCGGCCCATCCGCTTCGTGCGGGGGAAGAATTGCGAGATCGTGGAGGACTTTGCGGGCAGTCGGGATGAGGTTTAATCGCGCCCGGACGCCCCAGTCATAAAAACGCTGAACATCCAGAGAATCCCAGCGATCGGTGTACAACATTACTCTCAATTCTACGACACGAGCAATGCCCATCAACACCCATCACACTGGGCCCAGGAGGTGCGTCACCAGCGACCCGCTACTTCGTCGCGCGCAGCAGCCGCAGCCCATTAAACGTCACAAGCAACGTCCCACCCATATCCGCGGCAATCGCCATCCACAGCGTCGCCACACCCGCGAAGGCCATGATGAGGAATGCCGCCTTCAATCCCAAGGCGACGGCCACATTCTGTTTGATCACCGCCGCCGCCCGCCTGGCGTGACGCAGCAGGAAGCCGAGATTCCGCAGGTCATCGTGCATCAGAACCACGTCGGCCGTTTCGAGCGCCACATCCGTCGCACGGCGCCCGAGCGCCACACCTACCGTCGCGCTCGCCAAGGCCTGGGCATCGTTCACCCCATCGCCCACCATCGCGACATGACGGAACTTGCCGCGCAGATCTTGAACCGCCCGCCCCTTCTCCTCTGGCAACATTTCCGGCCGCACATCCGGAATCGACAGTTCGTCACCGACAGCCTTTGCCGTCGTCTTGTTGTCGCCGGTCAGCATCGCCAAATGTTCCACGCCGGCGGCGCGCAGGTCCGCAAGCGCCGTCTTTGCTTCCGGCCGGATCGGGTCGGCCAGCGAAACCACCGCCCAAACCTCGGATTCGGTGCCGCAGAGAAACGCCGTGTGCCCGCAATCCTCAAAGGCTTCCACGGCCGCGCACACCTCCGGACGCTCCAGCCTTTTTTCATGCAGCATGCGATGGCTGCCCGCCCAGAACGGCTCATTACTGATCAAGCCTTCGGCGCCCTTCCCTTTTAAAGCGCGAAATTCGGTGATCCGTTGCGGAGCGACACCGTGCTCGCGGGCATAGTTCACAATCGCACTTCCCACCGGATGCTCACTCCTCTGCTCCAGTGCCGCCAGCCTTGCGATCGCTTCCTCCCGCGGCATGCCACCCAATGTCTGGAACTGCTGCACTTCGGGCTTGCCTCGGGTCAGCACTCCCGTCTTATCGAAGGCAATGGCGCGGAGTTTCGCGGCTTCTTCCAAAAACGCGCCGCCTTTTACCAGCACACCCCGCTTGGCGGCCGACGCCAGCGCCGCCACCACCGTGACGGGTGTCGAAATCACCAGTGCGCACGGGCAGGAAATCAGCAGGATCACCATCCCCTGATACGCCGATTCCGGCCAGTTCGCCCCACGAAAGAGCGGCGGAACCGTCGCCACCAGTGCCGCCAGAAAGAACATCACCGGAGTGTAGATGCGCGTGAATCGCTCCACAAACTGCTCGCTGGGCGCGCGGCGGTGCTGCGCCCCGTCCAGCATCCGAAGCATGCGCGCCAGCAGGGTCTCCGACGCTTGCCTGGTCACACGAACTTCCAGCATTCCATCGCCGTTGATCGTCCCCGCATACACCGTCGAACCGGGCTCCTTCGGCACCGGCACGGACTCGCCGGTAATCAGCGCCTGGTTCACGTGCGACGTGCCAAGTTCGACAGCCCCGTCGCACGGAATGCGCTCACCGGGCCGGATGCGAACATGGTCCCCCGCCTTGACCTGTGCCACCGGAACGCGATGCTCATGGTCATGGTGGATTACCGACGCTTCCGCCGGCGATACCTCCAGCAACGACGAAACCGCGTGGCGCGCGCGTGACATGCTCCAACTTTCCAGAAGACCAGCCAGCGAGAACAGGAACGCCAGCGTCGCGCCCTCGGTCCATTCCTTCAATACGATCGCGCCAATCACCGACACCGCCACCAGCGCGTTCATGTCGGGCGTCAGGGTCCGCAGCGAATGCACAGCCTTCGGCGCCGCGTAAAACATCCCGAGGGCGATCGCCAAGCCGAAGCAAACCAGCGACCCGGCCGGAAGCGGGGCATGGTGATCGTGAGCCAGCAAGGATCTCAGAAACTCACCGGGCGAACTGGCATGAAGAATCGTGCCGAGAAGGGTCAGCAGACCGCTTGCCAATGTGAGCATGGTGCGACCATGCACTTCCCACCACGGTTTATGCGCCGCTGTCTGGCGGAACGGTTCGCACCGCATGCCGGTGCGCGCCACCGCCTTGGCGATCTCCCGCTCGCTGAGCCGAGCCGGATCGTACTCCACCGCCATCTTCGCTTGCATCACGTCGAACGCAAGGTCGCGGATACCGGCAACCCCGCTCAGTTCGCGCTTGAGCAGGGAGACCTCCTCGGCGCAATCCATGCCTTGAATCCGGAATTCCGCTCGAGTGGAGGCGCTGGAATGGGTTGCCACGATTCTAGAATACCAGCGGACGTGCGGCATTCCGCTCCGCGGCTGGCAGGCGGACCCTCCCAGAACACCGACGGACCGCAGGGAGGTACAGACGGATTGACTCAGGAAGGCCGCTGGGTTATCCTAACACTTGAACAGTTGATGAAGTGTATAGATGAACATTCGCGGACCCCACGGATGGAACCTTCAGCGGAGGCCATCGACCGGGCAGCCCGCCTGTTCCGTGCTGTTGGAGATCCGGCTCGCCTGCGGCTGCTCGCCTACCTCTCGTCCGGTGAGGCCTGCGTCAGTGAAATTGCCCAGGCCACGAGCGAGCAAATCTCTACCGTCTCGCAGCGTCTGCGGGTCTTGCGGTCGGAAAACCTGGTGGCCCGCAGGAGATCCGGTAAGCACATCAATTACACGCTGGCGGACCGCCACATCGCGGAGTTAGTCGGAAACGCACTGGAGCATGTAGCCGAAGCATAGCTCCCGACAGAATTTACTTCATAGGAAAGGCTGATCATTTACGATGTCCTGCAAAATTCACGAAAATCATACGCACGTCCATGGCGAAGGCTGCGGTCACACCGCGGTGCAACACGGAGATCATGTAGACTACCTGCACGACGGGCACCTCCACTCCCCGCATGGCGATCATACCGATGAGCACGTCATGGAAGTGAGCACCGCCAACCCCTCGGCTTGCACCTCCGGACATGCGTGCGCCGCGCACGCCGCTGATCACGTCCATGGCCCGGACTGTGGTCATGAGGCCGTGCCCCATGGCGACCACGTCGATTATCTGGTGGACGGACACCTTCATCACCCGCACGCCGGCCACTGCGACAATCACGGCGCGCTGTCTGTCGTTTAGCAGCCCTGGTCGGAATTGGGGCACTTGCCGGATTGGGAGTGCCCCTCCCCACTGCAACGAAAACCTCCTCGACGTGAGGATTTCCGCTTCGAATTCGCACGTTACAATAGGGAGACTCTGCTATGTCCGGAAGACCAGCCGCTCGAATCACCGACAACGTGATGCACCCGTTGCCCCCGGTCCTGATGCCTGGGCCTGGAAGCCCGAACACGCTCATCGGGTTCCTTCTCGCGTGGCGAGGCGTTCCCGCCGCGGCAGCAGCGGGGATCCAGGCGGCGAAACAGGCTTCCGAAATCGTGATCAAAGCGGCCGAGGCAGCAACCCTCGCGGCAGCGGGAACACCGGGCGCGCCCGCGGCAAAGGCGGCTGAGGAAACTATTAAAGCCCAGCAGGCCGTCCAGATGGGCGCCACCATCACGGCTGCTGCTGGCGGCGCCGATATCCACATGTGCACCACGCCGCTGCCGATCCCGCCACATGGCCCAGGGGTGGTGATTGACGGCTCGCCCACGGTGCTGATCAACAATCTGCCTGCGTGCCGGATGGGCGACACGATCATCGAAGCCATCGGACCGCCAAATAAGATCGTTAAGGGTGAGTTCACTGTGTTGATCGGTAACTCCGGCAGCGGCTGCTCGATCTCGGCTGCGGGTGGTGGCGGTGGCGGAGCCCCCTCGAGCCCGCAAGGCGCTTCGGGTGGTCCAGGCACGGGTGGATCGAGCGCACCCAGTTCGAACAGCGCCTCCTCCTCTGCAAGCGGCGGCAGTGGCGGCAGTGCCCCACCCCCTCAGACTCAGGCAGCCCAGACGTACTCAAGTTGTGCGGCGGGCGCGGCCATCCGTGCGCTGGCACAAGCTGCCGCAAAGGGGGCGGCGGTAATCGATCTTCCGCCCGACACTTGACACGAGTTACCCCAGGCGGCAGGTCCTGCCGCTGCCATACAACAGAATACGTTCAATGTGGATCTCCAGGTCAAAGTGGGCGGTGTAAGTGTCGAAGCCCACGCTGAGATCAAGTTGTAAGTGAAGGAGTAAGTTGCCCATCAGGACTCCGGCGGTCACGCAACCCTTATGGGCAGACGCCTTGGGCGCTGGCCAGTCGCGGCGAAGACGGCGTTCGCAATCGCTGGAGCGACCGCGATGATCGGCGTCTCACCCGCACCCGCCGAAGGCAGATCCTTGCGGTCCAGCAACACGATCTCCATCGGCGGCACGTCACGGAATCGCGGCACCCGGTATCGCAGGAAGCTGCCGTTCTTGAGCTTGCCGCCCTCGAACTGAATCTCTTCCGTCAGCGCCGCGCCAAGCCCTTGCACGATGCTTCCTTCCACTTGCGCCCGCAGGTTCGCCGGGTTCATGATCGCGCCGCACTCAAAAGCCATGCAGATCTCGCGTACACGCACCTGCCCGGAAACGATCTCCACCTCCGCACACGCCGCCACATAAGAACCCTTCTCGGTCCCACCGGCAATTCCGGACTTGCCCTTTCGCTCGGACCACCGGAACTTCTTTGCCGCGGCCTGCAACACGTCGCCCAGGCGCTCATTGTCGAGGTTTGCCAAACGGAACTCAAGCGGGTCGCGTTTGGCCAGGGCCGCGAGTTCATCCACAAAACATTCCCGGGCGAAATTGTTCGCCGTCGCCGCGATGCCGCGGTACGAGCCTTCGCGCAACGGCGAGTCACAGGTGACAAAGCGGGTACGCACGTTGCCGCAGCGGTAGGGGCTCTCCATCGCCGCGGTGCCCGCGTTGTAGTTGTGAAAGTCCCAGGCGGAGAGCAGGCCGTTCCCATCCAACGCCGCCTCGATTTCAAATACTCCCGCAGGCCGGAAGTACGCCCACTCGAACTCCTCCTTGCGAGTCCATCGCAGCGACACGGGCTGGCTGGCCTCCCTGGCGAGCCTCGCCGCCTCGATCGCCACTTCCCCCGTATGCTTGCCACCGAAGCCGCCGCCCGTATCGGGCACGATCACGCGCACGCGATCCGCACTCAGCTTGAAGGCCTGCGCGAGTTGATCGCGAACACCAAAGGGATTCTGCGTTCCGGTCCATACGGTGAGCCGTCCATCGTTCCATTCGGCGACCGCGGCGCGAGGCTCCATCGGCGCATGCTGGATGTAAGGTACAAAGTAACTCGCGCGATGTTTCGATGCGCTGTTCTGCAAGGCCTGCTCCACCGATCCCCTGCTCTGCTCGCGAGGCCGCGTACCCTCCTTCGGCGAATGCTCTTTCAGATAAGCGGCCAGATCACTGCTCGACGGATGTGCCTTCACATCCCACTGCGCCGTTGCCGCAATCGCGGCGATGGCCTTGCGAGCGGCATGCGAAGTCGGCGCCACACAGCCAACGAATGAGCCATCCTGCACGACGCGGACTCCTTGGATCTTCGATGCCGCGCTGGTATCCGTTTTCACCAACGCCGCATGATAGACAGGCGCACGCAGCACGGCGCCATAGAGCATCCGCGGCCGCTGGATGTCGGAAGGATAGCGATGCGAGCCAGTGACCATGGCGCGGGCATCGGTTCGTCCATGCGAAGTGCCGAGCAGTTTCCAATCGCGGGTTGCGGTTGGCTGCGCACCCGGTTGCTCTTTGAGCGACGAGGCCAGTTCGGCGTAGCTCATTCGTTGCGAGCCGTTCGTCGCAACACCATCGCGTAACGTGATGGCGGCGCGGTCGACACGCCACTTTTCGGCGGCGCGAGTGAGGAGCAACTCTCGAGCCGTTGCCGCAGCCATGCGCACGGCCGGCACCGTCGACGGCGTGGTGCGGCTGCCCGCCGTGATGCCGTCGTTCGGAGCCAGTTCCGTATCGGCCAACGTAACCTGCACGCGGTCGAGCGGTATGCATAGTTCTTCGGCCGCAGCCATCGCGAGTTGCGTACGCGAGCCCTGCCCCACTTCCACTTTGCCCGAGAGCACGGTGACGATGCCGTCCTTGCTGATGTGCAAACGGGATTCGATGCCTGCCTCACGCGGCGAGCCGCGCTGTGCCTCGACGCAGGGCGCGAGAATCGTGATCAACAGGCCTGCGCCAGTGAACTCGATGAACTCGCGGCGTGTCGGAGCGAAGTCGTAGGCGGGCGGTTCCCGCAACTCGTAGCGATCGGGCTCAGAGGCAATCGCCTCATCAAGGGCCACCGCGGTTTCGTCAATCCGATCAGTCTCTCGTGGCACTGGCGGTCTCCTCCCTGGCAGACTTCGAGGCGCGGCGGATCGCGGCAACGATGTTTGTGTACCCGCAGCAACGGCAGAGATTGCCGTTCATGCCTTCCATGATCTGAGCATCGGTGGGGTGCGGCGTGCGTTCGAGCAGCGCCGTGGCGGTGAGGATCATGCCCGGAACGCAGTAGCCACACTGCATCGCCGCTTCGTCGATGAAGGCCTGCTGCAATCGGGTGAGCTGGCCGCCGGCGGCGAGTCCTTCAATGGTGACGATCTTCTTGCCGGCCGCGGCACGTACTGGCATGACGCAGGATGGCAGCGCCTTGCCGTCCACGAGAACGGTGCAGGCACGGCATTGTCCTTCGCCGCAGCCATACTTCGGCCCGGTCAACTGCAGGTCTTCGCGCAGGACGTCGAGCAGCGGGCGGTCTGGCTCCGTGTCGACGGTGCGCGCGGTTCCGTTCACGTTGAGTCGGAAGGTCACACCGACATGATACAGGACCAAAGCAGAAACCGGGCCGAAGCTGGTCGCGCACGGATCGATTTGCGTACCCGAGGAGCCATCCCCCTTGTGAGAGAGGCCCTCGGGTTTCCGTACTTTAGAGCAAGAAAGTTCTGATCTGTTGGAGGGTGATCGGGCGAACCCGCATCTCAATATGAGCTGGAACGGGTGTGCCGGGAATCCCGAAAAGCCAGGGGCAAAGCTCTGCGCCCGCCCTGGAGGCGTCCCCTGGAGAGGGGACGCGGCAGGAATGTGCTTGCGTTACGGTGAGGCGCGGCGGCAGAACGTAGCAGTGAAGGTACTGATGTTAGGCGAGCTCCCAACCGGCGAAGAACCAGCTCAGTTCGAACGCCGCAGTCTCCGGCGCATCCGAACCATGCGTGGCGTTGCGCTCGATGTTTGTGCCGAACCGCTTGCGGATCGTGCCCTCGTCGGCCTTCTCGGGATTGGTGGCGCCCATCACTTCGCGCCACTTCTTGATGGCGTCCTCGCGCTCCAGGCAAAGCAGCACCACCGGCCCTTCGGTCATGAACGCGACCAGTCCCTGAAAGAAGGGACGTTCCTTGTGGACGGCGTAGAAGCCTTCGGCCTGCGCGCGGGTGAGAGTGGTCTGGCGCATGGCCTGGATGCGAAACCCGTTTTCGAGGATGACCGAAAGAATGCCGCCGGTGTGGCCGAGGGCCACGGCGTCCGGCTTGATAATCGCAAATGTCTTTTCCATAACTGATGAAACCTGTTGAAAAGTGTTGAATCTTGTCGAGCGGCTCGTCTAAAGAATCCGCCGGACGTGATGAAAAGTGTTGAAAAATGATGAACCGGCGCTAGGCTTTCAGGACCGCTTTCACCTTTTCTCCAATTTCGGCCGGCGTGGCGCAGACGGTGATGCCAGCCGCCTCCATGGCGGCCATCTTGTCCGAAGCCTTGCCGGAACCGCCGGAGATGATGGCGCCGGCGTGGCCCATGCGGCGTCCGGGGGGTGCGGTCTGTCCTGCAATGAAGCCGACCACGGGTTTTTTGACGTGTTCTTTGATGAACGCGGCTGCCTTCTCCTCGGCGTCACCGCCGATTTCGCCAATCATGACGATGGCATGCGTATCGGGGTCTTCATTGAAGAGCCGGACCGCGTCGGTGTGGGTGGTGCCAATGATGGGATCGCCGCCGATGCCGATGCAGGTGGACTGGCCGAGGCCCAGTTTGGTGAGTTGTCCGACCGCCTCATAGGTCAGGGTGCCCGAGCGCGAGACCACGCCGACGTTCCCCTTCATATGGATGTGTCCAGGCATAATGCCGATTTTGCATTCGCCGGGGGTGATAATTCCGGGGCAATTCGGACCGATGAGACGGGTATTCTTTCCCTTGAGGAAGTCCCAGGCCTTCACCATATCCAGCGCGGGGATGCCTTCGGTGATGCAGACCACCAGGGGCAGGCCCGCATCAGCAGCTTCCATGATGGATTCCGCGGCAAAGGCCGGGGGAACGAAGATCACGCTAGCGTTGGCGCCGGTCGCCTTCACGGCCTGGGCGACGGTGTCGAACACCGGCTTGTCGAGATGAGTAGAACCGCCCTTCCCAGGCGTGACGCCGCCCACGACGTTGGTTCCGTAGGCGATGCACTGCGTGGCGTGGAAGGTGCCCTCCTTCCCTGTGAAGCCCTGCACCAGAAGGCGAGTGTCCTTGTTTACGAGTACGCTCATTGCGCCAACCTCACTACTTTCTCCGCTGCGTCCTTCATCCCGTCGGCGAGCGTGAAGTTCATCCCGGATTCCGCGAGAATCTGCTTACCCTGTTCGACGTTGGTGCCTTCCATGCGAATCACGATCGGCGCCTGGACGTTCAGTTCGCGGGCGGCGGCTACCACGCCCGCAGCCAGCACATCGCATCGAAGGATGCCACCAAAGATGTTGATGAGCACCGCTTTCACGTTCGGGTCGCCGAGGAGAATATGGAAGGCGTTCTTGATCTGCTCCTGATTTGCTCCACCACCGACATCCAGGAAGTTGGCGGGCGAGCCACCGGCGTACTTGATGATGTCCATGGTCGCCATGGCGAGACCGGCGCCATTCACCATGCAGGCGATATTGCCATCCAGTTTGATGTAGTTCAGGCTGAACTTCGAGGCTTCCACTTCGAGCGGGTCCTCTTCGTTCAGGTCGCGCAGGTCCAGCAGTTCCTTGTGACGGAACATGGCATTGTCATCAATACTGAACTTCGCATCCAGGGCGAGCGTGCGGCCATCTGTGGTCAGGATGAAGGGATTGATTTCGGCAAGCGAGGCATCGAGGGTTTCGTAAGCGCGGACCAGAGCCTGCATCGCCTTGACCGCGCCGCTGACGGCGGTGGACGGGAGGCCCATGCCGTAGGCGAGTTTGCGGGCCTGATAGGCCAAGAGTCCCGCGCCCGGTTCGATGGTCTCCTTGAGGATCAATTCGGGTGTTTTCGCGGCAACTTCCTCAATATCCATGCCGCCGGCGGCGGACGCCATAAAGACGCACTTGCCGGTGGCGCGGTCGAGGACGATGCCGAGGTAGAGTTCACGATCAATGGGGAGCGTCTCTTCGATGAGAAGGCGCTTGACGACACGGCCTTCGGGGCCGGTCTGATGTGTGACGAGCGTCATTCCAAGGATTTTGGATGCGTATTCGCGAGCCTGCTGAAGGTCTTTGGCAACCTTGACGCCGCCACCCTTGCCGCGGCCACCAGCGTGGATCTGGGCTTTGACGACAACGCTGCCGCCAAGTTCTTCCGCCGCCGCGGCGGCTTCATCGACCGTAAAGGCGACTTTGCCCCGCGGCACAGGGACTCCGTATTGTGCCAAGAGAGCCTTGGCCTGATACTCATGAATTTTCATCGGATTTGAGCCTGTGTAGTAAATCGAAACCGAACTCTTGATCATATCACGCCATGCTGGAGGAGATGCTTTGCCGTTGCGGCCCGCGCGGTGCGACAGCGAAGAAGCGCTTGTGGTTTGTGGCGCGAAGCCGGAGGGCGGGTCCTGGCCGGCCGCGGGCCAGCCTCTCGATATACTGGAGCCTAACCAAGCCATGCAACCGCTCTACGTCCAGGTGCATCCCAGCGACAACGTCGCGATCATTGTGAATCCCGAAGGTCTGCCGGAGGGGAGCCAGTTTGCGAGCGGGTTGCGCCTGCGCGAAGCGATTCCGCAATCCCACAAGGTGGCGCTTGCCGCAGTGGGCGCGGGAGAGCCGGTTGTACGATACGGCCAGGTCATCGGCACGGCCAACCGTCCAATGGAAGCCGGCGACTGGGTCCGCGAGGACATGCTGAACCTGCCGGTACCGCCTCCGCTGGAGGATTTGCCGCTCGCGACCAAGGTGCCTCCGGACCAGCCTGCGCTCGAGGGCTACACGTTTCTCGGGTACCGGAATTCCGGCGGCGCCGCGGGTACGCGCAACATACTCGGAATTACGACCACCGTGCAGTGCGTGGCGCCCACGGTGGACTTCGCGGTACAGAGAATTCGCACTGAGTTACTGCCTCGCTTCCCGAATGTTGACGACGCGGTGGCACTTACACACACTTATGGCTGCGGTGTGGCGATCGACGCGCCAGGCGCCGAGGTTCCCATCCGCACGTTACGTAACCTGACCCGGCACCCGAACTTCGGGGCGGCTCCGCTTGTGGTCAGTCTCGGGTGCGAAAAACTCCAGCCTTCCCGGATGCTTGGGGGACAGAATCTGCCTTCCGCGAGCATGGCGCAACTGCCTGTTCTCAGCGACGATCCCTATGTCGTCCGGCTGCAGGATTACGAGTTGCGCGGCTTTGGGGAGACTGTGGCCGCCATACTTCGCTTCGCGGAACGGCGACTGGAGGAGTTGAACCGCCGCCGGCGGGTTCCCTGCCCTGCCTCCGAACTATCCGTGGGCCTGCAATGCGGCGGCAGCGACGCATTCTCCGGAGTTACTTGCAACCCGGCGGTTGGGTACGCGGCGGACTTACTCGTGCGAGCCGGCGCGACGGTCCTGTTCAGCGAAGTTACCGAGGTTCGCGATGCCGTCCACTTGCTGACGCCACGCGCGGCCACGGTGGACGTTGCGAGGGATCTGGTCCGCGAAATGCGCTGGTACGATGAGTATCTCGCGCGGGGCCGTGCGGACCGAAGCGCCAATCCGACGCCAGGCAACAAGCGGGGTGGCTTGGCCAACGTGGTGGAGAAGGCACTGGGGTCCGTCGCCAAGTCGGGCACGACGGCCTTGCGGGCGGTGGCGGGTCCGGGCGAGTTAGTAAGTGCGAAAGGCCTGGTATTCGCCGCCACTCCCGCGAGTGACTTCATCTGCGGAACGCTGCAACTCCCCTCAATGAACCTGCACGTGTTCACGACTGGCGAAGGGTCGCCGTATGGATTAGCGCTGGTGCCGGTGGTGAAAGTGTCGTCTCGCACGGCACTGGCCGAGCGCTGGCACGATCTGATCGACATTGATGCGGGGCGCATCGCCACGGGCGACGCGACAATCGCGGACGTCGGCTGGCAACTGTTCCATTACCTGCTCGACGTGGCAAGCGGTATCAAGAAACCGTGGGCGGAACATTGGCGCCTGCACAACTCGCTCGCGCTGTTCAACCCGGCGCCGGTCACATAGCCGGCCGTTTCAGCAGTTCAGTTTCTTGTGGTAGCCCGCGCCCCTCTGGACAGCTTCGAGGCCCAGGTGCCGATTGAGAGCCGGCACACGTGGGCGGGCACTTCGTACGAGGGCGGGCAGACCGCCGAAAATGGCGCGTGCTCAACTAGCCAGATTCTGGCTCATCGCCTTCGCCAAACCCTCCACCACCGGCTGCGCTTTCTTGGCGGCATCGAACATCTCCACAAGCTTCGCGCGCACTTCGGGCTTTTTGAGGCAACCCTCAGCCTCGGCCAACAGTACATCCGCCTCGGGCACGTTCACTCCGCTCTTCAAAGCGTTCTGCGCCAAGTCCTTCGCTCGCGCCGAAGCGCCGTGCGCCGACATGGACGGGCCATGAATCGCCGCAGTCAGTGCAACGGCCATACCCAGTGCCTTCACCACAACGGCAATCGTCACCTCGGGTGCCTTCCCGATTCCGCCCAACAGCTTGCCGAAGAAGTAGGCGATGTCGCCCGCGCTCACACCTTCGGAGATGCTCTTCAACGCGAAGCCCCCCATCATCTTCCCGAGCATCATGCCGAGCTTGGGACACTTCGTAGCGAGGAAATGATACGACCCGAGCACAGTGGCAATATGCTTCTTCGCCTCCGCCACCTGAGCCTTGTTCGTGTTCACAAACGTCGCGACCTTCGCGATCGCGGTTCCCAACGCAGCCACGGTTCCCAGACCGCCCGCAAGCGTTCCGGCCAGCGCCATGATGAACGTCATCTCGGCCTGCGCCACGCCCACCATCCATTCGGCCTTCTTCGCGCCATCGCCAATCGCAATCAAGTACGTGTCGCGCACGAAGTCCCGCGTTGATTGTGTATAGAGCTTGTCTCCCACGCTGTAGACAACGGTCCCGCCAAGATCGGTGACGAACATGCGGTTGCCGCTCCACATTGTGCCGGCTTCGATTCGCACTTGCGCCCCGTACTGGTCTGTGGTTATCAGTGGCATCGCATTCGGCAGAACCGACGCTACGCGCTTCACGGCCTCCACGCCGCTCGCGACTTCTTGAGGTGCACCCATGTTTTGCTATCTCCCTGACAAAGTGATTCGGCGGATGCCTTCAGTCCGGCAACCGGCTTCACTTTGTCAGGCGATAGCGGACCGCGATTTCGGTCATCGGTCTTCGACGATCAACGCGCCATCATGCGAACCATCTCGGCGAACGTATCGTACGACTCCGGCGAGTTCCGGTTCATGAACTCACCCATTCGCTGCGCCACGCTCTCCAGGTTGCCGTAGAGCCGCGTATTCTTGCGGGCCGCGCGCAACGCCGGCACCAGGTCCTTGATCTTCTCCCATACCAGCAGCAGTTCGCCGCCGCTTTGAAAGAACAGCTCTTCATTCAACACACCCGAGTTGATGAAGCTCGCCACCATTTCCCAATAGCTGGTCACCATGCGGAAGTTGGCATTCATCCCGGATCCCGGCGGGCAGAGCTTGTTGAACTCCTCCACGGTGGTGATTGGACGAAACATCGAAGTGAACCACTGGCGCGCCTCGCGCATCCGATCCTCGCGCCTCAATTCGTAGAGCCTGAGAATCAAATTCACATCATCATATGTCGCTGGGTTTGGCATGGTTCTCTTTAGACTACCGAAGGCGAGATCGGTTACCAACGAACGATCAGGAAGCGAGTGTTAACACCGCGCCTCCCCACACGGGAATCCGTCAGACCGGCCATCAGCTTGCCCCACCACCAGCTTGCCCCACCACCAGCCTGATAGAATCGCTCCGAAAGATGAGGTCACCCGTGCGTCTCGCCACTTTCCTGCTTGCTATGGCCCTACCAGTCTTCGCGCAGGTCGAACAGGGCATCATCCTCGGCACCGTCATTGACTCGAGCGGCGCCCGCATCGCCAACGCCGAAGTCACGTTCACCAGTCTCGCAACCAACATCACGCAGAAGGTGCGAACGAATGCCACCGGCGACTTTCGCTCCATCCCGCTGCGCACCGGCCCCTACGCCGTCTCTGTGGAAGTACAGGGTTTCAAGACAGCCCGCCGTACCGGCGTTACCCTCCAGGTCCAGGATGAGTTGCGGATCGATTTCACCATGGAAGTCGGACAAACCAGCGATCAGGTCACCGTCACCGCTGACGCAACCCTGCTACAAACCACCGAAGCCTCCCGTGGACAGGTGATCGAAAACAGAAAGATCGTCGATCTGCCGCTGAACGGCCGCGACTATCTCCAACTCGCGCTGCTCACCGCGGGCACCAACGTGCCTCCTCCCGGCGCACGCTTCGGCGGCTTCTCTTCCTCCGGCTTTCGCGTCTCGCACAACAACTACCTGCTCGACGGCATGGACAACAACTCCAATCAGCACGCCGCGCAAGGCCGCACACCACAGGTGATCTCGCCCTCCGTCGACGCGGTGCAGGAGTTCAAAGTGCAGACCTCGAACTACTCCGCCGAATTCGGCCGCAATCTCGGCGGCGCGGTCAACGTCGTGATCAAGTCCGGCGGCAATGAGTTTCACGGCGGCGTCTTTGAGTTCATTCGCAATGAAGACTTCAATGCCCGCAACTTCTTCCAGCGGCCTGGCGTGCCAAACGCCGTCTTCCGCAGGAATCAATTCGGCGGCCTGATCGGCGGCCCCATCATCCGCAACAAGACCTTCTTCTTCGTGAATTACGAAGGCACGCTCGAGCGCACGGCCGACACCGCGCTCAGCACCGTCGCCACCGCTCAGGAACGCCGCGGCGACTTCTCGCGTGCGTTCTTCAACAACGTCCCCACGCAGATCTTCGATCCGGCCACCTACAACAGCACCACGCGTGCGCGCCAGCCCTTCGCGGGCAACGTGATTCCCACCTCCAGGCTCGACCCTGTTGCTGTACGCATCGCCGGTTTCGCGCCCGATCCCAATCAAGGGGGCTTGATCAACAACTACTTCTCCAATCCGAAGACAACAGCCGACACCCACAAGGGCGATGTCCGCATCGATCACAACATCAGCGCGAAGGACACCGTTTACGGCCGCTTTAGCTATCAGAACTTCTTCCAGATCGGCAGCAGCAATCTGCCGCCCCCGGCGTTCGGCGGCGGCGATCCTGTCTCGAATGAGAACCGTCCCCAGTCCTTCGTCATTTCCCACGGCCATGTGTTTTCGCCCACACTCTACAACACACTCAAGGTTGGCTGGAACCGCCTTCTCACGCGACGCGCATCGCCCGTGGACCGTCCGCTCAATCAGGAAATCGGACTGAAGGGCACCGCCCAGAACATCAATGGATTCGGCCTCTTCAACATCAACGGCTTTGCGAGCCTCGGCCCGCCCGCAAACAATCCGCAGTTCTCCGATTCGCAAACGCGCCAGTTCAGCAACGATCTGCTGTGGACCCGCGGACGCCATACCATCAAGACCGGCGTGAACCTGATGTTCATCCAATCCCCGCATGAACAGGCGTTTCAATCGAACGGCACTTTCACTTTCAATGGCAACTTCACACGCCAGAGTTCGAACAACACGTTTGGCAATCCCTACGCCGACTTTCTCCTGGGCATTCCCTTCAATTCGCAGCTCTCCACCTATGCGCAAGGCAATCAACGGCGGCGCATTCACGCCGGCTACGTGCAGGACGACTTCAAAGTGTCGCAGCGGCTCACGTTGAATCTCGGCATGCGATGGGAGTACATTGGCCCCTGGTTTGAGAAGTACAACCGGTACGCGAACTTCGATATCGATGAGAGCTACTCGAATCCGCGCCTGCGGATCGCACGCGACGGCAATATTGCCGAACGCTCCACCGTCAGCGCCGACTACAACAATTGGGGCCCGCGCGCGGGCTTCGCCTACCGACTCGACAATAAAACGGTGATCCGTTCCGGCTACGGAATCTACTACGGCGGCGTCGATCATATCGGCGACCGCTATCTGCATTGCGGTCCGCCGTTCTTCTATCAATTCGGGTTCAACACGGACTCCATCAACCCCACCATCCTTCTTCGCGATGGTTTCCCTGCCGGAGCGACCACGTCGAACGTCACGAATCTGCAAACCATCTCGCAGGACCGCACGAATCGCTCGCCCTACTCCCAACAATGGAACTTCACCGTTCAGCGCGAACTCGCCGCCGATTGGAGCTTAGAGGCAGGCTATGTCGGCACCAAGGGCAACCGCCTTCTGCAGCGCTACGATTCCAATGCCCCAGATCCTGGTCCCGGCAATATCAACACGCGCCGCCCCGTGACGCGTCTGGAAGTTCCTGGCATCGGCATCGTCACGCCGCTCGCCGATACGTTCCGCCGCGAGTTCAGTGCCAACTCGAACTATCACGCGGTGCAGTTGCGCGCCGAGAAGCGCATGTCGGGAGGCTTCAGCACACTCGGTTCCTATGTATTCTCCAAGACGATCAGCGATGCACGTGGTGGCGCCGATGCGGGTGGAACCGCTGCGAACGCCGTGCAGAACCGCAACGACTTCAGAGCCGAGCGTTCGCTCGCCGATGAACACTTCGCGCATCGCTTCGTGTTGAGCGCTAACTGGGATGTGCCTGTGGGACGCGGGCGCAGGTTCATGACCGGCATGCCCCGCTGGTCCGACGCAGTCATTGGCGGATGGGCGCTCGGAGGGATTTCGACCATGACGTCCGGCCGGCGCGTGAACGTCAGCGTCAATGGCGACCCGGCCAATGTGGGTGGCGGCGCGGCTCCCCGCCCCAACACCACGGGTGCATCGCCCATCCTGCCGGCGGATCAACGCGCCCTTACGCGATGGTTCAACACCGATGCCTTCACACGCCAGCCCGCTTTCACATTCGGCAACTCGCCCCGCAATCCCGTCAGCGCACCGTCGCTCAAGAATCTCGACCTCGCCATCTACAAGGCCTTCCAGTTCTCCGAGAGCCGGTCGCTACAGGTGCGCGGCGAGTTCTTCAACGCGACCAACACGCCATTCTTCGGCGCGCCTGGCGGCACGTTGGGTGTTGCGCAATTCGGCGTGATCAATGATGCGGCCCCTGCGCGCATCATCCAGATCGCAGCGAAATTCTATTTCTGATATCAGTGGGAATCATGCCCACCACTTCCGGCGTCTGGAGACGTGCCCTGGCTGTCTGGCTGCTGATCATACTCGCCGAGACCGTCCATGGGATCCTCCGCGGGCTGTTCCTCGTCCCCGTCCTCGGCGACTTCCGCTCGCGTCAGGTCAGCGTTGGTTCGGGTATCCTCATCATCTTCGCCATCACGTACCTTTGCATCCGATGGATCGGCGCCTCCACTCGCTCCACCCTTCTGCGGATCGGGGCCGTGTGGGGCGTGCTCACCCTCTGCTTCGAGGGTCTGATTGGGTGGGCAACGGGCGCCTCCTGGGAGCGCATGCTTTCGGACTATCGAATCGATCAAGGCGGCTTGCTGGGTTTCGGAATGTGCCTCTTGGTCCTGTCACCGTGGCTCGCATACCGGCTGCGATCACGCCCCTAGCCTGCCTAGCACCGTACGCTGCGGTGTTACGCTAGGATTTCATGTCCGATTCGAAATTGCAGGCCATTCCCCTTGGCGGGCTTGGGGAATTTGGAATGAACTGCCTGGCCCTCCGCTACGGTGATGACATCATCGTGATTGACGCGGGAATGATGTTTCCCGATGCGGAACTGCTGGGCGTCGATATCGTCGTCCCCGACTTCTCCTACCTTGAAGAGAACAAGGAGCACGTTCGCGCCTTGATCCTCACCCACGGCCACGAGGATCACATCGGCGGCGTCCCCTTCCTGTTGAGTCTCGTCAACGTGCCCGTCTACGCCACCGCGCTCACGCTCTCTCTCGTGGAGCGCCGGTTGGAAGAGCACGAGCTCGACGAGGATCCGGAGCTTCACGAAGTGAAACCGGGCCAGCGCATTCAAACCGGCCCCTTCTCCGTCGAGTTCATTCACGTCACGCACTCGATTGTGAGTTGCGTCGCCCTCGCCATCACCACTCCAATCGGCGTCGTGATCCACACCGGCGACTTCAAGGTCGACCCCTCGCCTCTCGACAACGAGCCCTTCGACCTGCACAAGTTCGCGGAGTATGGCAAACAGGGCGTGCTGCTCCTGCTCTCGGACTCAACCAACGTCGACCGCCCCGGCTACACCGACAGCGAACGCGCCGTCCGCCCGCGCCTGGAAGATTGCTTCCATCGCGCCGACGGCCGCCTTGTCATCTCCTGCTTCAGCAGTTCCATTCCGCGCCTGCAGCAGATTCTCGATCTCGCCGGCGAGCATGGCCGCAAAGTCGCATTCCTCGGACGCAGCATGCTCAGTGTCACCGAGATCGCGCATGGCTTGAATCTGCTCGACATTCCCGATTCGATTCTGCTCCGTCCTCAGGACATCATGCAGACCGTCGCCAGCAAAGTCTGCGTCGTCGTCTCCGGCACCCAGGGCGAGCCGATGTCCGCGCTTTCCCGCGTCGCCGTCGACAATCACAAGCATCTCTCCATCCGTCCGAGTGACATGGTGGTGTTGAGCGCGCGCATGATCCCTGGCAACGAAAAGGGCATCTATCGTTTGATCAACCATCTGGCGCGGCGTGGCGCCGATCTCGTCTATGGCAGCATGAACCCTCCCGTTCACGTGTCCGGCCATGGCAGTGTGGAAGAGCTGAAGCTCATCCTCAACCTCGTGCGGCCGAAGTATTTCATGCCGGTCCATGGCGAGTACCGCCAGCTTTCGCGCCATGCGGCCCTCGCGCAGGGACTCGGCTATGCCGGCATCAAGGAGAGCTTCGTCATCGAGTCCGGCGAGACTCTCGAGATCGACCGGTTCGGCGCGCGCAAGGGTGAGAAGGTCAATGTCGGCCGCGTGTGTATTGACTCCGGATCCGTCGATGAAGTCGTCGAGGATCTTGTGATTCGTGACCGCCGTCACCTCTCCGAAGATGGATTCGTGCTCCCCATCATTGCCATCAACCGGCACACCGGCAAGAACGAAACGTTGCCCGAAATCGTGAGCCGCGGTTTCGTTTCCCTGGAGGATTCTTCGGAATTGATGCACGAAGCGCGTCAGGTGGTGGCTCGCACGCTGGAGAATTCGACTCCTGAAGAAAAGACCGATTGGGGCGTGATGCAGGAGAAGATTCGCGCGGACCTGAAACGCTTCCTCTCCAAGCAGACTTCACGGCGTCCGCTGATCATGCCGGTGATTCTCGAAGTCTGAGCCCAACCCTTTTCACTGTTGCACTTTGCCCCGTGACAGGCTCGTCTCGGTGCAGGGCGACGTGAACGAAAATGCGCGGTGAAGGCGGGTTCGAGATCCACCAGGGTCGATTCGCAGGCCCCGAGCATGGGCCTCGGTAGCGTCGATGCGGCAGACTGAAGTCTGCGTCACCGTAGCTTCGTACGCCAAGCTATGCCCTAAATGAAGGTGTTGGAGCCGGCGGTCAGTTGCGCCGTTGAGTGCGCCGCATGAACAACAGCAAGCAGCCAAGTGCGACGCCAGTCCATGTACCGGGCTCCGGCACATCGCTCGCTGCTGTCACCGCAGTGAATGTGACAGACGAGATGGAGCCAAACGTCAGCACGCCTCCCGACGTCTGGACGCCGTTGAACTGGTGCACTGCGCCCGGGCTGTTGTCGACAATCGGACCGAGGTTCGTAGCGAGGCCATAGCCGATCGAATGTAAAGAAGGCGTGTCGAGGTCCACCCAGTTAATGCCGAGGTCTTGGCCGAGCCCGCCACAACACCCTTCCGCAACCCAGGTATGCGACGGTGTCGTCACTGCGAACGTCCCCAGACCCGCAATGGTGATGGTCGCACTCAAGTGAGGATTGCGCGGGCCTCCGCCTGCGTTTACCCACGGCACGATGTTCGCTGTGTCCGCAATACCCGTGAATGTGAACGGCACGTCCACGAACGACTGGGTGCCCAGAGTCCCGGAGCCTGTGCCCGCGTAGGTATATGTGATCGGCACAGCGGCGAGCGGAAGTGCGGTGGCCGCAGCCAGAAGGACACTTGCCTGCACAAACTGGAAGAATCTCAAGATCTTAATCTCCTAATCACGTTCGATCTCCCGGTAGCCGCGGGTCACACCGAGGCCGGGAGTGAATCAGCTTTCAAGGAGTCTACCACGTGTTGAGAGCTTCGGAACATAGTGCCTCAGCCCGCGCCTTCCATCGTCGCGCCAACTTCCTTCGCATACGCCACCGCCTTCGCGGCGAGCCGTCTGCCGATATCCGTGCGGCGCGCATACATGTTGTATTGCTCCGCCGGATCCCAATCCAACTGGAACAGCTCCGGTGCCGCCGGGTCGCCAGCGCTTCCCTCTGTAACGTTCCTTCGCGCGAACCGGTACTTCCAGCTTCCTTCCCGCACCCCTTCCAACATTCGCCCGCGCACATAATAGAACTCATTGCGTGGCGACTTCCCGCCGTTGCGCAGCAGCCCCATCAAGTCGAACCCATCGTAGACGCGATCCTTCGGCATCTCGCCCCCGGCAGCTTTCACGACGGTCGGAAACAGATCAAGCGTCGACGCCATCTCCATCGACACTTCGCGCGATCGAATCATGCCCGGCCAGCGCATGATCCCAGGCACGCGAATCCCGCCTTCATACGTTGTCCCCTTGGCGCCGCGCAACAGACCCTTGGTGCCCGTATGCCATGGCTCCACACCTTCGGCCAGCATGCGCTTTGGAAGGTTGTGCCACGGCCCGTTGTCGCTCGTGAACACCACCATCGTATTGCTGTCGAGATTGCGCTCCTTCAACGTGCGTAGAATCTCTCCGGCCGACCAATCGAGCGTTTCAATCACATCGCCATAAAGACCCGCGCGCGACCTGCCCCGCCGCTGTTCCGGCGCACTGACGGGCAGATGCGGCATCGCATACGGAATGTAGAGAAAGAACGGAGAGTCGCCGGACTCGCGGATGAACTTCACGGCTTCGTCCGTGTACATCTCGGTGAGACGCGATTGCTCCTTCATCTCACGCAGCGGCTCTTCGTTGCGATACAGATGCAGAGGCGTCTGCGTCTTCACCCACGGAGGAATCATGTCGTTGCTGTAGGGCAGACCGAAATACGAATCAAAGCCCCGGCTTGTCGGAAGGTGTTGTGCCGGTTTGTAGCCGAGATGCCACTTGCCGATCGCCATCGTGCGGTAGCCGAGCGGCTTCAGCACTTGCGGCAGAAGAATCTCCGAAAGCGGCAGGCCGCCATTGGTATCAGGCCCCGTATTGTTCGGTTGACCCGCACGCACCGGGTTGCGCCCCGTCAACAGACCCACTCGCGACGGCGTACACACCGAGGCCGCCGCATAGAACTGGGTAAAGCGTGTGCCTTCGTCGGCCATGCGGTCGAGGTTGGGCGTGCGCAGCGTCGGATGCCCATAACAGGCCAGATCGCTCCAGCCCATGTCATCGGCGAACAGGATGATGAAGTTCGGGCGGCGCTGCTGAGCGGGCGCCGCGATCGTGGATAGACCCGCAAGGGCAGAGTTCAGAAAATGACGTCGCGAAGGCAGCATGATGAAGCCCCATCATACTGCGAATCCGAAGCCGGATCGCATGCAGCGATAACCGCCGTTTCGCGGCTACTTGCGGCTGGCGGTCCAGTCCGACTTCGCAGTTTGCCCAAACATATCGGTCTCCGCGGTGCCCTTCATCTCGGAGCCTTCCCACGAGCCTTGCATCTTGTAAGTCACGGCCCCGCCCTGCGAGCGTTCGCGCTTCACGTTGAACTTGAACTTGTTTCCGTCCACCGTTCCGTCCATCACTTCGAGCTTGCGGCCCTGAGGGAACAGAAACGACCCGGTCACCTTGCCGTCCTCCGCTTTGAGAGTCAACTGGGCCTCCACGGTTTCACCGTTTGGACCACCCATCTTGAACGCCCATTCCCCCGAGAGATCCGCGGCCTGAGCAATCACGGCACAGGCCAAAAGCATGAGAGTGCGCACCATTCGCATGGCCATGTGATGCACGCCGCGCGGGATCGATGCACGAATTCTGGGGTAACCTGAGAATTCAAGTTCGTCACATTCTGATCTTCAGAACTGGAGTACGTTTTGCTCGCAGAGAAACTCAGAAGCATGGGCGTGGTCGGCGCCGGCGGAGCCGGGTTTCCCACTTACGTCAAGGCACAATCCACGGTGGAGTACGTATTGGCCAATGGAGCCGAGTGCGAACCGCTTCTCCACAAAGACTTCGAGATCATGCGCCACTATCCCGAAGAGATCGTCGAAGGCCACAGGCGGATGGTGGAGGTGACGCACGCCCGCGAAGGTGCGTTCGGCATCAAGGAAAAAAACAAGGAAGCCGTTGCCGCCATCAAGCCGCATGCCGATCGCGCCGGCATCCGCATGGTCTACCTCGGCGACTTCTACCCCTCGGGCGATGAGTACGAACTCGTCTACACCGCCACAGGCCGCCTGATCCCAGCCGGCGGAATCCCGCTCAATGTCAGTTGTGTGGTGAACAACGTGGAGACGCTCTACAACGTCCATCTCGCAACGCAGGATCAGCCCGTCACTCGCAAGTTCGTCTCCATCGCTGGCGCGGTGAAGAAGCCGTGTTCCTTCTGGGTTCCCATCGGTGCCAGCTTTCGCGACCTCATCGCAATGGCGGGCGGCTCCACGGTCGACGATCCTGCGGTGTTCGTCAGCGGACTCATGATGGGCACACTCGCCGAAAGTGTGGATGAGCCCGTGACCAAAACAACCTGTGGCCTCATCCTGCTGCCTCGTGACCATCAACTGGTCCAACGCCGCATCCAGCCGCAGGAATCCATGAATCGCATTGGCAAGTCCGCATGCGATCAATGCAGCTACTGCACGGAGTTCTGCCCTCGCTATCTGCTCGGCTATGACGTGCAGCCGCACAAGGTGATGCGCAGCCTCGGCTTCACACTCACGGGCTCCGACAATTGGAATCAGTGGGGTCAACTGTGCTGCGCCTGCGGCCTGTGCACGCTTTACGCATGCCCCGAGGATCTGTTTCCCAAGGAAGCCTGCGATCAGGCCAAGGTGGACCTGCGCGCCATCGGCGTGAAGTATGAACAGCCACATCCGGTACGCGTGCACCCGATGAAAGAGTATCGCCGCGTGCCGCTGAAGATGTTGCGCCAACGCATGAAGGTCGATCATTACGAGTGCGAAACGCCTTTCCTTGGCAAGGAGCCGGCCCCTGCATCGGTGCGCCTCCTCACGAAGCAGCATGCGGGCAAGGCTGCCGTACCGGCCGTGAAGGCAGGCGACAAAGTGAAGCGCGGGCAGACCGTCGCGCGCATGGAAGAGAAAGCTCTGGGCGCGGACGTGCATGCCAGCATCAGCGGCAAAGTGAAGGCCGTCAGCGAATCGTGGATCGAGATCGAAGCGTGAAAGAATCGTGACAGGACATGGCAAAGAACTCCATCGGATTGATTGAACTCTCAAGCATCGCCGCAGGCTTCGCGGTTTGTGATGCGATGCTGAAGGCCGCGGACGTGGAACTCGTGCTCTCGCGCACGATTTGCAGCGGCAAATACATGGTCTTGATCCGCGGCGATGTCGGCGCCGTTCAGAGCGCGGTGGATGCGGGCTGCCGTGAAGGCGACTTCTCCATCATCGACAAGTTCGTGATCCCCAACGTGCACGAGTCCATCTTCCCCGCCATCAGCGGCTTCACCAAGGCTGGCGAAATGGAGTCCCTCGGCATCATCGAATCCTTCTCCGTGGCCAGCCTTATCGAAGGCGCCGACGCGATGGCGAAGTCCGCGAATGTCCGGCTTGTGGAATTGCGGCTCGCCATGGCTTTGGGCGGCAAGGCGTTCGCATCCTGCACTGGCACAGTGGCCGCCGTCAAAGCGGCTGTGGAAGCCGGCGCGCAATCCATCGCCCGCAAGGGCCTGCTGGTCAACAAAGTGGTCATCCCGCAGCCCCGCCCC
The DNA here is from genome assembly GCA_016789785.1 of Bryobacterales bacterium. The sequence continues at coordinate 35,840 of JAEUQE010000017.1, forward strand.
GAACTGCTCCAGGAAATGATTTAATCATTCCGCTGGAGTTTCTACATTGCTGGATCCAACGGTTCAAGCACGGTGGCGCAGGCCTCCAGGCCGGCAGCGCCCCCTGTCGGCGGCACGCTTCTGCGCGGGCCCAAATCCACGTACGCAGCCTCCCGGCTTTGCCGAGGCGAAAATGATTCAATCATTTCCGATCGAAATTGTTTCGGCGCAAGGAAGGGTTCCATGAAGCCGTTCTGTCTCGCGGTTCTTGTGTGTCTGCTGGCGGAAAACGCCCGCGCGCAGTCTGACCGGAAGGCCGTACTCGACGAGTTACTGCAACTCCTGCGCCCCAGCCGTACGCCCGTGAATGGCCGCATCAACGCCGTCGACAAGACATGGGAAGACTGGATTCGCCGCACCGGCGAGCTTCCTCCCGACTTCAACCGCATGCCATCCATTCCCTTTCTGCCGGATCCCCTCCGCATGGCCGATGGCTCTCTCGTCTCCACGCCGGAGCAGTGGACACGGCAGAAGCAGTATCTGCGCGATCAGGTGCAACACTGGATGTTCGGCAAGTTCCCGCCGAATCCAAACAACCTTCGGGCCGTGGTCACAAAAGAAGAAAAGCAGGGCCGCGTCACCACGCGTTTCGTGCGGCTTGAATTCGGCCCGAACCACAAGGCAACACTGCGCGTCGAACTGGTGATCCCCGAAGGCAGGGGACCGTTCCCGGTGTTCCTCACCAACCACGCGCGCAACCGGCCGTGGATCTACACCGCCGTCCGCCGCGGCTACATCGCAGCCGTGTATCATGCCACCGATCCCAACTATGGCAACGGCGATGATTCCGATGCATGGATCGATGTCTATCCCGAGTACGACTTCTCGTGCCTCGCGCGGTGGGCATGGGCGGCGTCACGCGCGGTCGACTACCTGGTCACGCTGCCCGAAGTGGACAAACGCCAAATCGGACTCAGCGGCCACTCGCGCAATGGCAAGCAGGCTCTGCTCGCCGCAGCCTTCGATGAACGCATCGGCGCCGTCATCCCTTCCAGCGGCAATAGCGGCGAGTGCGATCCGTGGCGTTTCACCACGGAGCCCTTCGCCAACGAGAGCATCGAACTCCTTGCGGGCGCGCAGTCGCACTGGTTTCATCCGAGGCTGCGTTTCTTCTCGGGCCGCGAAGACAAACTACCGGTGGATCAGAACACTCTGCTCGCTTTGGTGGCGCCGCGCGGCCTCATGCTCTACACAGGTTTTGCGGAGTCCGCCAGCAATCCGGTCGGCTTCGAACAAGCCTATCGCGATGCGCTCCGCGTGTATCGCACACTGCGCCGCGAAGAGAACGTCTGGCTTCATCTGCGCGAAGGCGAGCACGACACCACATCTGGCGATATCGAGAACTTCGTCGACTTCTACGATGCCATCTTCGACCGCCGGCCTCAGCGCAAGTCCGAAACATTTATCCACGGTTATGATTTTGACGATTGGAAGAAGCGTTCCGGTGAGTCGATCGACCCGCGCACGTTCCGTTTGAACGGCGCCAGCGCGCGGCAGCGCATCGAATGGGCCATTGGTGACGAGCCGCCCGGCGCGCCGAACTATCCTCGCAACACGCTGCCGGACAATCCGATGGTGAGCGAAGGCGCACTGGCGGCGATGTTCAAGCGTCCCACCGAAGATCGCGCGGCCATGGCTCGTGTGGAGCAGGAGGGTATGAAGCTTCGGGTTCTCCCGTTTGGCGACGGCCTTGCAGGCCAGCTCTTTCTTCCCGCCGGCGCGACAGGCAAGTTGCCGGTCGTCATCTGGCTGCATGCGTACAGCTACCAATACGGATGGTCGATTGCCAACCCCTGGACATCCACGGGCTCCGACATAAGGCTGGATCAACGCCCATCGTTCCCCAGCCTCGCCAAACGCGGCTTCGCGATTCTGACGTTCGATCAGATTGGCTTCGGCACACGCGTGAAGGACGCCAAGGATTTCTATTTGCGCTATCCACGCTGGTCGCTCATGGGCAAGATGGTGGCGGACACTCGCGCCGCCGTCGACGCACTTGCGGCACTCGACATCGTCGATGCGGATCGCATCTACCTGATGGGCTACTCGCTGGGCGCGAAGGTCGGATTGTTGACAGCCGCACTCGAACCCCGCGTGCGGGGGGTCGCGGCGGTAAGCGGCTTTGAGGCACTGCGTCTGGCAACGCCTGACCGCGGAGTGGAAGGCATCCAGCACTTCTCACACATCCACGGACTCATGCCCCGGCTGGGCTTCTTCGTGGGCCACGAAGCGAATCTGCCCTTCGACTTCGATGCCACGCTCGAATTGATCGCGCCACGCAGGCTTCTGCTGATCGCGCCATCACACGACCGCTACGCCCGCGTCGCCGACGTGCGCACCACGGTCGAACCACTGCGCAAGGCATGGCGCGGCAACGAGTCCAACCTTGTGTTCGAGACGCCGCTCGACTTCAATCGCTTCTACCGTCGCACGCAGGAGCGCGTGTTTGATTGGCTAGCAGAGCGATGAGTACTGACGCCCGGCTCCGAGCAACGTGTCCGTGAATCAGGCCTGAGGAGGCGGTGATACGACATCCTCGCGGTGGGCGAAAGAGACGTGGATATTCCCGCTGCCGAGGCCGTCCAACACATGAAGTTGCCAACCGGGGTAGCCCGCCGGGGCGGACGAGTCTACTGGCTTCGGTCCAGGCGCCCTCAGTCCGGGCCTGCTCCATTCCAAGCCGACCACGGGGTGGTTCGCCTCGGACGGCAAGGCCTAAGTGGGGCTGGCGGCCGTCTCCGTTCTCGGCGTGTAGAACTTGACCGCGTTGAACTTATCGTCGTTTCCCCAGGGATCCCAAACGGTCTTGTCGCCCTTGCTTTTTGCTCCTGGCCAGGATCCCATGGAAGTGGACAGGCAGCGGGGCAGAAGCTTGGTTCCCTTTAAGGTCAGGTATTTTTCACCTTTCTTATACCAGTATTGATAGCCACCATTCATGATTTTTTCGCCGGGGTAAACTGCGACAACGTGGCCGTTGCCCGATTCCACCTTCGCTCCGCCCACCACCACGATGCCCTGATTGGCCAGTGTAAAGCCCTCTTCCACGGTCACCGCCTTCCAATTCGATGCCATGTGATCCATCAGGGCGTTCGCAACGCGGTAGGTTTCATTCGGATTGACGATCACGCGGATGACATCCCATACGGCATTGCTGCACGAATTGAGATTCTTGTCATAGGCGTCGTCACAGGCCTTCTTGAGTGCGGCCACGGCTGCTTCACTCATTCTTCGAGCCACCTTCCCCGGCGAAGTAGCGCCGTCGTTTCGGATCCCAATTCTGGATCAGCTTGCGGTTTCCGGACACGGTTGGATCGGTGACCGCGATTTCGATGCGGAGCGGAAAGCCGCTCCGCCAGTCATGAAAGGCCACCTGCAGTTCCACCGGGGGATCGTCGGGAAAGGCGTAGGGCAGTTCTCCGCACTCGGACCCGTTGGGCAGGAAAAGCAGTGCTCGCGGCAGCGTCACCTGGTCAGCCCTGCGCCCGGGCAGACTGCGATAGTACTCCGGCGCGGAAACGCTCAGCACCAGAACGTGCGCTGTGCCTTTGCTATCGCGCACAGTGCAGGTACGCACGAAGTTGGCAAACGGGCGCCATGAAGGGGGAAGCCAGTTCTTTTCCGCTACCGTCGCCGCCACGCAGCGCTGCTCCGCTACCGCGAAGGAATAGTCGCTGCCGGCCGAGCAGCCGAGGGCAGCGAGAACCAACAACGTGAAGGGAAAACAGGCAGCTCTCATTTCGATCCAATCGGCAACATATCACACGAGACCTTGCCGCGCGAAGCGGGAAAGGCGTGTCCGGCTACGACCGACACCGAGACGATTCAGAAGCGGTTGGAAGCCATGGTTCGTCAGGCTGCCTATCAACGCTTGCGCAGTCTGAGAGGATCAGAGGTTTCCCCCTCTGATGTCCCTCGACGCCCCGAGCGCCCGGTTGTGAAGAGAATGAAGCCGGCTCCGGCGCCGGGCTGGAGGCCGTCGGCCACGAATTCCAGTACGAAAAACTTCTGATTCGTGACATCGGAGACGCTGGCGAGGTGTGAGTTGAACGGTTGCACACCTCCTGGCTTCGGCTTTTCTGAGCCGCATCGCGCTGCGGACTGCGGATCGCCCGTTACGGCGCCTGCTCGCTCGGCCGGGCCGTCTGCGCCCGAAGATAGGTGATCAGATCGCGCATCTCCTCCACCGAGAGAATCTCGTCCAGCCCTTCCGGCATCAGCGACACCGGAGCAAAGCCCATCTTGCGAATGTCCTTGCGCAGAATGCGCACTTCGTCTCCGGGTCCCGTCACCAATCGCACAGCTTCCGCGGTTCCCGCGCCGAGCACTCCACTGTACACCTCCGTGTCCGTCTCCACGCGGTACACTTCATGACCCGGCACAAAGCTCTCGCTCGGCAACACGATCGCTTCCAACAAATCATGCGGCGAACGGATCGCGCCAATCGAAGTCAGATCCGGGCCCACATGCCCGCCCTCCAACCCAATCGTGTGGCAACTCGAACAACCTGCCTTCGCACCAAAGAAGATCTCGCGGCCCTTGCGTAGATCGCCATCCGAGACCACCGCGGGTTCCAGCTTCTTCAGCTTCTGAAGCCTCTCATTGCGCCCCTGCTCCATGCGCGCCACCAGCGGCTTTGCGGCGCTCTGCACGGACTCCGGAAACTTCTTCAGAATGTCCTGCACACGCTGGCTGCCGACACTGCCCAATGCCTGCTCCACCTCCTGCAGCGTCTTCACCAAAGCCACGCCCGTCTGCTCCGGCGCTCCATTGCGAAAGCCTTCGAGCAGGCTCGGCACCACCATCGGGTCAGCGGTCTTGAGATGCGTGGCCGCGATCTCCGCGAGTTGTTCCGGTGTCAGCAGCGCACGTCCAATCACCTGCCCCGCCGCAAGCTTCGCCGATGCATCCACCTTCGGGCCGAGCCTGCTGATGAGATAAGCGAACTCCTTCGCAGCAAGCTTCGGAGTGCGGCCGCCAATCGCGCTCAGCGCCGCGATCCGCACTTCATCCGGTTGCGACGCATCGTCCACGAGCTTTCGCAGATCCTCATCCAACCCCGCCACACCACGAGCCCTCACCAGGTTCGCCGCGCGCACCCGCACGGCCGGTTCTTTGTGCGAGAGCAGACTCCGAATTCCTGCGCTCCATTCCGATGGAAACTCCTTCGTCGAACAGCGCTCCGCAGTATCAAGAAGAAACAGATGACGCTTCGAATCCAGCGTTCCATCGCCCAGCGCGCGGCCCACAGTCTGCTTCAAGTTGCTGTCGCCGCAGAACGCCTCGCGATCGTCGAATTGCGGCGAGCGCATGCGCGCGTCGAGCACCGCCGTCAGCCTCGCGCTCCAAGCCGGATGACGCGACACCACCCACAAGGCCATACGCCGCACTTCCGCTTCCTTGTCATCGAGAAACGGCAGCACCTGTGCCTCCTGAAGCGGGCTCGCCTTCATCTGATCGAGCGCAATGAGAGCTGCCTTGCGAACGGCCGGCGATGCATCACTCAACTTCGAAACAAGCGGCGCCGGTGTGTTGAGCTGAATCAACGACAGGATGATCGAGTGCTCCACAAAGCGGTCCTCCGGATTCGCAGCGGCCTGAAGCAATGCGGGAAGGCCATCCACATCACCGATCTGCCCGAGCGCAGCGGCTGCCTGCCGCCGCACCGAGGCGTCTTCCTTGATCACCATCTCGCGCAACACTGGCGCGGCTTCGCGATCCTGCGCCATACCTACACTTCGCGCAGCCGCCTGACGCACCTCCCAACGGGCATCCTTCAACGCGTCACGCACCGCGGCTTTCGCCTCTGGAGTTCCGATTCGATAGAGCGCGAACACCGCGGCTGCGGCTCCGCCTATGGACTTCGTCTCCGCGCGATGCTTCGCCAGTTCCGCCACCGCGCCTCGCGCCACCAGTACGTGCGCAGCCTGATCGGCAACGTAAGGATTCCGATCGTCGAGATGCTTCACAGCGAGATCCTGCATCGACGGCGCCTTTCGGCGCTCGCCCCTCTTGCGCACCCGGTAGAGGCGTCCGAGGATGTCCGGCTTCGAGACTCGCGAAATCGGACAGCCATGAATGAACCACGCGCCGGTGTCCACAACAATGAGGCTGCCATCGCGATCCTGCATCACATCGGTGGGATGCAGATCGGGATCACTTGCCACGAAGAAGTCGGAGTCTTCGGTCTTGTAAGTGGCACCAGTGCGCGTCACCTTGTGGCGCAGCACGCGATGCGAGTTGAAGTGCGCGCTGAACAGATCGCCATGCGCATCGCGTGCCAGCGCAGTGCCGCGATAGCGCAGCAGACCAGACGGAGCCACACGCGCGAACTTCGTCATCACGGGCATCAGATCACCCGTGCGTGGAAACTCCTCGGTCACCGGATATGGCTTCGGATACACACCGCCTTCCACGAAGTGCAGAATCGCATCGCGCTGCCCGTCGCGCGGATCCTGGAAGTAGGTCATGGTGCCGAACATATCGCCGCCCTCGGTGAAGACCACTTCGACGGGATTGTCGAAGCCGCCGCCCGCGTAAGGTTCCAGGCCTGTTCCATCGGGCCGCAGACGCCAGATGCGCGACGCCTTGCCTTGATACTTCCGGCCATCCTTCGTGGTGATATTGAAGCCGTGCCGTCCATCGGTGAGATAGAGCATCCCATCCGGGCCCATGATCGGACCATGCAGACTCGCGGCGTTGGCGGACAGATTCCATCCCTCGACAATCACTTCGCGAACATCGGCAACGCCGTCGTGGTTGGTGTCCTCGAAGCGAAACACCTGCGGCGGCGCCGCCACGTAGAGACTGCCGTTGTAGAACACCGCGCCCGCAGGCAACGTCAGCTTGTCCGCAAACACAGTGCTCTTGTCGTAGACACCGTCGCGATTCGTATCTTCCAGACGAGTGACCACGTAGTTCGGGTCGGCGCTCATCTCGGGCGTCTTCATGGTCTTGCCCGACGATTCGCACATGTACATCACACCGTCCGGCGCAATGGTCCCGAGCATGGGATACTTCACCAGCCCGGGCGTGCTCGCCGCTTCGACGACAAAGCCATTGGGTACTGTAATCGACTCGAGCCCTCGCAACTCACACGGAGCTTCACATCGATTGAATGACCACACGCCGACGCCAACCGCAATCACAAGCAATACCGACAGTAGGATCAGGAGTAGTTTCATCGCAGGAGTACTTCGCCGCAGTATAACGAATACGGACCCAGCGGCAGTACTGCTCATTTCTACATCTTGGCGCCGCGCACCTCACGGTAGCGCAGGGCTTCAGCCTGCCGCGCCGAGAATCGTCTCGGTGCAGGGCGAGGTGAACGACAATGCGCGACCAATGGGGTACTACGAGCCTGCCGCCCTTCGGCCGCCGGCGATCACAGTACGGTGCCCGGTTGGCGGCCGGGCCCAAGAGTGCCGAGACCGAGCGCGGATGATCCACCAGAGCCGATTCGCCGGCTTTGTGCACGGGCCTCGGTAGAGTCGAGGCGGCAGACTGAAGTCTGCGCCACCGTGGCCTGCCCCCAAAATGAAGAGTATTGGGCCTAGCGACGGGTCCGAATCTCCGCCAGCAAGCGCGCGGCGGCTTCCGCGCTGGGATCATAGTCGAGAGCGATTTTCAGTTCGGCCTCAGCGGCTTCGAGTTGACCGCTTTGCGCCAGCGCCACCGCGAGGTTCGTGCGCACGCCCGTCTGCGCCGGATTGCGAAGTAGCGCCTGCTTCCACAGTGCGATCGCCGCGGCTGCATCACCGCGCTTCACACGATAGATGCCTAAGTTTACAGCCGCCGCATTGTGCCCCGGATCCAGCTTGAGAATCTGCTCACACAGCGCCGCGGCTTGTTCTTCGCGGCCCAGCCGGTCATAGAACTGTGCCAACTGCGCCATCACCGCCACGTCCGTCGCGTCTTTCGCAACAGCCGCCTCCAACAACTCCAGCGCCTTTCTCCGCACCGCGGGCTCTGTCATCGCGGCCACGGAGTACGCCATCGCGAGATCCCGGTTATCACTCTCCGAAAAGAATGGCGACAGTTCCCGGGACGCCGCCGGGCGAAGCCCAGTTTGCGGCCGCCGCACGATGCCGTGATCGGTGAACGCGACATGCTCCACCATGTGCGACTCGCCCTTCGGCATGTGGCACGCCGCGCAGTCATTCTGCTTCGCGTTGCGCACCGCCAGCCTCTCCGTGCAGGGCTTCGTTCGATGACAGCTCTGGCACTTTTCGCGATAATGCGCTGCCGGCCGCACCGGAGAAGCATGCGGATCATGACAGCTTCCGCACCAAAGCTTTTCGCCGGACGCCTTCTTGCACGCGCTCCGATTCAAGCGCTCATAGTGGCTGGTCGCGTCCGGACTCGCGTCCAACTGAGGCCACACGAACACCGCGAGCGAATCCGATAGCTTCGCGCCCGGCACGTATCGCGGTGCATTCCGGCGCGCGATCCGCGCGGCCCCTGTCAGGTGGCACTGCGCGCACAGTGAGTCGCGCGCGTCCGCCGCAAGCTTCGCCGGATGAACGATCGCAGTGGACTTCAAACCCCGGCGCATGTTCTCCACATGCAGTCGCCCACCACCGTGACATCGTTCACAACTCACCCCACCTTCCCGAAAGGGCGGATTCCCGAAGCCATTCTGCGTGCCAGCCACTGGCTGCAATTGACTCGCGTGACACTGCAGACATGCAGTCTCCACAGCTCGCGTCAGGTCCACATGGCGGCGGCTCTCGTAACCCGGCGAGATCTGCCATGCCCCCACGGAAGCGTAGAACGAAACCGGCGCCTGAAACAGAAAACCATCCTTTGAGAACAGAAAACTGCGTCCCAATCCCCCGGAGCCAACGAACCACTCCAACAGCCTGCGCCCTTTGCTTTCTCCCCGCGCAAAGCTCATCTCGATGCCGCCTGCGTTCGGCGTCATACGATACTCCGCGCCCGACGCGGCATGCACGAATCCAGACGCGCTGAGCCGCAGGGTTGAGGCAGCGCCCGCACTTCTTGCCATGCCGGTTCGGGCGTAGCTTGTCACGATGGACGCGTGGCATTCCGCGCACACCTTGGTTCCCACTTCGTCGCTGGCGAACACCGCCGCCACGAACAGTAACAACAGCCCTGTCATTCCACTCCCGTCATCGTGGGTAATAGTAACGGATTTGATATACTGCTTGCACTTCGAATCCGAGGTTCGAAAGATTGCTTTTGAGGGGTATTCCATGATTAGAAAACCCGTGTGGGCGCTGTGCATGCTGTTGCTGGCGCCAATGGAAACAGTCTGGGGCCAGGCATTCACGGGGACCATTACCGGTGTCGTGACTGACCCGAACGCGGCCGCGGTGCCTGGAGCAGCCGTTCGCGCGCGCAACGAATCGACCAACGATGTCCGCACCGTGGTGACCACGGGTGAAGGACTATACGTCTTCTCGCAACTTCCTCCCGGCACCTACGAAATCAGTGCCGAGATGAAGGGCTTCCGCAAGACCGTGCAGACCGGCGCGGTGCTGCGCGTGAACCAGACGCTGGAAATGAACATCACGCTGCAGCTCGGAGAGGTCACACAAGTGGTCGAAGTATCGGCCGGCGTCACACTGCTCGATACGCAATCCGCGAATCGTGCAGTGACGCTCGACAAGCAGGCCGTCCTCGACCTTCCTGTCAATGCGCGCAATCCGTTCCAGCTTGTCCACGTCAACGCCGGCGTCATCGCGGTGCGCACTGGCATCTCTCAGGCCACGCAAGATCAGAATCACAACCGCTTCTCGATGAATGGCGGCCGCGGCCAAGCGGGCCTCACACTGATCGACGGTGTGCCTGCCTCGGCGGTGGATTGGGGCGGTCTGATCGCATCCCCCTCGGTTGACTCGGTGCAGGAAGTCAACATTCAGCGCAATCAGTTCGACGCACAATTCGGCAAGTCTGACGGCACCGCGGTGAACATGATCACTCGCGGCGGCTCGAACGATTTCCATGGCTCGGCGTTTGAGTTCCTGCGCAACAACGCGCTCGACGCCAACAGTTGGGCAAACAACCGCTCGGGTCTCCGCCGTCCGGTTTTCCAGCGTCATCAGATGGGCGGCACCTTCTCAGGCCCCATCTGGAAGAGTAAGCGGTTGTACTTCTTCACCGCTTATGAAGGCCGTCGCGAAGGCAATCCCGGCACGAACGTATCGAACGTTCCAACAGCTCAACAGCGTTCCGGCGACTTCTCGCAGACCTTCAACAACAACGGCACCCAAGCCGTGATCTACAATCCGTTCACTACCCGGCCCAATCCCGACGGCGCAGGCTTTGTGCGCGACCCGTTCCCCGGCAATCGCATCCCCACCAACCTGTTCGACCCGGTTGGCTCAAAGATCGTTTCGTTCTACCCGAATCCGAATACCGCAGGCGATCCATTCACCAACGCGCGGAACTTCGCCGCGGCCGGCAAGACCGTCACCAGTAACGATCGCGTGGACGTTCGCATCGACTGGGCGAAGAGCGAGAAGATTACGCTGTTCGGCCGCGTCACCAAAGCATGGCAGGAAAACGTCGCGCCGGTGTTCTTCGGCAATGGAGCCGACACCAACTTCTCCGACGTGAATCCGCGGCACCAGGTGGTGATCGGCGCCACATGGACGCCGACCCCGACATGGGTGGTCAACATGCTCGTCGGTTCGGGCCGCTGGCGCGAAAACCAGGTCTCACCTTCGCAGGGGCGCAACGCAACCGAACTGGGCTTCTCGCAAGGTCTGGTTTCGTTGTTTCAAGCACAAACCTTCCCCGGCGTCTCCGCACAAGGCTACGCCGGCCTTTTCAATCGCCGCTTCCTCAACGTGCCTCGCGAAACGCACAACCTGCAGCTCAACATCACCAAGGAACTCGGCTCCCACAGCTTGAAGTTCGGCTGGCTTGGGGAAGTGGCCCGTCTCAACAATACCGACTTCAATACGCCGCAGTTCGACTTCACGCGCGGCTTAACATCGGGACCGACCGCTCTTGCCGCGAGCACGACTTCCGGTGATGCCATCGCCTCGCTTTTGCTCGGCACCGGTTCAGGTGGGTCCGCACCCATTGGCGCCGCCACCGCGGTGACCGCGGGCTATCACGGCCTCTACGTCCAGGACTCGTGGCGCTTCAACCGGCGGCTGACGTTGCATCTCGGCCTGCGCTGGGAAGTGCAAACGGCACGCACCGAACGCTTCAACCGGTTGAACAACTTCAACCCCGACGTCGCAAGCCCGCTGGCACAACGCACCGGCCTCCCCTTGCGCGGTGGTCTTGAGTTCGTTACTCCGCAGAATCGCGGCGCCTGGAACACCGATTGGAACAGCTTCGCGCCACGCTTCGGCCTCGCGTACAAGCTCACCGACAAACTGGTCCTTCGCGGCGGTTACGGGATCTTCTTCCCGCAGACGGGCGGCGGCACCAACCAGGGCTTTGCCACAACCACCACATGGGTGTCCACCAACGGCGGCGACGGTATCAATCCGAATCGCGGCGCGCTTCTGTCGAATCCCTTCCCCAACGGCTTCAATCAACCGGTGGGAACAAGCCTTGGACTGCTCACGCAGGTCGGCGACTCGGTGAACGCATTCTGGCGCACGCATCCCATGAGCTACGTTCAGAACTTCTCCATCGACTTCCAGTACGAGTTGCAGAAGGGCATGGTGTTCGAACTTGGCTACACCGGCTCGCAGGGCCGCAAGCTCCTGTTCGGCACGGGGCAACAGGCGAATCAGCTCAACCCTCAGTTCCTCGCGCTGGGCGCGCAGTTGGATCAACCGGTGGACAATCCGTTCTTCGGCGTGATTTCGAGCGGCGTGCTCGCCGGCCGCACGGTTCCCCGGCAGCGCCTGCTGCGGCCGTTCCCGCAGTTCACCGCGGTCAACGTTTCAGGCGACGTGCCTGGTGCGAGTTCCGCTTTCAACGCGCTCGTGGTTCGCTACAACTGGCAGATCAGCGGCGGGCTCAACCTGTTGACCACCTATCAGTGGTCGAAGGCAATCGACAACGCGAGCGAGTGGCAGGGTTGGGAAGTTGCCGACACACTTCGCAACTACTACGACAACTCGCTGGATCGCTCGATCTCGGCTCACGATCTGCCGCAGAGCTTCGTCAACGCGCTGGTCTACGAGCTACCGGTCGGCAAGGGACGCAAGTTCCTCTCCGACATGCATCCGGTGGCGGATGCGGTGCTCGGCGGCTGGCAGATCTCGTCGATCACGCGCTTCAGTTCCGGCCTGCCGCTGCAGTTCACTTCACCGAACACGCTCGGCGCTTATGGGTTCCAGGTCCAGCGGCCCAACGTCACGGACTTGAAAGCCGCCGCAGTCTCGAATCCCACACCTGACCGCTGGTTCAACACCGCGGCGTTCACGCGCCCGGGCACCTACGAAATCGGCAACATGACGCGTTGGGCGCCGAACATCCGTTTCGGTCCGACCAAACACGGTGACCTCGCCATCCTCAAGAACTTCCGCTGGCGCGAGCGCTGGAAAGCCCAGTTCCGCGCGGAGATGTTCAACTTCACCAACACACCACAGTTCGGACGCGCGAACACCGACATCTCCTCGGGCGACTTCGGCCGCGTCACCGGCACCACCAACGTTGGTCCGCGCAACGTCCAGTTGGGGCTGCGTGTGCAATTCTGATGAATGAATGCTTCGAGCTTTCGTAGCTCTTCTCGCCGCCGCGGGTGTGTGGCAGACATCGCCTCTGCCATTCACACTCGCGACGGGCGAGACCGCTCGCAAGCATCTGCCCGCCACCATGCCGGGCGGCATCGCGGTGTTCGACTTCGATGGCGATGGCCTGCTCGATATCTATCTTCCCAACGGCGCCAGCCTTCCCTCGGGCCGCAAATCATCGGCGCAACAATCGAACCGGCTCCTGCGCAATCTCGGCGGCATGCGTTTCGAGGACCGTACCACACAAGCCAACCTCGCGGGCTCGGAATACGACTTCGCGGCAATCGCAGGCGACTACGATCAGGACGGTTGGACCGACCTGCTGGTGTGCGGACTTCGCAGCGTCACGCTCTATCGCAATCGAGGCAACGGCACGTTCACCGACGTGACACATCAGAGCCGCATCGATAATCGAGGCCGATGGAGTGCGGGCGGGGCGTGGCTCGACTACGATCGCGACGGTGACCTCGATCTCTTCGTCGTGAACTACGTGCAATGGGATCCCGCCAAAGAACCTCCCTGCAAAGTGGACGGCGTGTCCGACTTCTGCCATCCGCGCTACTACGAGCCTGAGGCCAACGCGCTGTTTCGCAACGATGGCGGCGGCCGATTCACCGATGTCTCGGAAGCATCGGGCATCGCCACGCATAAGGGCAAGGGCATGGCGGCAACGGTCGCGGACTTCGATCTCGATGGGAACGCCGACATCTTCGTCACCAATGATCGCGTGTTGAACTACCTGTTTCGCAATCTCGGCGGTGGCCGCTTCGAAGAGCGCGCACTCGAGATGGGAGTCGCAGCGCCCTCGAGTGGCAATCCGCCGTCCTCCATGGGCGCCGACGCGCAGGACTTCGATAATGACGGCCGCGCGGACCTCATCTACACGGCTCTGCGGGATGAGACATTCCCTCTTGCCCGTAATCGAGGCAATGACTTTGAAGATGCCGGGCTGCGTACGAAGCTCGATCTGTTGACCCGGCCAATGGCTGGTTGGGGCATCGTGTTCGCCGATCTCGACAACGATGGATGGAAGGACATCGCAGCGGCGCGAAGCGATGTCCTTTCGGCACAGGGGCCGCGGGGCGCATCGGCACGCGAGCCGCTTTCCTGGTTTCGCAACGTGAACGGGAAGCAGTTCGTGACCGGCGCCGCGCTGCCTGTTCCCGCGGACATGTATCGTGGCCTTGTGGCCGCGGATTTCGACAATGACGGCTGCCTGGATCTCGTGGCGACGGCGTTGAACGCAAGCGCCCGCGTGTTGCGCAACGGGTGCGGCGGCAACTGGCTGAAGGTCGACGTGCGCGCTGCCGGCGCCCGTGTGAGAGCCGGTTCGCAATGGAGACACGTCTCTTCCACGATCGGCTATGCCTCCTCCTGCGAATGCCCCTTGCACTTTGGTCTGGGCCCTGCGCCCACTGTGGATGTGGAGGTCCTGTTTTCCGGCGGCGCGACGAAGCGGATCGAAGGAGTGAAAGCAAATCAAGTGCTGGTGGTGAAGCCTTGAAAGTGCTCGCGTGCCTGTTGATCTCGATCGTTGCCTTGGCGCAGGATGCGGTCGAGTTGTCGCAGCGTGCAGCCTCCGCGATGCGATCCCAACGCTTCGGCGAAGCAGAAACGCTCTATCGCAAGCTGATCTCGCTCGACCCATCGAACCCGATGTGGCGCATGAATCTCGGGCTGGCACTTCATTCCAACGGGCGCTTCGCACCGGCCATCAAGGAGTTCGAAGCTTTCGCGAAAGCCAGGCCGCAAGCGGGCCCGGTGCACCTTCTGCTCGGAACAGCACATTTGAAGTTGGGTCAGGCATGCGCCGCGATTCCACCACTCGAGAAAGCCGCCGGGTGGAACAAGGAACGCTCGCAACTCGAACTGGCGGACGCATACTACGCCTGCAAACGTTTCGAGCGTGCGGCGCGCACCTATGAGGCCGTAGGCACGAGGGCTGCCGCGCGTCAGGCGGCACATTGCTACTGGCAAGCCCGGCTCTATCCTGATGCCAAGCGCATCTTTCAGACCTTGGAACAAGCCTTCGATCGGGAGGCCGAGTTTCAATATGAGTATGGCGATACGCTCGCGCGTGTGGATGGGCCGGAAGCAGGGCTGCCCTATCTGCGGCGTGCCGTGGACGCGAAGCCTGCATTGATCGCAGCCCGGGGCGAGCTCGGAAAGGCGCTGCTCGCAACGGGAGACGCGGCGGGCGCCGTGCCACATCTGGAAGCTGCCTCGCGCGGCGATGCGACGCTACTGCTGCCTTTGTCTCGCGCCTATCGCGAATCGGGCCGTGAAGCAGAGGCTGGCCGCGTATTGAAGGAGTACCGCACAAAGACAGAGGCGAAGTGAGACATCACGCGATGCGCCTTGATGGCGATGAGCGTCAGTCGCCAGCGCTGCCCAGCCTCCCGCGGAAGCGGTCCAACCCACGCGGTCCGAGCGGAAGCTCTCCTTACTCCTGGAGTGCAATCTGCGTCCGGGCCGTCAAAAAGCGAAACGCCTGCCTCAGCCCGGCCGGCGATCCAAATCGTCGCGCGTGTAGCCCGCCTTGAGCAACCGCTCTTCGGTGATGCCAACCAACTCGCACTCATCCAGGAACGTCTGCTGCTTGTCGATCGAGTAGTGATAGTGCCACCACTCCGTACGCCGGTAGTTCGTCTCCCAACCGTGCTGCGCGGCGACCCGCTCGAAGCGGCCGATGGACTCCAGATGCTCCGTCAGATCAAGATAGTACCCCGATGGCAGCTTGTAACGGCTCATCGCCTCGGCTTCGGGCGGCAGAACTCCCGGCTCCGCCTCCTTGAGCCGCAACCGCCGCAGCCAGATCGAGCGAGGCACATAGTTCCAGCAGACCTGCGCGCCTTCGGGATAGTAGCGGCCCTGTGAGCCATCCTGCTTCTGCGTGCGGCACAAAATGCGCCAAAACATTCTTCCACTCGATTGTTCCGGAACAACGAAGTAGCGCTGATTGCGGTCCGGGCGTGCAAGGCTCTGATTGAGATCAATGGCGCGCCCGGGGATGTGAAAGCTGCGCGGACTTGCGCCATCAGGCTGGTTCAATCCGAGAGCGCGTCGCGTATCACCGTATGGGCCATCCAACGACGCACCCTGCGCATCCACTTCCTTCATCAGACCCCGCCACATGACGGCCACATCTTCGCGCAGAATCGACCAGCGGTACCGGGGATTGGGCCGCTGCTCACCTTCCGTGAGCGACATGAAACGGTAGCGCCCCACGGGCAGATCCCACCCCCGTTCGACCCACTGCCGCAGTTCGAGAAGCGTCAGTTCATCCAACCGGTCATCCACCGGACCTTGAAATCGCATGGCAGGGGAGAGATCCTCGAACAGGCTCGTTCGCGACGAGTGCCGGAACGGGCGCCGCGCGTGACGTTTGAATCGAAGCATCGCGCGCGATGTCTCGGCATCCATCACGCCAGTGTCGGAACCGGGCGGCAGGTAGCCCAGATGAATGAACACGCGCTGCAGCTTGGCGATGGAAAGTTCCAGCCGCTCGACACTCAGCGGCACGGCGGATGCGATCGTCAGAATGGGCAGCGAATAGCGCGCAAGCGACGCCATCGCGGAACCGAGTCCGCTCAGGAGCGTGCGTCGATCGAAGCCCGTAGACAAGTCTCCCTCCGGTGGCTGAGACAGCCCGCCAGCCTGCGGTTTGCGTGTGCTTACCAGCCTACACTGCAAGCATCGCACAGCACAATCCAGGCGGCGACGGGCTGGGCCGCGACGGGATACAATCAGGGTCGAATGAACCTGCTGCTTATGCTGTTGCCACTCGTTCTCCTGCAAGCCGAAACCAAGCCCGTGATGCAGAGCCATCGCATCCAGGGCGACGTCAGCCTCACGGCCGATCCCAACCAGCCGGCCTGGAAGAACGTGAAAGGCGTAGTCACCTCCATCGATCCCTTCGGCAAACCACTCCCCAACGCCCGCACCGAGATCCGCAGCGTGTGGAGCGACCGCTATCTCTACTTCTTCTTTGTGAGCCAGTATGAGCGCTTGTACTTGCAGAAGCCGGCAACGCCGCACAAAGAGACCTGGGGCTTGTGGGAGTACGACGTCGTGGAAGTGTTCATCGGTTGGGATGCCGAGCGGATTCATCTCTACAAGGAGTTCGAGGTATCACCGCAAGGCGAGTGGGTGGACCTTGATGTGGACAACAACAAGCCTCCGAAACAGACCGTCAATTGGCTTTGGAACTCGGGCTTTGAATTCAAGACGCGTATCGATGAGAAGAACAAGGTGTGGTTCTGCGAAATGCGGATTCCGTGGAAGTCCATCGATCCGCGCACGCCGGCGGCGGGCAATGAACTGCGGCTGAATCTCTACCGCATTGAAGGCGGGCCGCCCGATCGCCGCTACATTGTGTGGAGCCCGATCCACAATCCAAGCTTCCACACGCCGAAGGGATTCGGGACGTTGCGATTGTCGAAGTAGTACGGTTGGGCGGGCGACAACTCGCCTCACCTTCGTGAAGCTAGGCCGACTACGGTAACGCAGACTTTCAGTCTGCCGCCTCTACACTCATGTTGAGGCCCGGGCTCGATGCCGGCGAATCGCCCCCTGGGCGGATCAGGAGCGCCCGACCACTGGTGCTTCTTCCGCCCGGCTCGTCAACCCCGCCTTCACGCGCATTTTCGTTCACTTCGCCCTGCACCGAGATGAGTCTCGGTGCGGCAGACTGAAGTCTGCGCTACCGTGAGCTACGCGGCGCCAAAGTGCAGAAGTGAACAGAATTGGCGCTAGCCCAGCAACAGACGATGCCTCACAAGCTCAGCCATGCGTGCGGCTTCCGGAATGCGCACGACGTCGAACCCAGCCGCGCGGCCACTCGCCTCACCGGCCGCTGAATCCTCCACTACCAGCGCACGGATCGCACCGATCCGCTGCGCCGCCATGCGGTACGGTTCGGGATCCGGCTTGTGACGCTGAACGTCATCCCCATAGACCGCCACAGCGAGTTTCGAGAGCAATCCGCAACGCTCCAACACCGGTTCCACTTCCAGCCGCAAGCTCGAAGTGACAACGCCAATCGCGAGGCCGGCGAGGTCGCGGAACAGTTCTTCCACACCGGGCGAAATCGGCACGTTCTGATTCATGCGGCTGCGGAACATGTCGCGCTTGTCGGGATAGCGCCGGAAGATCGCTTCCGCGGAGAGGGGCACGGGCGCGCGCTCGACAATTCCTTCCACCATCTTCCAGTCCGAGACGCCGATGAAGTTGTCGCGATAGGTGATCCAATCGAGATCGTATCCGTAGTCGAGCAACACGGCACGCCAGCAGTCATAGTGCACTGGCTCGCTATCGACGATCACTCCATCAAAGTCGAACAGAACCGCATCGTAGTTGTGCGCCATGCTTGCGAGTCAGCGGGCGAACTGAATCGACTGAATCATCTGCTCGAAGGCGGGCTGCGCGGCCTGATACTCCGATTCCGGAGCGATGAGGACCATGTAGAACAGCCCCTGCGGATGCTGCACCGTGACGATAGCATCCACCTCGCGCTGATTCTGAAATGGCGACTTGTTGAACATCACGTTCAGCATGGCGGGTGCACCGCTTACCTGAATTCGCTTCGGCTGCTCGCCACTGGGCTGCATGTTCTTGTTCTGCTGCGTGATGTTGCGCAGAAAGTTCTGCGTGTCGCGATCCAGATCCACCTGACCCTGCGTTTGTTGCAGTCCGGCAATGGCGCCGTAGCCGATCTCGGCGTTGCCATTGACTTCGAGAATTCCTTCGCGCGACGCGATCGTGATCTCGCTCGACTGCTGGCTCTGGAACACCTGCCAGTTGCCGGGATAGACGAAGGTGATCCCCCGGCTCTGGTAGCGCTGCGCCTGTCCCGCGGGACGCGCAGCCTGAGGATTGCCCGATGCGCGGAAGTTGGTGTTGGCCTTCGGCGGCACCGGAAGCCCATTGATCACCTGCTTGATACGCGCGAGTTCGCCGGCGTCGCCCTTGGTGTATTGGCGAGCCTGCATCATCTTCACTTCGGCGGACACGGCCTTCACTCGATTTCCGGGGCTTGGGTGATCGGAGAGGAACTGCGGGGTGGACCGCCCGGTACGCTTCTCTTCTTCTTCCAGCTTCTGGAAGAACGTCGCCATCTCGACGGGATCGTAGCCCGCTCTGGCCATCATGCGAGCGCCAAGCAGATCCGCATCGGTCTCCGCGCCGCGGGAGAACTTCATGAGCAGCGAATTCGCGCCGAGGCCAGCGCCGATCTGCGCGAGCTGGCCGAGCATGCCGCCGCCCAGCATCGCGCCGCCAAGGCCGGCAAGCAACTGCGTGGCGTTGGCTTTGGTGACTTGCGAGGTGCCATGGCGGAGAGCGATATGCGAGATCTCATGCGCGACAACGCCCGCGATTTGCGCTTCGTTTTCGGCGGCGGTGATGAGGCCGGTGTGAACGAAGGCCGCGCCCCCAGGCAATGCGAACGCGTTGATCGACTTGTCGTACACGACTTTGAACGTGTAAGGGTACTTGTCCGCTTCCGGCTGGGCGACCAGTTTGGATGCGATGCGATTGACGTAGTTGTGGACTTCGGGATTGGAGACAATCGCGACCTGCTTTTCAATTTCGGCAGCCGCCTCCCGTCCAAGCTGAACATCCTGCTCCTTGGAAAAGAAGTTCAATCGGCTGGGCCCGATGTTTCGGGGCTTCTGCGCGTATACGGCAGTACCGGCAATGAGCAATGACAGGGCGAGAATCGACTTGCGGAGCATCCTCTCCACCTCCTCCGACCAACGTAGATGCGGGACCAGGGGGCAACGTTGCAGCGAGCCCGCTTAAAGTCCCTTCATGATGGCGTGAGAGCCATACGTCTCATCAGGGTAGCATGCGTGCCGGAGCGTCTCGGGCAACTTCGGAAGCGGCGGGCTGCAGCTTGCCCGGCGTGGACCAGACAGGCGCCCAACGCCGTACACCGGATTCCGGGTCGCACTCTGTTCAGCTTACCGCCCTGCTGTCCGTCGATCACAAACCTGTGAAGCGGCGTTTGGCCAGGTTTGATTCGCCGGCCCCGAGCAGGCCTCGCCTGAAGGCTGCGTTACGGAGTTGCTGTAAAGCCTGCGACTTTTGGATAATCCGTGTAGCCCTTTTCGCCTGGCGTGTAGAACGTCGTGTGATCCGCCTGCGCCAGCGGCACACCTTTGCGCAACACCTCGGGCAAGTCGGGGTTTGCGATGAACGAACGGCCGAAGCTGAAAGCATCGCCAAGGTTCTGGCTCAACAGGCTCTGGGCCTGCGCAAGATCCAGACCTCCATTCAAGATGAGCGCACCGCGATACGCATCCCTCAACACGGGGACGACGTCGAACGCCTGGCTGGACGGGTGGAACGGCGCGGGCCTCACAACATGCAAGTACGCAAGAGCACGGGAGGAAAGCTCGCGTGCGAGATACGGATACGTCTGGCTCGCTGCGTCATCCTGCATATCGTTGAAGCTACCGCCTGGGCTGACGCGAATACCGATGCGTCCGCTTTCCCAGGCGGCCGACATCGCGTCGATGGTCTCGATCGCGAAGCGGGCGCGGTTCTCCACGCTGCCGCCGTAAGGCCCCGTCCGCTGGTTCGTGTTGGTACTGAGGAATTGATTCACAATGTAGCCGTTCGCACCATGCAACTCCACACCGTCAAAGCCTGCCAGACGGGCGTTGCGGGTCGCGCTGGCGAAGCCGTTGATGACGGCGGGGATCTCCTCGTCGGTGAGTTCCACAGGGGCCGGAACGGGCTGCATGCCTTGCGAGTCGGTCCACATTTGCGATTTCGCCGTGACCGCGGATGGAGCGACGATCCGTGCGCCCGCGGGCTGATTCAACGGATGCGCGATGCGCCCCACATGCATTAGCTGGAGGACAATCCGTCCACCGGCTTTGTGCACGGCATCGGTGACGAGCTTCCAGCCCGCGATTTGTCCCTCGGTGTAGATTGCGGGAGTGCGGGCGTAGCCGAGGCCATCGGCGGAGGGCGCGGTGCCTTCCGTGATGATCAGCCCGGCGGAGGCGCGCTGCTGATAGTAGAGCGCGTGAAGCGGGCCAGGCTCGGCGTTCGCATTGGCTCGCGACCGGGTCATCGGGGCCATCACAATGCGATTGGGGATTTCGATCGCGCCAAGACGTACGGGAGTGAACATTGGATTGTCCTCACATCCTTTGAATTCAAATAGTTTTAACTCAAAGTAATGGATGAGGCGGCCTTGCGGCGGGATTCAACGTTCGCGCACCGGCGCGATTCCTGCACAGGTCACTCGCTTCTCAGCGAGACACCGAGTTTCCGGGCCAGGCGCGCCAACTCCCGCTGTTCGGCGCTGTTGAGCACCGACATGAGTTCCGCAATGTATGCCGCATGTTTCGGGAAGACGCGCTTCAGAAGCGCGCGCCCTTTGCGCGTGAGCCGCACCGTGAGACAGCGGCGGTCGCCAGCGCTCGATACGCGCTCCAGCAGGCCATCGCGCTGGAGGTTGTCCAACACCGTGGTGATGTTACCGCCGCTGCGAAGCAGCTTGCGGGCAACGTCGGTGGGGCGCATGGGACCAAGGTGATACAGCGCCTCCATCACGGCGAACTGCGCCATGGTGAGACCAGTCTCGACCATCGGCCGTGCCACCAGTTCGACGACCGTATCCGCTGCGCGAATCAGCTTGATGTAGGTGTCGAGCGCCAGAACTTCCCGGGGCGGCCCTTTGTGATGGGTGGGCATGCGATGGCATTCGAAGTATATCAGCGGCGCCAAGACTCACGTGGCAGCAACGTTCGCCCTTACCCGAGAATGCCAGTTTCGCTGGCGAAGCCACCGCGCTGAGATCAGACTCTCCGAGAACCCTCGCGATCTTCCCTCGCGGCGATCAGTGCGAGCAAGGAACTCGCCAGTGTGATCCCCGCCGAGGGCCACACAGGTTTCGGGCGCATGCGAATGGACTTCGTTCGAAATCAGTGGCGAGCGAGCCGCGCGATAGCAGACCTGCCCCATCTCACCGAAGGCTCTGGTAGATCTGTCCCAGCACGCGCTGGTGCGCGGCGGACATGATGCTGGCTCGCGCCGGGAACGGCGTGCCATCGTCACGCAGGTAGGTGCGCTTCATGCGGCCGGCCGGAAACCAGCGATCGTTGCCATGGGCGCCGATCAACTGGCACATGAATACACCAATGACATACTGCTCCTGGAACGCGTGTTCCAACCATGCGGCGGCATCCTTGGACGCGTGGCTTTCGTCCTTCACGGCGCCCCGCTCGGTCTGGTAAGTTTCGCCGAGGCTGAACGGCAGCGCCCAGTCGACCACAATCATGGGCTTGCCAACAAGTGCAAACTCGCGCCGGTACCCATCGGCCTGGAAGACCTGCCACTCCGGCGGGCGTTGGGGCGAGAGGATGAGCGCCTGCGTGAGCAACACGTCCACATGTCGGCCCACAGCCTTCAACACAGCCTCGGGATACATCCGAACCACGAACTTCTCTCCGAAGAACAGATGATTCGGCGCGGCCTCGCGCACGGTGGATCGAAGCAGCCCGTAGAGCGAGCCGGCAACGATGCCGAGGAACTCTTCGTCATCCGCTCGCACGGAGGGGCGGTCTGGATCCGCGTTGAACGGCGGGAGCGCGGCGTCCAAGCTCTCAAACTGTGTGGCGTAGGCTTCGTTCAGACGTTGGACTTCGGGATACTTCGCGCGCAGCCATTCGACATAGCGCCGCTTGCCTGGCGCGGATGCGGGTAGCGAGCGGTAGTACACCATGCGTGGCGCCTTCCACACCGGCAGGTCGGCAAAACCAACGCCGAGCACCATGGGGTTGTTGGCGAACAGCTTGCACTGCTGGCTGACGTGAGCACGAATGCGCTCTCTCACCGCTGGGTCGAATACGTCGAAGCGGAACTTCTCACCATCCGGGAACCCAACGTCTTCGATGTAGGGATAGTGCGCTTTCAGGCTTGGCAGCAGCGGCTTGTACGCCTCGCCGGCATTGAGACTCAGAGCGCGCATCTGCGAGGCGATGGCGGCCTCGGCTTCGGTGCGATCTCCATCAAAGCGCGCCAGCAACTGGGCGGATTGGGCCGGCTCGGAGAAGAACTTTCCCGTGTGATTCGCACCGAGAGCGACATAGGGATGCCCTTCGGGCGTGACAAACATCCAGCGGGTTCCGATCTGTTCGATGCGGAAAAAGCCGGTGGCGCGCCGCTTGATCGGCATATAGCCACCGTAGCGGTCAAAGGTGGGCGGCTCTTGCGCATACGACAGTCCGGCCGCGATGGCAGCCAGCCAAACGCATCCCCGCATGGCCTACCTGCTCCTCGGAGTAAGCTCAATGGCTCCGCCCTGAAGCCTGGCATTCGCGACTCCGGAAAACCCTTCGGGGATCTCTTCCAGAAACACCGTGAACTGGTTCTTGAGCTTCTGCTTTGCGCCGATCCACTGGTAGCTCGGGATGCCGAAGAGTTGCGCGCGATCGACCGCTTTGCGCAGACCCTCCGCGAAGGGCGAGTTGCCAAACTCGAGGCCGCGCGCAACGGCCTGACCGTTCCAGGGAAGGGTGCGGTTGCTCTTGTTCTCCTGCCAATCCGCAAGCCACGGGTTCTGCGCCGTAGGGAAGAGATAGCCAATCAGGACACGGTAATCGGAGTGATAGAGCGTGAAGAACTGCTCTTCCCTTCCCGGGTCCATTTGCAGCGCGTAGTAGGTTCCGGCATTGGGCTTGGGCTGCATGGGACGCAGATCCGCGGGATTGCCGTCCGGCCCGATTCCGCGAGGCCAGTAGAACTCCGTTCCGCCCTGGAGCGAGCCGTTGCCGGGCCGCGAACCGGCCGTCAGCCCTCGCGTGGCCGAAGCATCCAGGAAGGTTTTGCCGGGCTCAACGAAGGGCTGTCCGAAGGTGGCGTGCTGCATCCATTGAAACGGACGGTCGTAGTTGGTGAGGTTCTCCACCCACTCTTCCACAACGATGTGCTTCGCACCACCTGCGAGAGTGATGGCGCGCTCCACGCGGTACTGCGTGCGAGGCAGATCAGCCGCATACCACAGGGTAAGAGCATCAGGCTTCGAGTCCACCTTCAGCTTCTTCCATTCGACGATGGGCGCTTCGCCGTGATTGCCGAGCAATGCCTTCACCTCGTCATCGGAAGATGGCGGGCCGTAGAACGGGAAGCAGAGCAGGTGTCCCATGTAGCCGCTGTGGAGCCACTTGTGCGGAGAGGCACCGTAGAGCGCGTCGTGCCTGGATGCGTCGTAGCGCGTGGGATCAATGGTGGGGTAGTGCGGCACGCGCATCGGGTTGATGCTCTTCTTCGCGTCAGGAGAAAGCAGACGGATCTCGGCGAGGTGGCCACCGCCCTTGAGCGCGGCGACACGGATGAGGCCGTTCTCGAGAACGAACGCGGGCCGGCCGTAGACAGTGCCTTCCTGTAGTGAAGGCTGCTGCGCAACAGCGGCGGAAGCAAAGATGAGTGCGGCCAACAGGCGCATCGGCGTCACCTCTGACGAATACAGTACAGCGTATTCTGTCCGCGGAGGTAAAGCGAGCCTTCGGCCACGGCTGGGCTTGCGATGAACATCTGATCGGCGAGCGTGTTTGTGGCCAGCACTTCGAACTTGTCGCCCATCTTGAGCACGGTCACGTCTTCGCCCTCGGTGGAGACATAAAGCTTGCCATTGACCGCGATGGGTGAGGCTTTGATGTTGTAGCTCTTGGGCAGGCGCTGTTGGAGATAGTGTGGCTCACCAGTCTTGGCGTCGAGGCACGAGACCATTCCGCTATCGGTGACGAAGTAGAGTTTGCCATCGGCAAGTACAGGCGAGGCGGTGTAGGAATTGCCACGTTTGTTGCTCCAGAGGATCGCATCGGTGCCGGTGAGATCGCCTTCGCGGCCAAGCTGAATGGCCATGAGATTGGGGTCGCGGAAGCCACTCATCACATAGACCACCTTGCCATCGGAGACGGGCGCGGGGATGACGTTGGCGCCAAGACCGGCGCATTCCCAGATGAGTTTACCGGACTCCAGATCGTAGGCGCGAACCTTGCGCGTGGCGGAGACGATGATCTGTTTGCGGCCGGCTACCTTCACCACCAGTGGCTGGGACCACCCACTGGGCTCGTCGCGCGATTGCCGCCAGATCTGCTTGCCGGTGCTCTTGTCGAGGACCAACAGGAACGAGTCATTCTCGGTGTCGAAGTTGAGAATCAGGCGGTCATCCTCGATCACGGTGGCGGTGCCTTCGCCGAAGGCGTTGCGCATGGACATCTGGGGGAAGTCGTCCTTCTTCCAGACGAGGTCGCCGGCGAGGGTGTAGCAAAAGATGCCGTACTGGCCGTAGAAGGCCCAGATGTGTTTGCCGTCAGTGACGGGGCTATTGGAGGCGAAGCTGCCATACATGCGGTGATAGCCTTCGTGAGGCTTCACGGTGCGGGGCGAGCGTTCCCAGAGGATCTTACCGGATTGGCGGTTGATGGCCATGAGAAGGAGCTTGTGCTCGACGCCGGCGGCACTGCCGCCCCCGGGGCCACGTCCGCCACCACCGCCGGGTCCACCGGGTCCACGTCGCCGTCCTTCGGGTCCACCGGGTCCGCCGGGAGGAGGGCCGCCAGGAGGACGACCGTCAGGTGGAGCGCCGCCCGCGGCACGATCGGGCGGAGGGCCCTCGGGACGGCGGGGTGGGCGGGCTTCCGATGTTTCGCCCACGTCGCCCTGAGGGACAGCCGTGGTGAGGTAGATCACATCGCCGTAGATGACAGGCGAAGAATGGCCGCGGCCCGGGATGGTGGCTTTCCAGGCGATATTCTTCGAGTCACTCCATTCGGTAGGCACGTCGCCGGGAGCGACGCCGTTTTGATTGGGTCCGCGCCAACGGGTCCAATGGGCGGAATCGGCGGCTAGGGCACAGGCCGCGATGGTCAACACGGGTGCAAGCAATCTCATGCGTTAGGGTATCTTACCAACTCCTCGATAGATATCACGGCGATGAAAGGCGGTCCGTGGTTACCCGGCGGGCCGCCGGCTGGGGGAGACGCTGAAACAGAACGCTACGCTGGCGCGTCCGGGACAAGGCCCCAGAGTCCCCGGCTTATCGGGTCAGAAAGCCGGGCAGAGTCGATGGATCCGCGCCCGCTCCGGAGGGGCCTCTGGAGAGGGGA
>JAEUQE010000180.1 GCA_016789785.1 Bryobacterales bacterium
ACCGGAGGCGCGGAGATGCAGTGCGGTTGGCCCACGGGATTCACCTTGATGCCGATGCGTTCGCCCTTCTGTGCAAAGAGCTTCCAGCTTTCCACCCAATCGGCGCCGGTGAGTTCCTGCATGCCTTTGTGCATCATTCCCTTGATGACCTCGGCGTTGTAGCGGCCGGAGGCGATGGAGCGCGTGTCTTCCACTCCGATGACGCGGCCGGGAAACAGTCCCGGCACGGCGAGTTTGCTCTTCTGCGTCGTGGAGCTGACTTGTGCGTTGAGTACGATCTGTTTCAGGAACGGCGCAATCGCGGCGCTTTGAAGAAGCCGTCGTCGTGTGCAGGACATGACGCTCATTCTACCTCGGGAAGCTGATAGAATTGCCACCCATGCTCGAACGCTGGCTGAACACGCTTTCCTATTTCTCCGAACGTCTTGTACCCGATGCGGTGACCACATCCGGTCTGCTGCTGGTCGTGATTGGTCTGGTAGCAGCGGGGACCGGCGCGACCGCGGTGGGAATCGTCGAGGCCTACTACAAAGGCCTGTGGATGCTGCTGCAATTCACGATGCAGATGACACTGGTGCTCTTGCTGAGTCTGATGCTTGCATCGGCGCCCGTAGTCCGCGGGTTCGTGATCCGCTGCGCCAGCCTCCCGCGAAACACGACGCAGGTGGTGATCGGCGCGGGTCTGCTGGGTGCGTTCGTCGCCTACCTCAACTGGGGATTGGGGCTCGCGCTTGGTCCGATGATTGCCATCCATTTCGCGCGCAATGCGGAGCGGCGCGGCATTCCGGTCGACTTTCTCTTTCTGATGGCCATGATGGCGGGTGTCGGATCGATCTGGCAATTCGGGCTCTCCGCGAGCGCGCCGCTGCTGTCGGCAACCGACGGGCACTTTCTCGAGAAGGCCACTGGCGTCATGTCGCTTGCAACTACCATCTGGTCGCCCGCGTCGGTGATTCTGGTGATCACTTTCACCGTCGCCTGCATCTCCACAGGCTGCCTGCTAATGCCCAAGCAATGCAGGCCGATCTCTGCGTTTCCGGAATCGGAAGCGCGGGCCGAGGATCTGGTGGGCGCGGCCACGGGTTCGGGGAGCAAGGAAGACATGAGTCTCTCGCAAAGGCTGGAGCGAACCTGGTGGGGCGGCGCGCCGGTGTGGCTTGCCCTGGTTGCTTGGCTCGGCTTTCACTTCTTCGTGCGCAAAGCGAGCTTCGACATCAACTCCATGGTGACTACGCTGCTGCTGGCAAGCTTCGCCGCGCACGGCAACGTGCATCGATTCACGAAGGCCCTTCAGGAGGCTGTGGGATCGGTCTGGCCGGTGCTGCTGCTCTATCACCTGTATGCGGGCGTTGCGGGCTTGATCCAGTTCACTCCGGCCGGTGAGTTTCTAGCGAACATGTCGAGCCCGCTGGTGAATCGCTGGACCTATGCCCTGGTCACCACCACGGTGTCCACGATGGTTGCGATGTTTGTCCCCACCAGCGGTGGACAGTGGCTCATCCAAGGATTCGTCACGGTCAAAATGGCCGATGCCGTGGGCGTGTCGGCGCAGCGCGGTATGCTCGCGCTGAGCGTTGGCGACCACATGGGCAATCTCATCTCACCGTTCTGGGCAGTGGTGGGCGCGGGTGTTGCGCGGCTCGACTTTCGCCTGTTTTTTGGCTACCGGCTGATCTTTGCGGCGCTCTGGTTCGTGATGGGTGTGCTCGCGTTCACGTTTCTGCCGTGCTGATACGGTCCCCTGTCGAGGGGATGCCTCTTGCTCGCCGCAAATCCATGGGCGTCGCCTGTGCGTCACGATGCACCACGAGTACACCAACGGGCATCGCTGTCCACTGCGCCGCCAAGTCGCCCGGTACGAAACTTGCCCTACCGCCCCGTCGCCAGATACTCGCCCGTCGCGGCATCCACGAAGATGGAATACGAACTCGTGCCCACGCTCTCACCCCAGATCACGCGCCACGATGGCTGCGGAAACCGGTTCGTGAACTCGAGCAGGAAGTTCACCGGCATGTCCGGGTTCTTCTTCATGTATTCCACGCTCTTCTTGGCGGCAGTCTCGTAGATTTCGTCGCTGTCCGTCTTGAGCGCCGCAACCAGCCACGGTTTGGCTTGGCCGCGTGATCCCGAGAAGCTCTCGTCATTCAGCGCGAACACGCCTTTGTGGAGATTGCCGCCGGCTTCCACCACGGAGTAGGTGAAGGTCTTCAAACGGGCCTTGCTCGGCGAAACGAACGAACACTGCCATGCGCCGTACTTGCCTTTGTCGGTCTTCACATCAGGCAATGCGATGCTGTTCAACTGTAGCGGCTGCGCGTCAAGCGCCCACGCACGTGCCGAAGGATACATCTGATAGAAGGCCTTGCGGCCGCTGACGGGCTCTGGCGGCTTCTCCGGTTCCTTCTTCTTTGCCACTTCTTTCGGCGTCTCCGTACATGCCTGAAGGAGGGCAAATGCGGGAACCATGGTCCAGATCTTGCGTCGCGAAATCATCTCTCCCATTGTAATCTCGCCTACAATCTTGCGACGAGGCCGGTCGCGGGAGCTTGTGATGTCGAGTAGCCGCCCGTGCCGCGGAATCACTTCCCTGGCACGGGCGTTTCCACGGGTCACTCGGCTGCCCGCTCAGGCCGGACCTTCGCGCCTCAGAACGGCCAGCGCCAGTTCACTACCTCGGGCGCATCAAGGCCATTCTCATGCGCGTACCGCACGCAAGCCAGTTGCTCATTGCGGAACTTCTCCTTGGCGTGCGCCCCGGCCACCCGCAGGCGGTCCACGCGGTCGATCACGTCCATGGCCAGGCTATAGCGGTCAATCTGATTCTCAATCGCGAGCTCCAGCGGAGTGTTGATGTTGCCCTTCTCCTTGTAGCCCCGCACATGCAGATTGCGGTGATTGGTGTGGCGGTAGGTCATGCGATGGATCAGCCAGGGGTATCCATGGAAGTTGAAGATGATGGGCTTGTCGAGCGTGAACAGGCTATCGAAGTCGCGCGGCGAAAGGCCGTGGGGATGTTCGCTGGCCGGTTGCAGTTTGAACAGGTCCACCACATTGATGAAGCGGATCTTCAAATCGGGGAACTCCGCGCGAAGCATTGCGGTTGCAGCCAGCGCCTCCTGCGTCGGAATGTCGCCCGCGCATGCCATCACCACGTCGGGCTCTACTCCCTGGTCATTGCTCGCCCAGTCCCAAATGCCGATGCCTTTCGAACAGTGTGTGATCGCCGCATCCATGTTCATGTACTGAAGGTGAAGCTGCTTGTCGCACACGATGACGTTGACGTAGTTCTCACTGCGCAAACAGTGATCCGCCACCGACAGCAGGCTGTTGACGTCGGGTGGAAGGTAGATGCGAGTCACCTGCGCGCTCTTGTTCAGCACAACGTCCAGGAATCCCGGATCCTGATGTGTGAAGCCGTTGTGATCCTGCCGCCAGACCGTGGAGGTGATCAGCAGATTCAACGATGCGACTTCCTCGCGCCACGACAGTTCGTTGCAAATGGAAAGCCACTTGGCATGTTGATTGAACATCGAGTCAATCACATGCACGAACGCTTCGTAGGTGGAGAAGAAGCCGTGCCTGCCCGTCAGCAGATAGCCTTCCAGCATGCCTTCCATCGTGTGCTCGCTCAGCATCTCAATCACGCGCCCGTCCGCCGCGAGTTCGGTGCCATCCGCGTCTTCCGGGAAACGTTCGGCGATCCAGAACTTCTTGCTCGCTTCGTAAACAGCGGCCAGCTTATTCGAGGTATTCTCATCCGGTCCGAACACACGGAAGTTGTGCGGGTTCGCCTTCATGATGTCGCGCAATAGCCGTCCCAAAGGCGGAGTGTTCTCGGCCTCAATCGCCGCGGGCTTCTCCACCGCAATGGCATAATCGCGAAAATCGGGCATGCGCAGCGGCCTCTTGAGCGCTCCGCCATTGGCGTGCGGATTGCTTCCCATGCGGCGGATGCCTTTCGGCGCCAGTGCGCGCAACTCCGCAACCGGCGCGCCGTTTGCATCAAACAACTCCTCCGGACCGTAGCTGCGCAGCCAGTCCTCCAGCAACCGCAGATGCGCCAGGTTCCGCTTCACGTCCGCCACGGGCACCTGATGCGCACGCCAGAAGCCTTCCACCTTGCGGCCATCGATCTCCGCGGGCCCCGTCCAGCCCTTCGGCGTGCGCAGCACAATCATCGGCCAGCGTGGACGGAACGGAGTGCCCGAAGTCCGCGCCTGATGCTGGGCCGTGCGGATCTCTTCCACGCAACGTTCCATGGTCGCCGCCATCGCCTGATGCATCGAACCGGGATCGGAGCCTTCCACGAAGTACGGCGTCCAGCCGTATCCCCGGAATAACTGATCTAACTCCTGCTTACTAACTCGCGCCAGCAGAGTTGGATTGTTGATCTTATAACCGTTCAGGTTGAGTACCGGCAGGACGGCGCCGTCCCGGACAGGATTCAGGAATTTACTAATGTGCCAGGATGTCGCCAGCGGGCCGGTCTCGGCTTCACCGTCGCCAACCACGGCGGCCACGATCAGATCGGGATTGTCGAACGCGGCCCCGCAGGCATGCGACAGCACGTAGCCCAACTCGCCGCCCTCGTGGATGGAGCCCGGAGTTTCCGGAGTGCAATGGCTGCCAATGCCGCCCGGAAAGGAGAATTGCTTGAAGAACGCCTTCATGCCTTCTTCGTCGAGCCCCTTGTCGGGATAAATCTCGGAGTAAGATCCTTCCAGATATACGGGCGCCAGGACGCCCGGTGCGCCGTGTCCTGGTCCCGCCATGAAGATCGCGTCCAGATCGTACTTACAAATCAGACGATTGAGGTGGACATAGACAAACGACAGCGCCGGGCTGGCGCCCCAATGCCCCAGCAGGCGGTTCTTGATATGTTCGGAGCGCAAAGGTTCCCGCAGCAGCGGGTTGTCCTGCAGGTAGATCATGCCCGTGGCCAGGTAATTACAAGCCCGCCAATAGGCATCGGTCAGCCGTAACTCATCCTTTTCGAGCGGCGATCCCTCAACGGTAGACCGCGCCGCGCCATACGCGCTCAGTTCGGCCACGGTGTTCAAACGATTCTCAGTGAGAATCATTGCGGAGTCTCCTTCGAGACGGGCCGGGCGCCTCACCGCCACACATCTCGTGGCGAACGATCCGGCCGGTCACTTCCAATTTTCCTCATTGGCGGAGCTCGAGCACAATCCTGTATGCCGGTGATTGCTTGTCTTCTGTCTCCCGTCTTCCTATAGCAAGTGAAAGCGGACTTCGATCAACACTGGCTGCCGCGCAGGTTTTCCATCCCGCAGGCCGGGGCGAAAGCGCCACTTGCGGACGGCTTCCATTGCCTTCTCATCCAAGCCGAGACCAAGCCCCTGCTGCACCCGGATGTTGTCTACCGTGCCCTGTTCGCTGACATCGCCGATCAGCACCACCACGCCCTCAAGCCGGGCTTTGCGGGCTTCTTCCGTGAACTCGGGCTCGACTTTGTACACCAGAACCGGATCCTGCCGCGTGGCGATGCGTGCACGCCCGCCCGAGCCCGTGCCACCATCTCCCGGCGCCTTCGGGCCGCGGCCTGGTCCCACGCCTCCGTCCTGTCCTGGGCCAATGCCACCGCCGCTGCCGGGTCCATCCGAAGGCGGTCCGATCACGCCGCCCGGCATCCCGATGTCGCGGACCACGGGAGTCTGGATCTGGCCAATCAATGCCGGCTCAACTGGCAGCGCGGGCATCTCCTCGGGCCGTTGCGTCGTCGGCGGAACAAAGGCGTGCGGCGTCTGCCGGGGCAGTTGACCCCGGCTTGCCGGCAACTGCATGCGTCCGCCACCGCCCGAGTCCGCACCGCCGGGCTTTGGCGAGTCCGGCAAATGCCACACCAGCTTGGTTGACGACCAGTCCACATGGGGTTGCCGCTTGTTGAGGGGCGTCTGCTGCACTGCCGCAATGTGGATCAATGCGAACACGACGCTCGCATGCAGGATCAAAGAGAGAACGGGCCCACGGATTCGCATGCCAGCGCATTATGCAACCAGCATGCCATCCATGGGCCCGCCCTTGATTCATTCACTCTTGCGCGCGCCACCACGACCGTAGCGCCATTCCGTCTCCAGACTTCTTCCTCCTGACTTCCTCCTCCTGTCTCCTTCCCCGCCACAACCGTGAATCCGCGGCATCAGTGCTCCCAACGCCGCCGATCGTTCAGAACGTGTACTTCAATCCGAACTGCACCACGCGCGCATCACCAGGCATGCCGGCGGCTCCCTGGCTCGTGCTCGTCACACGTCCGAAGTTCACCGTATCGCGGATGTTCAGTCCCGGCGCGCCGAGATTCACGTGATTGAAGAAGTTGAAGAACTCGGCGCGAAACTGGATCTGGTGACTCTCAAACAAACGGAAGACCTTGTTCGCCGAGGCATCCACCTGATTCATTCCCGGCAAGTGCAAGGGCAGCCGCGCCGATGATCCGAAACTGCCGAAGACGGGCTCGGCAAACGCCCCTGTATTGAACCAGCGTGCCCGTGTCCGCTGGCTGCGTTCCAGCATCGCGGGCGCGGTACCAGTGACGTTGAGCCGCGAAATCACGCCCGTGCCCGTCGTGTCGATCCCGCCAGCCATCGCCGCCGCAAAGCCTGTCTGCTGCGTGATGATCGTGCCCAATTGCCATCCCCCGAGCAGCGACCGTACCACCGCGCTCGAATGACTGCGGAACAGCGGCACATCATAGATCGCGGCGATCGACAACCGGTGCCGGATGTCGAAGATCGAGTTCGACCGTGAGCCGCGCAGATCGAAGTAGTCTTGAATGCCCGCGAGGAAGCTGCCGCCGCCCACGCTGGAGATATCGGCATTCGACAGGCTGTGCGCCCATGTGTATGCGCCGAGCAACGAGAGCCCTTTCGCAACCCGGCGCTCCGCCTTCACCTGCATCGAGTGATAGGTCGAGTTGCCAATCGACTTCGTGCTGTTGATCGCATCGAAGCCCTGGAATGGCCGGCGGCTCGCTACCGTTGGCGCCGTCGCCGGGTTCGCCACCACCTGGATCGGCCGGTTGGCATCGAAGGTCAAGGTCAGGTTCGTACCCTTGGAGCCAACATACGCGATATCGAAGAACACGTCCTTGGGCAGCTTCTTCTGTACCGCGAGGTTCCACTGCTGCGTGTACGTGGTGCGCAGCCATGGATCCACGGCGCCCGATCCAAACAGTCCTGCACGCGTCGTCCCTTGTGCCTGAAACGCGCGCGCCACCTGGATCGGATTGCTCGCGTTGCCCGTGAACGAAAAGGTTCTCACGATGGGCGGATTCAGCGTCAGCGTCGTCCACGAGTTCGTGATCTCCGGCGTGTAGTAGATGCCATAGCCGCCCCGCACCACCAGATCCTTCATCTTCGGCACAAGATAGGCAAAGCCAAAGCGTGGTCCGAAGTCGTTCTTATCGGCATAGACCAGCGCAGCCGGCCGGTCCGCGGTGTCGGCGATATCGGAGAAGCCTTGAAACGTCTGCCGCAGCGGGACGAAGCCGTTCAAGTCGAAGTTCGTGGCCTTTCCGCGTTGAATGGGGGGCTTGTAGAACTCATACCGCATGCCGAAGTTCAGTGTGAGATTCGGACTCACTTTCCAATCGTCCTGGAAGTAATAAGCGTGCCACCAGTTGTTCATGCGGGTCGCGAACGGCTCTACCGAAATCTGCGCGCCTGTTGCGAGGCCCAGCAGGAACTCGGCGAACTGGTTGTCGCGTGTTCCGGTGGTGCCCGCCGGAGCCGTCACGGTACCGTTGTAATCGAACGAACCGCGCGGATTCACTGCTTCGTCGAAGGTCCAGTTGCGGCGTGCGATCAATGCGCCGGCCTTGAAGTTATGCGCGCCGCGCCGGAAGCTGATGTTGTCCGACACCTGCCACAGTTGGTTCAGGCGATCACGCGGTCCAATGCCTCGCACGGTGGGCATCACGTAGCCCGCGTTGAACGTCGGAGGGCCGAAATCGCGGGGCCGCGTCGCCACGCCTGGAATTCCGATCTTGTTGCCGATGTCGAACTCCGGCTTGTTCGTCGTGCCGAAGAACTCGGTTTCAAAGAAGCGATGCCACCCGGCCCGGAACTCGTTCACCATGGAAGGCGAGAAGACATGCGTCTGGCCAAGCGAGAGATTCTGCGCACGCGCGGTGTTGCCGCGAGTGTCGAACCCGAAGGTCGGCGTCGTGTCGTCAGCTTGCGTGTTGTAGATGTAGCTGACGCTCAACGTGTCGCGGGCCGAGAAGGTGTGGTCAATGCGCGTCACGTATTGATCCTGAGTGATCGGCGCGGACACGCGCGGTCCTCGAAAGTTGATGCCGGGCTCGTTGGTGTTCGGCGCCGGTACGAATCCATCCAGAAACAGCCGCGCATGCGACACGATGCGATTCGAGGGAATGCGATTGCCCGGGAACGGCTGGCCGGTGGTTGGATCGTTGATGACGGCCGCGATCCCTGAAAAATCACCCTGCCGCAGCGGCGCCGGCGGGATCAGTGCCTGTCCTCCAAATGAGCCTGCCACCTGACGGCCGGATTCCCAGTTGAAGAAGAAGAACGTCTTGTCCTTGCCGTTGTAGACCTTCGGCAACAGCACAGGGCCACCGATGTTGGCGCCGTATTGATTGCGATTCAAGCGCGGCGGTTTGGCGCCCGGCACTCGCGGCTGAAACGCATTCAAAGCCGTAAACGCATCGTTGCGGTTGAACCACCATGCGGTGCCATGCACGGTATTGCTCCCACTCTTCGTGGCGAGGTTCACCTGTCCGCCCGGCGCACCGCCGACATCCGCCGAGTATGTGCTCGACTGCACTTTGAACTCGTGGATCGCATCAATGGATGGCGAGAAGCTGAAGCTGTATGAGTCCAGGTCCATCGCTTCGATGCCGTCATAGTAGAAGCGGTTCTGCGTATCGCGCGCGCCATTGGCGGACATGCCGACAGCCTGGCCCAC
The DNA here is from genome assembly GCA_016789785.1 of Bryobacterales bacterium. Next base: position 8,947 of record JAEUQE010000180.1, read on the forward strand.
CGACCCGCGCAATCGGCGCACGGTGATGGAACCGGGCGTGCCCGGATTGACACCCGGCGTGAGCAACGCAAGCTGCACGAACGACCGGCCGTTCAACGGAAGCTCGACGACCTTTTGCGAATCGATCACCGTACCCACCGTCGCGTTTTCGGTCTGCATGAGAACCGTGCCCGCTTCCACCGTGATCGTTTCCGCTGTCTGGCCGAGCGTGAGCTTCACATCAAGCCGAGCCACCTGGTCCACCGAGAGTTGAAAGCGCGAAACCGATGCCTTCTGAAATCCGGGGGCTTCCACCAGCAGCGTGTAGGGACCGGTTGGGACGAAGGGGAACTCGTAATTGCCGAGTGCGTCCGAAGTGGCAGTTCGCGCAAGGTTGGTGTCCTGGTTGCGCAGTTCGACGCGGGCGCTTTGCACAGCCGCGCCAGAGGGATCAGTGACCGTTCCGGTGACCTTTGCGGTGACAGCCTGCGGCAACAGAGGGCGGGCGGACGTCATCAAAACGGCAAACAACAACAGCATCCGAAAAGTGAAACGCATTGGAAGAATGTACCACGCGATGGAGCATGCGATGACCCGAGTGCACTCGGCTGGACGGGAAGTGTCTGCTGGTAAGATTGAGGTACATGGACGCTGCGGTTTTATGAAGGAATGGAAGCGGTGCTGCACGTGGTGACGCTGGATGTCACGGTACCGCTGGCAGAGATCTACCGGCGCGTCGAGTTCGAAGAAGGACAGGCATAGCGCCGGCGCGGGCGCACGGACCACTCGTTGCGTTGCTGCGTCTGCGAGCGTTCAGGAGAGTAGCCACTCACGGATAGGACCGTCTCGCAGGCCGAGCGCCATCTCGAACGGTCGTGCGAACAGGCGATGACACCTGGTCGCCACGCATTACGAGGCGAGGCGAGCCTCCTCCTGCAAGAGTGCCGAAGCTACCCACTCCCGGCCATCAATGAGCGAGTGGCGTCTGAAAGCGACGACACGCCGGCCCGTTGCTCCATCAGCGGATTTGGACTTCACGCCACTGGCCCGGCTCCAGACCTTCGATCCGCCAATCTCCGATCGCGATACGAATCAGCCGCAATGTCGGATGCCCGACGGCCGCGGTCATGCGGCGCACCTGACGATTGCGTCCTTCCGTCAATGTGATCTCGATCCAGGCAGTCGGCACCGACTTGCGAAAGCGCACCGGGGGATCGCGAGGCGGCACCGAAGGCTCCTGCGCAAGCAGTGTCACTTTGCACGGACGCGTGCGCACGCCCTGAATCGCGACGCTCCTACGAAGCGACGACAGTGCCGCCTCATCCGGGATGCGTTCCACCTGCACCCAATAGGTCCGCTCGTGGGCGAACCGCGGATCCGTGAGCCTGTGCTGCACACGGCCGTCACTGGTCAGCAGCATGAGCCCTTCGCTGTCGTGATCCAAGCGTCCCGCCGCGTACAAGCCGCCGAACGGGATGTATTGCGCCAGCGTCGGATGGCCCGTGCGATCCGGGTCTGTGAACTGGCTCAGCACACCGTACGGTTTGTAGAACAGCAGATGCTTCGGCGCTGCCATTGCGGCTACTTGCGCACGGCCGCACGCACGGCCTTGCCCGGATGGACACCCTCCACGATCTTGCCTTCACTCACGACGGGTGTGCCGTTCACCACGACATAAGGAATGCCTTGCGAAGGAACCGCGGGCTTCTGGAAAGTCGACAGATCGAGCACCTTGTCCGCATCGAAGATCGCCAGATCCGCGTCGGCGCCTACACGGATGCGACCCTTGTTCTTCATCGCCGGCACATATTTTTCGAGGCGCTGCGCGGGCATCAGACTCATCTTGCGTATGGCATCGGAAAGCGAGAGGGCCTTCTGTTCACGGACGAAGCGGCCCAGCACTCTCGCGTAGGTGCCCGCGCCTCGCGGATGGCCTTTGCCGTTCGTGATCAAGCCATCGCTGGCGATCATCGTCAGCGGACTCGCGACTACTTCGGAGACGACTCTGTCGGGGATCATGTGCATGATCACCATGCCACCTTGCGCGCGGTACTTCGCAAAAGTGCTGGCATTGAGACGCTCACCGGAGGCGATCCACTCCACGCCGCCATAGTCGATGCCGAGCACCTTCTGCCAACCCGCATCGAACATCGCTGAACTGAGTTCCGTCATTGCGGCGTTGTAGGGATAGCACTCGGTCGTGATGTCGAGCCCGCGGGCCTGCGCCTCGCGAATCACCTGAAGCATGCGTGGGGCCTGCGCCAGCCCACTCGAGGTGAGATGGACCACATGCACCGGAGCGCCGGTAACGGCTGATGCGGAGATCACTTCTTCGAGCGCGTTCAGACCATCGGGCTCGGCCTGGCCCATGTGCCGGATGTGCACGAAGACCGGCGCGGCGAATCGTGCAGCGACGCGGAACATCTCCAGGATCTCCCATCGCGAGGCGGCTGGTGTGTACTGAATCCCGAAGCCGACTCCGAGTGAGCCCTGCTGCAAACCGCGCTCGACGGCCGCTTTCATGACGGTAATCTCTTCATCACTGGATGGCTTGCGCGCACCGTCGCCAGACGGAACCAGCGTCTTGGCGGGATCCTTCATCACGGACATGCGCGCTGGCACATGTCCCACGCTGACGCCAGAATGAATCAGCCGTTTGCCTTCTCGCACGCGATACCATTCCTCGACATCGCCAGTGCCGATTTCCAACTCAAGCGCTGTGGTGACACCGTCACGCGCTTGCAGCCGGTGATTCTCATCGTCCTGCCCATGAGCATGCAGGTCAATGAATCCGGGCGCGACAACGAGGCCCTTCGCATCGATCGTGCGTGTGGCTTTGAGTGGGGATGTGGTGATGGCCGCGATTCGGCCTGTGCGCACTCCGATGTTGCGCACCGCATCGAGCTTGGACTCCGGGTCCACTACGCGGCCGCCGGCGATCACGAGATCGTACTGCTGCCCGAGCGCCACAATGCAGGCCGCGGCAAACGCGAGGAGTGTTTTTCCCATGAGGAAGAGCGTACCATTCACGGAGTCCATCGGGACACAGACGCAGCGTGCCGCGCCGCTGCGCGTGTGAAGCGCCGGGAACTGCGTCGCGCCGGGGCAACAGCATAGAATCGAGATTTGAGATGAAAGGGAGAACGATGTTGCGAGGGCTTTCGCTGCTCCTGCTACTCGTGCCGCAGTGTGATGCCGCCGAGGTCGGCGGTCAGGTAGTGGATGCAACCAATGGACAGCCCTTGGCGCGCGTGTTGATCCGCAACTATCGCGGCGAAGCACGGGCAGAGACCGACGCCCAAGGGCGCTTCACCATCGCTTTGCCGGAGAACGCCGACCTGCTCTTCTCATCGGTGGGCTATCGTCCCTACCGGCTCACGATTGATGCGACCAGTGCACGCGAGTTCGAGATCCGCCTGGTACCCGACACACTGCGCACCTCCCAATCCGTCGATGTAAGCGCGGGCCCGTTCGCCCTGGAACCCGCGGCATCGGGCAACGCGCTGAGCCTTGCCGGCGCCGAGTTGCGAAACCTCGCCAGCGTGCTTTCCGACGATCCACTCCGGGCGATTCAAGGGCTGCCCGGCGTGAATCCCAACGACGATTTCCAGAGCCAGTTGTCACTGCGAGCCGCGGGCCTCAATCGGATCGGCGTCTATGTGGACGGCATCCTCCTGCATTCGCCGTATCACACCGTGCAGGGCGATCCAACGAGTGCTTCGCTTACAGTGCTCTCCAGTGATCTCATCGAAAGCGCGGTGCTCTATCCGTCCGCACCATCACCGAACTTCTCCGATCGCACGGCGGCTGCCGTGGACCTGCGCCTGCGCGACGGTGATCGCAAGAAGTTCACTGGGCGCGGTGCGGCGAGCGCGTCGAATGCATCCATGAGTCTGGAAGGACCGCTCGGAAACAAGGAACGCGCTTCGTGGCTCGTCAGTGCCCGCAAGAGCTATCTGCAGTACATCATCAACGCCACCAGTGACGAGCCTGGACTCGCGTTCGGCTTCTCTGACCTGCAGGGGAGGATCGCCTACGATCTCACGCCGCGCCACACCGCGCGCCTGAGCGTGATCCATGGACGTTCCGGGCTCGATCGCACCGGAGCGGAGCAGCGGCTGGGGCTGAACGGGTTCTTCGATACCGACTATGACTTCACCATCGCGAACGCCTCGTCGCGATGGTCTCCCGGCGGGAACTTGAGTCTGCAGAATTCGTTCGCCTGGATGCGTGAGAGCTTCTTCAATCGCAACCGGCAATTGAATCCGTTGTCCGGAGGGCACTACGGCGAGTGGATCTACAACTCGGACAATCAATGGCAGTGGAGTGAACAGGGCACGTTGTCCTTCGGCGCCACGGTGCGGCGGTTGCGCGATAACGGATTCATTGACCGGCGCAATGCAACGCCGCCGCTCGCTGTCAACATCGACACTTGGCGCGGCACTGGGCTGCGCAGCGGAGCGCACGTCTTTCAGCATTACAGCTTGTGGAGCGGGAAACTTCAGTTGCGCACCGGTGGCCGCTACGATCATCACGATGCGAGCGATGTCCGGGCACTGAGTCCTGTCGCCGCTGCGGCTATCAATCTCAGCAGCAGCACCGCGCTGCATCTGAATTGGGGCTTGAATTTACAGTATCCGGAACTCTCCCAAAGCTTCTCGCGGCTCGGCCGGCGCACGTTGTTGCCGGAACGCGCGAGCGCCGTGAATCTTGCGCTCGAACAGCGCTTGGATGAACGGACGCGCATCCGCGTGGAGGCGTATCAACGTCTGGATCGCGATCTGATGTGGCGGCCGGCTCAAGAAGCTCGCATCTTGAACGGGCGCGTGTTCGGAGGCAACCTGCTTGCGCCCTATGCCAACTCGCTGCGTGGCTATGCGCGCGGGGTGCAGATCTTCGTGCAGCGCCGGACGAGCAACGGCATCACGGGATGGGTGTCGTATGCTTACGGCACGTCGCGCTATCGCGACGGTGTCACGGGTGGAAGGTTTGCCTCCGACTTCGATCAAACACACACGCTGAACGTGTTCGGAAGCTACCGCATCCGGCCGACCGTGAACGTCAGCACGCGATGGGTATATGGCAGCGGCTTCCCCGTGCGCGGGTATTTTCGCGGGACTGACATTAACCGCGCCTTCCTTTCTGATATGCGCAATCAGTTGCGATTGCCGGTCTATCACCGCATGGACCTCAGAGCGAACAAGACCTTTGTGAAGAAGGGCTGGCATGTCACCTTGTTTGCGGAGGTGATCAACCTCTACAACCGCGACAACCTGCGCTTTGACGACTTGCGTGGCTTCAATGGACAAACGGGCGAGGCCCGTCTTGGATTCGACGGATTGCTGCCGATCATTCCGTCGGCGGGTGTGGCGATCGACTTCTGATGACGAATGGAGCGAAATCCGGAATGAACTCACTGTATGCGGAGCATGCGCATTGGTGGCCGCTGATGTCACCGCCTGAGGACTACGAGGAGGAGGCCGCGGAACTCCTGCCACGGCTGTTGGATGGACTGGAAGGAGTGGAGGCGCCGTCGCTGTTGGAGTTGGGATGCGGCGGTGGAAGCCTTGCATCCCATTTCCAGGGGCACTTCGCGATGACGCTCACCGACCTGTCGCCGGAGATGCTTGCCGTAAGCAAAACTGTGAATCCCGAGGCCGAGCACTTTGCAGGCGACATGCGTTCGCTGCGGCTTGGCCGTACGTTCGATCGCGTATTCATTCACGATGCGATCATGTACGCCGCGGACGCGGGCAGCGTGCTCGCAGTGCTGCAAACAGCGGCAGCGCATTGCAAGCCGGGAGGCCGCGTCATCGTGGTGCCCGACTATGTGAGCGAGACCTTCGAACCGTCCACCGAGCACGGAGGCAACGACAGCGACGATGGCCGCGCATTCCGCTATCTCGAGTGGGTGTGGGATCCGGACCCTGACGACAACACCTTTGAAGCTGTTTACTCCTACGTGATGCGGGAGGCCGACGGCCGTATCCACACGGCGGTTGATCATCAGGTGGAAGGGTGTTTTCCTTACGCGCAGTGGCTTCAGTGGTTCGAACAAGCCGGCATTCCCGCCACATCGGCGCTTGACTCCTGGAACCGGCACGTCTTCACTGGCGTGCCCCGAACCGCGTAAGGGCCGTACGAAAAAGACCGCGCTCGCCGCTTGTCGTCACCTGCTTGCAGGCTTCGGCTTGTGGCTCGCGCGGCCATCCCGATCCGTCCAATCGTTGTGGGACTACGGCTGGAGTTCGGCGGTCATGGTCGCGCCGCCCATTTGAGGCATGCTGGCCTGTATCTTGACCGGCATTCGGGTGTCCTTCGCGATCCAGACTTGGATCTTGCCGGCAGAGCCATCCGCCGGAGTGAGTTCCACCTGGAACGCATCAAACGAGCCTGCGGCCACGGTGACTTTTTCCGATGCCTTCACGGCAAGGTTCACCAGCTTCTCCTTCTGCTTCTGCAGATCGAAGTTGCGAATCACGGTGGAGTAACCGTCGGCCAGCGGCAGCGCGCCGATCACCAGATTCGCCCCGGCTGCATCCGCAAACAGAGGACCACCGACTGATGCCTTGATCGGCCGCTCCTGGCCGTTCATGCTCATCGTGCCGGCGATCTGGTTGCCCTCCACGTTCATCTGGATGGCGACCGGACCTTGTTTGACGTCACGCTTCAAGACGGCGAGGCTCTCCTTGTCGAGCACCGCCGTATCGGTGGCGGCTCCCATCGGCGTCTCCATGGATTCGATCGCTACCCACTTGCCATCCTCTTCCGTGAGCGTGGTGGAGACCTTCATCTTGAACTCCTGCGCGCCGGCGGAGATCTTCGCTTCATACCGCAATGTGGCCGGCTTCAGCGGCATGGCGAGCTTCGGTGGCGCCGCCGAAACGGCTGATGCATCGAGCTTCTTGGCGAGGGTCACGGTCTTTGGATCAACCGTGATCTCCTTGAGACGCGAAGCAACTTCCGTGGTGCCGCCTTCCTGATAGCGGCCATCCATGTGACGCGCGAGGAAGCGTTCCACGGCCATCAACATGGCCATGTTATTCACTGGCCGTGCGAAGCCGTGTCCTTCATCGGGAGCAAGAAGGTACTCGACCGGGAAGCCGCGATCGCGCAGAGCGACCACGATCTGATCGGCCTCATGTTTGTTCACTCGCGGGTCGTTGGCGCCTTGAATCACCATCAGCGGCGTGCGGATCTTCGATGCCATGGTCAAGGGAGAACGCTCGGCAAGCCAGGCCTTTCCATCGGGCGTGGATGGATCCGCCATACGGGAATACATGATCTTCTTGAAGGCTTCCCAATACGGCGGAATCGATTCGAGCAGCGTGTTCAGATTCGATGGGCCCACAATGTCGACGCCCGCGCGGTAGACCTCGGGCGTGAAGGCAACGCCGGCAAGCGTGGCATAGCCTCCATAAGAGCCGCCCATGATGCCGACCCGCTTTGGATCCGCGATGCCTTGCGCGATGAGGTGCTTGGCGCCCCACGTCAGATCGTCCTGCATCTTCTTGCCCCACTCGCCGTTGCCAAGGTTGAGGAACTTCTTGCCGTAGCCCGTGGAGCCGCGGAAATTCGGGCTCAGTACGGCATAGCCGCGATTGGCAAGGAACTGGTGAATGGAGTTGAAGCTCCAGATATCGCGCGCCCACGGACCACCGTGGGGAAGCACGATCACGGGCAGACTCTTTGCGGGCAGGCCCTTGGGAAGCGTAAGGTACGCGGGGATCTCCAGACCGTCGGAAGACGGATACCGTATCGTGGTCATCGAAGCAAGCCACTCGCGGTTGACCTTCTCACGCAAGCGGTATTGCAGCGTCAGCTTCTTGGTCTTGCGATCGAACAGATAGGTTTCGCCTGGTTCGGTGTCGCCGAGAAAGCTGACCACGGTCAGGTTCTCGTCGGCGGTAAAGCTTCCGAAGTTCAACTCGCGGCCGGGCTTCTGTTTGCGGAGGAAATTGTAGTCGGCCTCGAACTGTTTGTTCTTGAAGTACACGCGGACCTTGTCATCCATGTAAGCGGTGAGCACGAGTTCATCGGTGACATCGGAGAAGAGCGCGGATGCGAAGTCCACCCTCTTGAGCGGATCGGACTCTACTACATGGGCGGCGCCGGTGGCCGGATCCATGAGCGAAAGTCCAATCAGGTCGGTGCCCTTGTTGGTGATGATGTAGACTTGCTTGCCGTCCTTGTGGAAGTGGACCGGGCTGCATGCGTCGAACACGCCGCACTGATAGATGGGAGTGAGCTTGTCGGAGTCCACGCGAAGGATCTCCTGGTCGCCGCTGTCGAGTGTGCGCGTTGCGAGGCGGAGGTCGCCCTTGCCGTCGAAGAACCATGAGGAGATGCGATCGGTGTTCTTGCGGACGAGGCTCTTCTGGCCGGTGGCGAGGTCGAGCTTGTAGAGATCATGCCAGGCCTTGTCGCGATCGTTGAGGCCGATGTAGACAATGTTCGGCTGCGTGCGGGGCCGTGCGTAGAACTGGACCTGAATGCCTTTGACGCCGGTGAGATCCTGCGCTTCGGGGGCGTCGGCGCCAGCGGGCTTGGGCGCCGCGGGATCCACTCCATAGAGGTTGAAGTTCTCGTCGCCGTCCTTGTCCTTGATGAAGAGAATGCGCTTGCTGTCGCGCGACCAGAAGTGTGCGGCGACGGGCCGCTTGGTTTCGGTGGTGAGGAGGCGCGCCGCGCTGAAGGGCTCGTCGATTTTCTTGACCCAGATGTTGCGGGTGTCCTTCCATGGTTTGAGGAAGGAGATGTACTTGCCGTCGGGCGAGATCTGCGCCCCTGCGTATTCCGGATTGCCGAACAGCAGTTCGCGGTCAATGAGCGGAGGCAGCCCCTGGGTCTTTGGAGGGGCAGCGGTTTGAGCAGCCGCAATGCCGGTGAGCAGGGCGGCGATGGTCAACGATCGAAAGTGGTGCTTGAGATTCATGGAGTGAGAAATTCTCTCTTCTTAGACTAGGACAACGCGGCGGCGGTCCCCAAAGTTCGGTGATTTCCTGTGGTTTCGCGAAGTCCCCCCGCGAAGTCACGATTCGAGCGGCGGCCTGCGAGTCTGCCGTTCCGCCGGCCAGACGGCCAGCCGCTCACCCCGCGGACTCTGCCCGAGTTTGACACGCCGGGAGGCTTCGCAGAGTAGTGTTTTCCGCACGTTACGGAGCAGCAGAACGATCGAGTTCTCCGTAAGTATGTCAGCGTCCGAGGCGCCGGATGACTGAAAACGCCGATGCTGGCGACGGTGCGACTTAGACCGGCACATCCTGTGTCTACTAAGTGCTCAAATGTGATGCTCCATCCGCAGTAAGTTCTGGCAGGTTTGATCAATTGCTTTCGTCATTGTGAGGGGTGTCTATTCTGGCGCTTTGCCTCTTCCTGCCTTGCGCGTTCTTCTCGTTCTTCGCGCTCATTGCAGGCCGGGCAGCCGAGGCAGGCGTTGGGAATGAGTAAGTGCCGGGGTGGCGTGAAATGCGATTCGTAGTGTAAGTGCTCCGGCACCGTGAACGTGCCGCTGGATTCGGCAAGAAACTCTTCGCGAGGCATGGCGCACTGCGATTCGTGCGGCTGCCAGGTGCCGGTTTCCGGTGCTGGCCCCTCATAGTGGAAGTCCTCTTGAGAGGCCGTGGAGCCGCCGCTGGACTTCGTCCATGGCATGAGGCTGAGTATCAGCATGAACAGCGCGCGGAGCCAATTGAGAAGTGGACTCAGCGAAGGTAGCGTGAGTTTCGCGAGGATTGCGGAAGGGATCGAGGCCGAGGGCGCGAGGCGTTGACGAAGACGGGGTTCGGGATTGGAGTGTTCTCCCCGAGCCTTCCGAAGCTGGCGGAGGGTAAGGAGGGCACGTTCATAACCACGGCCGTAAGTGGTTTCGTAGCGTTGGAGTGTTTCGAGGTTGACTTTATTTGTCGCATTGAGCGCGCAGACGGCATCGACGGCACGCATGGCGGAGGTTGGCGTCGAATAGCTTCCTTCGAATTCGTTGCGCTTGAAGAACATTGCGGAATCGATGAGTGAGGATTCCAGGCCCCAGACGCGTTGGAGACGCCAGTTACAGTTGATGGCGGTGATGAGTAAGTCAGTTTCGGTACGGCCCTGGGGCTGCCATTCGTCGAAATACTCCTTGCGGAGGGCTTCGTACTTACGGGGGCATTCGTTGGCAAGGACGACGCATTTGCCAGTGAGTCCGTGCTTGAGGGAGGCTGTGGCGGCGCGGAACTGGCCTTCGGGCGTGACAGCGCCTTTGGATTTACTGCCATTCTCGCGGGCGATTTCGGCGCGCGTGCGGCGCGGTTTGTCGGAGGACACGTTGGACGACATGAGTAACACCTCGCTGGTGAATTTGGGTTTCGGGAGCGGGTTGCGTTCCCCGACTTGATGGTAGCTGGCGGCTGCCGGGCGTCAAGGCTTCGCGCCGGGGTGCCTATTGGAGAAGTGTCGTGTTATGTGTGAGATGCGAGCTTGGAAAATCATTCGAGAGGTCTGTGACTGCAGT
>JAEUQE010000181.1 GCA_016789785.1 Bryobacterales bacterium
ACGACGGTTTGGCGCAGGCAGTCACGGAAGCCGAGCGGCGAAGAGACGACGGCCGAGCATCCCTCACTGGAGTCAATGGCGCCATCGTTGTTGATGTCGGCGCCACGTCCGGGCGCGGCGATCGACTGCGTTCCGGCGAAGGTTTGGATCGACAGTAGGCCTCCGGGTCCACCGCCGTGGCCGGCTGCCGAGATCGCGATGGTGGCCATCCCATCGGCGGCAAAGACGCTCGCCAGCAGCGACGGTCCGCCGAAGCGGCTATCGCCCAGCCCGTGGCCGTAGATCACCACGGGATAGCCTTTCTCTGGCTTCGCACCGGTGGGAAGAAAACTGTGGAAGTGAATCTCGCTGGCGGCGGGTGCGGGCGGCAGCGGCGCGTTGGAGGCGATTGGTTCGATGGTGCGGTTACTCGCCAGGTAGTTGGGCGAGGAGTAAGAGCCGAAATAAATTCCGCGGATTCCTTGCAGGAGGAGTAATGGGAACTGAATCTCGGAGAATTGCTCTCCGCTCGTTCTTACCTGCTGCACCCAGCGAATGGAACGCAATTCGGTGACGCCGAACAGGCTCTGGCCGGGATTGGGAGTCGCGGCGGTGGAGAAATCGGTCAGACGGTCGCGCGCGCGTTCGAGCCAGGAAGTCGCGCTCATGGTGGTGTAGAGGCTTGCCGCCACCACTCTGCCTTCCACCGTGCTCGCTTTGAGAGCGTCGCCCAGCGCCTTGCAGTAGTCATCGGGCGCGCCGTCGACGCAGGTGGTGAATGCGCCGTCAATCTCCACCGCATCTCCCGCGGTGTCCTTCACGGCGTCAGTTACTACCAGCAGGTAGCGGCGGGTCTGATCCATGGCGGTGTCGGGCTTGCCGAAGGCGGTGTTGGTCGCGCTGTCGTAAACGATCTGATTGAGGCGGATGATGTCGCCGGGCTTGTGGACACCTCGTTCGTCCATGGTGAGCAAGTCGCGAGCGATGAGGATGACTCCCGCGCGGATGGTGTCCGGGTTGATCGCGCCGGAGAAACTGACCCGCACTCGGGCCTGGATGTTGAACCCATCGTAATCGTTGAGGAGGAACGCTTCCTGGCAGGCGTTCGGCTGCGCCGTGCAATCCGATGGCTGCGGCATGCGCACGCGGCGCGCCGTTTTGGTGTTGGTGGCGGGCGCCGTGAGGAAGTCCGTGGGAAACGGGCCAATCTCGGGTTTCGAGGGGTCGAACTTCACGGACACGCCGGCGGCGCTGGCAGGTATCGCCGGAAACACTAACAGCAGGAAAAGAAATGCTTGGTAAATCATTACAGTACGTCCGCAAATCCGCGCTTCAGGTGACGGAAGAACAATCCGCCCATGACAAACGCGGTAACGGCGAAAGCCGTCAAAATCGCGAGCTCCTCCAGATTCGGCGGGCGATAGGAAAGCAAGCGGTCACGGTAGGCATTCACGACATACGACATGGGGTTGTATCGCATGAGGAAGCGGAGGTTCTCGGGAACAAGTTCTTCGGTGATGAAGATCGGAGTTACCCAGAACCAAAGAGTCAGGAAGACGTTGACGAACTGGGCCGTATCCCGAAGATAGACCTGTAGACTCGAGACCACCCAGCCGATGCCGATTCCGAGCAACCCCACCAGGAGCATGTAGACGGGCAGCATGACGGCCATGGCGCTGAGTTGGCCGATCCAGAGGATGGACATCGCAACGACGATGGCCAGAGCCATGAGGTGGCTGATGAGGGCCGACAGAAAGACGGCGATCGGGATCACCTCGGAGGGGAACACGGTCTTCGTGATCAGGTTGGCCTGTTCCTGCAGGCAGGTGGACGAGCGTGCGATGGTCTCCTGAAACAGCAGCCAGGGAAGCTGGGCGCAGATCAGGAACATCGTGTAGTTCGTGGTGACGGCGTTGGCCGGCAGCGGCGCTTTGAGGCAGATCTGGAAGACGAAGGTCCAACTTAGCAACAAAACGAGCGGATGGATCAGACCCCACAGCCATCCCGCCACGGAGCCGACGAACCGGTTTTCGAAGTCGCGGCGGACGAGTTGGTAGAGGAGGGTCCGTTGCCGGACGATGTTCGACAGGAAGAACTGCCCAGGAAGCCTCAACTTGCTAGATTAGCAAACACGTCCGGGGGCGGGAATGTTGCGCGGAGCCCCGCACCCCGGCGTGATGACGGGATCAGCGGAGCCACACCCACGCCGGGCCCGACTCGCCGCCTGCTGCAGTCACTCTGACGGGCAGATAGCCCCGGAGCCTGAGATGAGCGGGGAGGCGGACCCGGATTTCGTCGACGCCGGGGATTACCGGGGTAACGCCGAGGACTCCGACTGGTTGTTCGGAGAAGGTGACCCTGACCTCGCGCGTGCCGCCCAGTCCGCCGGCCAGAATCGCGAAGTCGCGGAATCCCTCCAGGGCGTGGAGAGTGCATCCGGTTGCGGCGCACACCATGGTGGGTTGCCGGGAGCCGTCGGCGCCGATGCCGAAGATCAGGCCGAAACTGTTGGGGCGGGCGTCGGCGGTGAAGATGCCGGGAACTGCCGCCTCAATGCGGATCGGGGCCGAGCCGGGCTTGCGGCCGGGCGGCGCCACGATCACTTCGGCGGGACCAAGAGGCGTCGAATCGGGCAGGCGGGCATTGATCTGGCCGTCGGAGGCGTAAGCGGTGGCAAGTTCGATCTCCGAGCCGCCTGCGCGCAAGAGCACCTGCGCTGACTGGCCGGCGCCCGCGAGATTGAGGCCGAACACGCTGATCCATGAGCCGGGCACCGCGCGGCCATGTACGTAGCCGGCCGAGGTGAGAACGCCCATTGGGAAGATCGCAGGTTCGATCAGGTCGATTTCCACGGGCGGACTGGTGTTTCCAGCGGCATCCTCCATCACAAGACACAGCCGCTTCACGGCGCCTTTCGGGATGAACCAGGGCACCGGGTAAAGGCGGCGGTAGGTGGAGAGGTCGGCACAGGTACTCGATTCGGCCTCGTCCGCCTTTGGGAGGAGGCTGGTGGAGAGGCTCGCGCCGGGGACGAACGAGAATCCGTTCTCCGACTGGGAGAGGTTGAACCGCGGTGGTCCGGCGGGAGGCGTTGCGTCGACCCGCAGGTGAACCAGGTTTGCGAAACGTGGCGATTCCCATGTTGAGTCGGGCGTTGGGGAAACGCCAGCGGTGATGCACGCAAAGTAGCGGCCTTCCGGTGCGGGCAGAAGCCCGGAGAGCCGGCCCGGAACCGGCTCCGGCTGGCTGTAGCCAGACTCTTCGGCGCAATCGCCTGAGCCCTGGGGAAACACCTTGTAGCGGAAGAAACGCATAGAGTCGCTGGTAATGGTGGTGTTCCAGGAGGCGCCGGGCCGGACCGAAAGACGCTGTTCGAGGACTCGGACCGCAGTGGCGGGAGCGAGGCCGCAGCCCATTGCGGTGAGTTGGAACACACCGGCGTCGAAGCATGCTGCCGCAGGGAAGGCCGGGGTCGCATAGCTCGAATTGCGAACCCATGTGCTCGCCGCGCCGCGCAACTCGCATGGGTCGTTGCGACCGCACAGTTCGTCGGAGCCGGGCTCCAGGTTCCCAACGTTCGTGGTTCCGATGATGCCCGTCACCATCCCGGTGGCGCGGACGATCAGCGGCGAGCCTGACGCCCCGCCCGAGATGTCGGAGCAATCGATGCGGATCTGGCCCCGCCAGAACCATCGCCATTCGAGCACGTCGGCCATGCCGCTGGTTTCACACAGGCCAGTGCGCAGGACTCGCTCCTCAATCGGGACGTTGCCTGTCGGGATGCCCGCCCATTCAACGGCGGTAGCCGGCTGTGGCACACTGCGCGCAAGCACCAGGGGCACGATGCCGGCAGTTTCGAGGGCGCCGAGGGTGGAGTCGAGTTCGAGGATGGCGAGATCGATGCCCCTCATCGTCGAGTAGACGATGCGGCGGGAGCGGACCTGGAGGGGCGCCACGGCCGCCTTGTTGAGCAGCCCGAATTGCACGGTGCGCGAGGTGTCGGCACGATCGACGATCACGTCGTTGGCGCCGAGGTCGATGCAGTGTCCCGAGGTCATGACGTAGGCGGGAGAGGCGGCCTGGGCGCCCTGGGGCTTGATCAGGAAGACTGTGCAATTGGAGATGCGGCCGACGGCGGAGAATCGGACCGCTTCGGCGGAGCCAGGCTCGACCAGGACGGTGGCGCCCCAGGGCGGAGTGGCTGCGGCAACCAGGGAACAGGAGAAGGCGGCGACACGCAGAAGATGAAGCACTTCCTTCATCATGCGACGGACGCCGGCCCGAGGCAATACAGGCCACAGGGGCGCAATGCTCCTCACCTAGCGGCGCGCGACGTTGCGCGTTGTAGACTCGCGACCCGGCTACAGGTGGATAGCCTTCCGAAGGTCCTTCAGCAGCAACAGCAACTGGTACGGGTCAACCGGAGATTCCTCGAAGTCAAAGTGCTGGTAGAAGCGCCTTGCTGCATCGTCGATGGCGTGAACGAGGACCGCCCGGACGCCCACGATGCCGGCGGCTTCTTCAATCCGGGACAGCGCATCGAATAGGAGCGCCTTACCGCGTCCCTTTCCCTGCTGCGATCGATCCACAGCCAATCTGGCGAGCAGCACAACGCCAATGGGATGATTCGCCAGGCCCTTCGCGATCCGTTGCGGGCTTTCGTGTTTGTGAACCGAACCGGCCGTCAGGGCGTAGTAGCCGATGACGCGATTCCCAGCGAGAGCCACATAGGTCTTGGCTGACTCCGCCTGCTGGTTCGTCCACGCGAACTTCCGGAGCCAATCATTGAGGGTTCCATTGGCGCAATCGAACATGCTCAGATTGTGATCTCGACTGAGCTTGTCGATCACGAACTCGGGTTCCGCCACGGCGCTCATGACCGCCGCTTCGCTACATGGTCCTCCCGGAACAGTTTGCGGAGACGCGGCTTTTCCCTAGCGGGGCGATCCAACGCTGCCATGAATGCCTTCCATTGCTTGTCGTCTAGTACGAACCGCGTTTGGTCCGCGAGCGACTGCTCCGCTCGTTCGCGGGCGCTCCGCAGGATGAACTCGGTAACGCTGACGCCTTGTCGATCCGCCGCTACTTTGATCAGTTCTTCCTCAGCCGCGGTTGCGCGAAGTTGAAACCGGCGGTCGCGTTGTTGTTCACGTGTGGAAATAGCCATGCAATGCCTTGATCCATTGTACTGCCAACGTACTTCCGAAATAAACGGCAACGTACTTTCGTCACCTGACGGAACCCAAAATCGACCGGTTGCTTCCGCTGCTGGAAACGTCCGGCTCGACCGCACAAGAAGCACCAAGCCGAAGTCGGCTTGGCGAGGTCGTCCAGATCCAGGGTTTGCGAAAGTGACGCGCTCAATCGGAACGCCATACTGTTGGCGACCGCGTGCGTGGCCCTGTTTATCTTGCTTGACCGGGCGCTGACCCAGCCTGGCCAAACTATGGCGCGCTGATTACGTTCAGCGAGTGTACGCCAACGCCGTGAACGGAGCGCAGTGGGCGCCGGTGGTTGCCGCTGCAACCTATCCGTCCGCAGTACTGGAGTCCGGACTGCTGTTCGTCTTTAACATCTTGGTCCTGGCCGCCGCCATCCTGATCATTGGCTTGTTGATGCGCAATGGAGTATTCCGTAAGAGTGCAGCGTACTTGGGCATGTTCACCGGTATCCTCGGGGTTGTTTCGGTGGTCAACCGAGACGGGGCCACTCAGTAGCCGAAGCGTTCTTCCTTCCAGGGGTCGCCATGCATGTGATAGCCGTTGCGCTCCCAGAACCCGGCTTTGTCCTTGGCCAGGAACTCGACGCCCGCCACCCATTTCGCACTCTTCCAGGCGTAAAGTTGCGGCACGATGAGACGCGCGGGACCGCCATGCTCCAGCGTCAGGGGCTCGCCGTCATGCGTCAGGGCGACCAGTGCATCGTCCGCGAGAAAATTCTCCACGGGCAGATTGGTCGTCCAGCCGTGATCGTAGCCATAGGCGAGCACGTAGCGGCAGTCCGGCTTCAACCCGCCGGCGAGTTCGACCAGTTTCCGGGTGGAAACGCCTTCCCACAGGTTTCCGATGCGTGACCAGCGGGTGACACAGTGGAAATCGGCGAACACCTTCACACGAGGCAGCTTGCAGAAGTCATCCCAGGAAAGATTCACCTCCTGGTTCACGAGGCCGACCATCTGGAATCGCCACTTGGCGACGTCGATGCGCGGGGAGCCGCTGGCGTCCAGTACTGGCCACTTTTTCGTACGCGATTGGCCCGGAGGCACCCGGTTCGCGCGGTATGTGTCAGGACTGACGATCACCCCGGCCTCCTGGCCGTCGGGTGTTCTCAGTGCATCTTCCTGCAGCTTGCTCTCTTCCAGATCGAACATTCAGATCTTCCTTCTTTTCAATTCCAACTCGATTTCACGAACTTCCTTCGGCTGCTCTTTGTTGACCTTGGCGTGCTGCAACTCGCGTTTGCAGGCTTCGTGCTTGCCGGCGAGCAACGCCACTTTGGAAAAGAACAGGCACTTGTAGGGGTTGCCGTTGGGGGCATCGTGCGCCCGGTCCGCCTCTTCAAACGCACCAATCACGTTGCCGAGGTTGAGGAGCGCGTAGGCTGTCATCACTCGCAGCGAAGAGTTCGCCGGGAATTGGCGGTTGAGCTCTTCCAGACGCGAAAGCGCCTCTTTGTGACTGCCTTGCTTCAGCAGACCGATGATTTCGTCCACCTGTCCACGGTCGGAATCGGGCAGCAGACGGAAGGCCTCCTGGAGACGGTCGAAGCGGAGGTCGAAGTTGACCGCATCCACCGGACGGGCCGGCAGCAGGCAAAGCAGGGCGAGGGTGAGTATTCCTTTTTTCATCTGCGAAGGATACGTATTAGGGATGCCGTTCAGATTCCCGCGGTTGCATTGAGAGTTTTTCCGGCTTGCCCCTACTAAATCTATATTGCACATGTTTCGGATCATCCTATTCGGGCTTCTGTGTGCATCCGGGCTGGCGCAAACCGCGGCAGACGGGCCGGCGGCGGTGGGCCCGGCAGCGGGGTCGGCAGTGGGGACGCCGGCGGCCGGAACGCCGAAACTCAGCGTGGATGGGCGGGCGATCATCGGGCGCGCCGAGTACATCGGCGGCACCGTCAGCGCCATTCCGCAGGGGGCGCGAGGAGTGATCCGGACGTCGGACTCCGATTACCTCACGTTCCTCACGCGGGAGTCGACGCTGAAGGTTCTGTATCCCAAGGTGAACCTGCTGGAATATGGCCAGCAGGTCAGCCGCAGGTATGCGCTGGCGATTCTCGTGTCGCCGATGTTTGTGTTGAGCAAGAAGCGGAAGCATTTTCTTACGGTCGGATTCACTGATGATGAAGGCCAGCAGCAGGCTCTGGTATTCCACGTGGACAAAGTTCATATTCGCGCGGTGCTGGCGAGCCTGGAAGCCCGCACTGGACGGAAAGTGGAGTTTCAGGACAATGAGGCTCGAAAGGCGGGGCGGGGATGAGAGGGAAGGGATAAGCGATGCATGGGATCTTGCTTTTCTTTCTTTGGCAGGACACCCCCGCCCGCCAGTTCGAGGCGGAACGTCTGCAGCAACTCGTCGGGCTGCGGCGCGTGTACGTGGATAAGCTGAGCGGGGACAACCCGGAACCGATTCGCGACATGCTCATCGCGGCAGTGCAGAACTCGCGGTTGTTTATTGTTACGGAGAATCCGGATCGCGCGGATGCGTTCCTGCGCGGTACGGCCGACAACTTCACCTACACCGACACATTCCAGTCGAGTGAGGGGGTCGGGGCGAGGAGCAGTGCCTCGGTCAACACCAGTGCGTCGAGCCGGACCACGGCACGGAGGGGCGTGGCGGGCGCCATTTCGGCGGACGATCGCGATTCCGTCCGGATTCAGGAGCGGAAACAGGAATCCAGGGCATCGCTGCGCTTGGTGAATCGCGACGGTGACGTTCTGTGGTCGACCACGCAGGAAAGCCTGGGCGCGAAGTTCAAAGGAGCGGCGGCGGATGTGGCCGAGAAGGTGGCCCAGCGTCTGCTGGAAGACTACGAGCGGGCGCGCCGCGCTACCGCGGCAAAGCCGTGACGGGACCTCGGGCTTCCTCCATCCTCTCGCCAATATCGAGGAGCAACTCGTCCTCAAACGGTCTCCCGACGAGTTGGACGCCCACAGGCAGGCCATCGTCCGTCATGCCGAACGGCAGCACCAGAGCGGGGAATCCGAACAGATTCCACAGAGTCGCCTGTGCCATGGCAGGGAACTGGCTGACGGTTTGCCCGTTGCCGAGATCATAGCGCCGCTCGCGATGGGGGAAGGCGGGAATCGCGCAAGGCGGCATCAGGAGAACCTGGTGGCTCTGCATCTGCTGGAGCACGAGATGCCGCAACCGCTCGCGCTCGGCGAATTGGGCAGCGATCGCGCGGGCATCGGCGGGTGGCGCTTCCGGGCGGAGGGATTCGGTCACCGTCCAGTGGGCCTCTGCCTCGTGGCCGGCGAGAAGGTCGCGAATCTGGAGCCCACGAAGTTCACCGAAGAAGAATGCCCAGACGTTGGGAGCGCGTTCCAGACCTTGGAGCGTCACCTCCTCCACCGGAACGCCGCATTGATCGAGGACCGAAGCCGCCCGGTCCACGGCAGCCGCGATTGCCGGATGCACGGGAACTTTGTAGAACTCGCGCCAGATTCCGGCCTTTGGCAGGCCTTGGAGGGCGTCAGCGGAGGCCGGTAGGGACAGGGAGTCCCGGTCGTCCTCGCCCTGCATGACTTCAAAGAGCAGGCGGACGTCCCCCACCGTGCGAGCCAGCGGTCCGGGAGACTCCATCAGGCCGCCGGGAAGCTGGGAGGGAGGGTAGCATCCGCCGCTGCCGATCCGGCGGTGCGTCGGCTTCAGGCCAACGATCCCGCAGAAGTGGGCGGGGATTCGGATGGAGCCGCCGCCGTCGCCGCCCAGCCCGCCTGGAGAGCAATAAGAGGCGATGGCAGCAGCTTCCCCGCCACTGGATCCGCCTGGGGTGCGGGCCGCGTTCCAGGGATTCACGGTGCGCCCGGTGGTCAGATTGTCGGTTTCATAGCTGGAGAGCAGTTCTGGGACGTTGGTCTGGCCGAGAAGAATGGCGCCTGCCTTGCGGAGTCTGGCGACGGCGGTCGCATCCTCGGTGGCGATGTGACCGAGGATACGCGACCCCGCAGTCACGCGCGTACCCTGAATGTCGAAGCTGTCTTTGATGGTGACGGGAACGCCATGGAGCGGCCCCATGGGCGGCTGGCTGGCGAGACGCCTTGCCTCGGCGCGGGCCTGTTCGGCGAAGATCTGGGAGAAGGCGTTGAATTGGGGGTTGACCTGCTCGATACGGGTCAGGTGAGCATCCACGAGATCGACTGGCGATACTTCGCCCCGGCGGACAAGGGATGCCATCCCGGACAGAGAGAGGCGTTCCAGCATGCAGGAACAGTGTATCTCGTTCGGGGTATCGCTTTCGGCGGGATCGCTTTTCGGGGCGCAGGTCAAGAGTGTGACGTGCCAGTCCGGCGTGCGCGGTCCACGGGAGATTCCCGCGAACTTAGCGGACTGGCAACATCACGAAGGCTGGCACAAAAGCTGGCTTCGGGGCGAATCCGTAGACCGGGTCAATGGGGCGCATATCCGCAGCGAAGAGACGGCTGAGGAAGCTATCCGGCTCAGACAAACTCACCCAGCGGACACTGGCCAATTCGCCTTTTTCGGAAAAGAATCCCACGCCACCCTTCCGCAGCCGGCGGTCGCGCCAAGTGTCGATCACCTGACCGTCCACCGAAGTGCTGAAAGAGTCACCCTTCACGCGAACGCGAATCCGGTAGAGTTGCTCCGGCCGGACGCTCACCGGGATGGGCAAACGTACACGGTCGGCTTCGCGTCCAGCCATCATCACGAAGCGCTCAATCTCCGAACGCGCGCCATCCTTGCCACCGGAAACGATCTTGGCGGCATAGTAGTTGCGCATGTCGGTGGCGCGGAACGCCCAACCCACAGACTTCTTCTCAATCGCTGCCTGGAACTCCATCTGATAGTCGGACAATGCGAGAGTGGGCTTCCACAGCCGCAGGTTATCCGCTCTCAGCGAACCTGGCAGGAAGTCAGACGACGCACCACCGAGCCAATCGCCCAGCCCCATCCGGAAGTCCTGCCGCAAGTTGATCTTGGGGCTATCCGGAAAGAGCATCCGCAGCTTCTGGCTCAAGGGGTTCGACGCAAGCGTGTAACGAAGTTCCGTGCCGGGTAAGGGTACGGGTGCCGAAGGCAGGAACCACAGACTGAGGCCGATCACGAGACCAACCATTGCAGCCGTGGCCACACTGAACTTGCCGTTCCTCGGCTTCTTTTTCTCAGGTTCGATCAACGCCAGATAATCATCGTAATCGGCGAGTTCGCCCCGGTCGCGCAATGCCCGCGCACTGGTCGAACGGAACCGGCGGCGGTGGGCCGACGAGCAAAACTCGTTGTCCACCATCCGGCGGAGGATCGAAACTGGTCGACGACAGTACAAGCAGCGCATAACTAAATCTGCAAGATGACCGACTCCATAGTAACAGCCGCCTTCGATTTTTCGACCGCCCTAGGTGTCTTCTCGCCTAAATCTCGGCGAATCGCCTCACTGGTGCTCCCCCATGACGCCACCGAGTTCTATGGTGCTATCGGCAGGAACCACCATCCAGGTTTAGGGTGAATTGCATAGTCTCGACTAGGCGCATGGATTGGTTTCTCCGTCGCGGCTTGTCGAGGTAGGGGATAGCAAGTACGGGCCTTGCCTGTTTGCTACTCATTTCCGTAAAACGGTAGTAGACAACCATGGACGAGTCCGATCAGCCAGTCTCTCTCCCAATTACGGATGTGCTTGATTTACATACAGTTCCGCCGCGCGATGCCCGCGCGATCACAGAAGAGTATCTCCTCCAGGCACGAGAGCGGGGTTACCGCTACGTCCGTATTATTCACGGCAAGGGTATCGGCTTTCAGCGCGACATGGTACGGACCCTACTCAAGGGACTACCTTTTGTGACATCTTTTTCCGATGCTCCGGTGGAGGCGGGAGGTTGGGGCGCCACGGTTGTCACTCTCCGTGCAATGGCGGCGGACGTGGATGACTCCGCGAACACCGCTTGCCCCTAGGGATTGGCATTCTCGTCATGAGGCCGGCTATGGTCTCACGTTAAGGTGCCAAGGCGCAAAGCCCGCGAAGCTAACGCTGGTGCGGGCATAGAGGGAAACGCGACGGTATATGGCGATAATATATGTGGTGAGCCGCCGGTCGGCGATTTAGGTTTTGGCGAGAATCCGGTAGGCACGGCGCGCCACGATCAGTTCCTCATTGGTGGCAAGCGCCATGACGGCCACTGGGCCCGCGACGCTCAGCAGACGGTCGCCGGTGCCGTCGTGATTCAGCCCGGCGTCGAGCGCGATGCCGAGGAATCCAAGATCCTGGCAGCACTCCTCGCGCAGACGGGCGGAGTTCTCCCCAATTCCGCCGGTGAACGCCACCGCATCAAGGCCTCCCATGGCCGCCGCGTAGGCGCCGATGGTCTTGCGCACCTGGTAGCAGAACACGTCGAGCGCGAGCCTCGCCTCGGAGTTGCCCTCATCGGAGGCGCGGATCAGGTCGCGCACGTCACCCCCGGCGATTCCGGAGATGCCCGAAAGCCCTCCGGTCTTCGTCAGTTCCTGAACGGCACGGTCGACTGGCCATCCCTCCCGGCCCATTCGATACACGACGCCGTAAAGGTCGAGGTCGCCATGACGGGTGGCGTTCTCCAAGCCTGACTGCGGCGAGAAACCCATGGTCGTATCCACGGACTTGCCATCCGCGATCGCGCACATGGACGAGCTACCGCCGAGATGGCAGCTTACGATCCGCCGAGCCCCGGGGGCGAGATCCAGCACCCGTTCGCTGATGTACTGATGCGATGCGCCATGAAAGCCGTATTTCCGGACATCCTCCCAGCCCGCGGGCAGGCCGTAGCGAGCGGCATGCTCCGGCATGGTGGCATGGAACTCTGTCTCGAAGGCCGCCACCAGAGGCACGCCCGGCATGGCTTCCTGAAAGGCACGGATCGCGGTCAGGTAGATCGCGTTGTGAGCAGGCGCCGCGGGCAGATACTGATCGAGTGCGGCCAACACGCCCTCATCAATGACAAACGTGCCCCGGTAGCGCGGACCGCCATGAACCGCTTTGAACGCGACGGCATCGATCGGAGCGCTGCCAGTGTCGATTGCCGAAATGGCTTCGCGATAGTTGGAGACGCGTTCCTGGCGTCCGCGAAACAGCGTCTGGCCTTCCGGCATCGCCAGCAACTGGTACTTGAGCGACGTGGAGCCGAGGTTGGGAATGAGTATGTTCACTTGAGTCCAAACTGTGCCCGGATCGCCGCCGCATTCTTCTGGGCCGTGGCCTGGAACGGGCTCTTGATCGCCGCGCACTGCTGATTGAAACGGAGAGACTCGGCCATGAGTTTTTTGTCCTTCTTGGGCTCACCCATGCGATAGTTGGCAAGCGCCAGATAGAAGAGCGTCTGGGCCTTCAACGGTTCATTATCGCTGACCAGGGGCAGGGCCTTGCGGAGGTCGCGGTCCGTATCGAGGTGCTTGTTCTGGTTGGCATACGTCATGCCGGCCATCCAGTACCCCATGCCCATCAGGAGGTTCTTTCGCTTGTCCCAATCGGCGTCAGCAACGCCTTCCGGCTTCGGCTTCGAGGCCATCAGTTCCGCCAGCTTGTTGCCGTACGCGATCACTTTGTCGGGATTCTGCTTCTTGTTAAAGTAGCTGTCCATTACGGCCAGCAGCATGTCCTCATTGGTCTGCTCGCGTTCGAGCACACGCTCGGCGAGCGCGAGCGCTTTGTCGTTCTGCTGCGACTGCCGGAGCGCAAGGAAGTAGAGACCTTCGAGTTGAGGAACGTACTGGCTCTTGGGCGACTGCGTTTGCAGCGCCTCGATCAAGCCGATCCGCTTGGCGGGATCCTGGGCGCCGAGCGCGGCGACATAGAGGGCGTACTCCGTGTAAGTGTCGACCTGCTTGGCATAGGCGACGTTGTTCTTCCAGTCCTCTTCGTCGTCGGCATCGGCGGGCTTTGGCGCCGCGGCCGCTTTGCGAGCCACCGCGCTGGTCGAGATCGCCCACTGGCGGATCGCGTCCGGGTCCTTCTTCCCCTCCGCGGCCTTCAGGCAATTGTGGGAGGTGACAACGTCATTCGGGTCCATGGCGAGAAGCTTCTGGCCCGCATCCAGCGCCTTGTCGAAGTTACTCGACTTGAGATGAGCGCTGACCAACTGGTCCAGCACCCATGCCGCTCCGTCGTGCTTCGAATGCTTGGTGAGAAAATCCTCCATGAGCCCGGTTTTCTTGGCCGCATCCTGCTCCTGGCCGATTTGCTGGAGCAGTTGCCCTTCAGGAGTTTCCGCGTTGATGACAAGCTTGTGACGTTGCGCGGCAAGCGTCCCCGTGACGAGAGCCGCGAGCAGAATGAGCCGGAGAGTGTTCATCTGTCCTCGTTTCTGTGAATGGAGTATACCCTACGGATTGCGATGTGACAACGCATGCCGGGCGCTTTGGAAAGGGCCAAGCGTTACGCCGGGCGAAGTGCATTCCCGCGAGCGACCCTTGAATCCGCCAATGCATCGTGACACGATACGTTCGGAGTCATTTTCGGTGTCCATGCGATTGTCGAGAGAGATGGCTTCTGAGCTGGTGCATCTTGCCACACGGGCGCCATCCGGTCACAACACCCAACCCTGGCGGTTCTCCTGCCGTGAGGACCGCATCACCATACACCCCGATCTGACGCGGCGGCTGCCGGTTGCCGATCCTGATGATCACGAACTCTATGTCAGTCTCGGCTGCGCGCTGGAGAATCTGACTCAGGCCGCGCGTGCTCGTGGATTCGATACGGATATCTCGATCTTCGAGCCGGCCTCTCCGGAATCCATCACCGTAACTCTCACTGCGGGTGGCGAACGGGATCCCGTAGCTGCCAGACTCGCATCGGCCATCGCCGACCGGCAGTCCACGCGGTCACCCTTCGAACGCACACCGGTCCCGATGGATGTTCGCGAGGCCCTCTTCGACGCTTCGCACGAATCAGGTGTCCGAGGGCTGATCTTCACGGAACAGGAGCGCATCCGGACGCTTGCCGAGCTGGCATGCAAGGCAAGTGCGATGCAGGCCGCCGATGCCGGCTTTCGCGAAGAACTCGTTTCCTGGATCCGCTTCTCCGGCCGGGAAGCCGAAGCGCATGGCGACGGGCTGTTCGCCAAGACGATTGGTCTTCCCGCGATGCCACGGTGGCTCGGCGCGCCGATTCTGCGTCGCGCGATCACCCCGTCAGGCGATGCAGGTCAAACGCGCATGCTGATTGGGCATTGCTCCGCACTGATGCTGTTTCTGGTGAGCCGCCACGATCGTAGCCACTGGGTGCGCGCGGGCATGGCGTTCGAACGTGTGGCGTTGACCGCGACAATGCACGGTTTGAAGCACTCGCATGTAAACACGCCTTGCGAGGTGCCTGGAGTGCGGGACGAACTGCGCGAGTGGCTTGCCTGCGGTGACGAATATCCGGTGCTGCTGATCCGGTTGGGCTATGGCGGGGCGCGGCCTTACTCGTCGCGGCGTCCGCTCAAGGATGTGCTGATGTAGGCGCGATTCGGCGGCAGATGGCGTGCGCGAGCAGCCGTAGCGCCGCGCCGGAGAGAGCAAGCAGGAACCACGGCCAACGTGCGAAGAACACTGGCGCGAGTGGGTACAGATAACCGCCCGCGACGGCCGCGATGTGCAGCAACGGCAACGCGAGCAGTCCGAGCGCTACCATTTCGCTGCGGCGCACATGCTTGCGAAACACCGTGATCACGGAACAAATGCAAGCGAACGCGTAGAGCAACATCACGAGATGCGGCTTGTGGTGCAAACGCGGAGACAAAGGCATGATGTGCGGGATGCCGTTCGTGTCCATCCACGTCAGCTCTTCAATTGGATCCGGATTCCGGTAGAGGGCCGCTGCGGCGCTGAGTCCGATCAGCAGCAACACAAACCCCAGGCTGGGCCTCACCAGCCAGCCCACAATCGTGACTGTGACGATCACGAGGATCAGGCACTCGGTCTGGTACTCCCGCAGGAGGTGGTAGGCGCTCTCCATGATGCGATAGTCCTCCGACCAAGAGACTGCAAACGCGCTTTCGAGCACCGCCCACGCGCACAGGGCTGCGGCTAGTCCGCGCGCTGCGATTCGTCCTCGCGAACGTGTCCGCCAAGAACCCAGCAGCAATACCAGAACAGCCGCCGGCCAAATGTGCTGGACGAATGCCCGATAGGCCACTGCGGGGACACGCCATGCGTCGTCCCAAGCCATCGGAGTGGCGGTCAGGACGAAGCCTGCGTAGACTTCCGGCCAGATGGGTATTTTAGAGAGCGAGAGTTGGAGTCCGAGGAACGCCCATGCCGAAAGTGACCTGGGATGCCTCCAAAGCACGAGAAAACCGAGTGCAATGCAGAACGCGGGCGGCGCCAGCAACGTCACGGCGATATCCCATGGGTCCATGACGCCACATGTGCAGTGAGGCGTCCCGGGGTAGACCGTTCGTGTCCCGCGGTCCTTCGAGAATACTGTGATGCTGAGGCCGGGATCAGAAGAAGTTGCCGCACGCTCCGAATCCTGCTTGGGCCGCATGGCTCGGAGGGGTTGGGACGCGCCTCGAAGGGGATCTCCGTTGACTGCGAGAACGTAAGAGGGGCCTTGTGGTTCCACGCGCGGTCTATTCACCCGGTCTTCAGCGAACCGGAGATACTCCGGCGTTGCGATCCGGTTCGTGAACCTGTGTAGCGTGAAATGCACGTAGTAGTCGAGGCGCAGAGCGGCCCGGTAGGTGTCGAGGGAGATTCGCACCTGATACGCAATCACAAGCCCGGCCAGGATTGCGATTGTGAGGAGAACAGCGAATGGCTTGCTTTGTTGCGACGCCGTTACCGGGCCCATTCACGATTTGACACCACTGGGCTATTCGATGTGCCGGCACACCGTCGGCTAATCTTGATGAAGATGATCACCGCTTCCGATGGCGATCGTTTTCTGCGCGACGGATTCCTCATGGTGCGGGGCTTGTTCGCGGACGGCGAGATCAACGCTTTGCGCAGCGCGGTCAATCGCGCCTCATCGGCATCACACATGCGCGGCGGCGCACGCAATCTGCTCGGCACGCTGCTCGAGGTTCACCAAATCGCACACGGCCCCGCGTTGAGTTCGGTCATTGCACCGCTCCTCAAGGGGCGGCCTTTTCCGGTTCACGCCACGCTGTTCGATAAGACTCCAGGCGCCAACTGGCTGGTTCCCTGGCATCAGGATCTCACGATCAGTGTGGTGGAACGGCGCGATGTGGAAGGGTACGGGCCATGGAGCATCAAGGCGGGCGTGATCCACGTTCAACCTCCGGTCCGGATCATGGAGGGGATGATCTCGGCGCGTCTGCACCTTGATGCATGCGATGCGGACAACGGAGTCTTGCGGGTGCTGCCGGGGACCCATCGCTTCGGACGTCTCGACGATGCAGCGGTCGAAGACTGCAAACGCAGCATCGCGCCAGTGGCCTGCACTGCGGCAGCAGGCGATGTTCTGCTGATGCGCCCCCTCCTGCTCCATGCATCATCGGCGGCAACGAATCCCGCGCACCGCCGCGTCATTCATATCGACTATGCCTGCACGCCGCTCGACGGTGGGATCGAGTGGCGCCATGCAGTGCAGTAGCGCTACGCCGTAGACGCTACTCGCGGTACTTCAGCGGAGGCTTCTGATCCGCGGGAACGCGCGAACGGTAGGTGTGTCCGCCACGACGGCGCTCGTAGTCCTTCTTCGCCGCGGCCAGCACCTCGGGATTTGTGTAGAGATCCGCTGCCGTCAGAGCGAGCGTCTTCGCCGCTACCACCATCCCCTTGCGTCCGATGCTGCTGCCCGCGCATGCGGTCGATTGCCAACTGTGCCCCGGTGTGCCCGGCACGTAAGTCGCCGCCATGAACCCGCCCGTGGGAACCACCCACGAAACATCGCCAACATCGGTGGATGCGGAAGGAAATCCGCCATCCTCGCTGAAGGGTTCGATCGATTCGGCACGCTGCGGCGGGGGCGCGCTCTCCAGGGTCTTCTGCAGTTTCTCCGCAAAGGCAACTTCCTCCGGCGAGTACTTCACACCACCGACCTGCCGCATGTGCTTATCAACTAACCGTGACAACGGCTCATTGGGAAGGATGTTGTAGACGCTGTTGGACAGTTCCATCTCCATCCGCGTATCGGTGGCGAGCGCGCCGGCTTGCGCACATTTGATGATCCGCTCCCAGATGTTGTCGAGCTGAATCATGCTCGGCGACCTCGCGTAGATGTAGCCTTCCGCGAAATCGGGAACGATATTCGGCGCCTCCCCTGCCTTGGTAAACACGTAGTGAATGCGGGCGCTCGACGGGATGTGCTCGCGCAGCATTTCCACGGCATGGCTCATCAGCAGCAGTCCATCCAGTGCGGATCGGCCCTGCTGGGGATTCGCCGCCGCGTGCGCCGCTTTCCCGAAAAAACGGAAACGGGCATTAATGTTTGCGAGGCTGCTGGCCAATCCCGTGCCGTTCGAACTGCCCGGATGCCAGTGCAGCACCGCGTCCACATCCGCGAACACGCCGGCGCGTGCCATGTAGATCTTGCCGCCACCGCCTTCTTCGGCGGGCGTTCCGTAGAATCGCAGGGTGCCTGGAAGCTTCTTCTCCGCCAGGTATTCTTTCACTTGAATCGCCGCGAATGCCGATGCCGTTCCGAAGAGATTGTGGCCACATCCATGGCCTGAGCCGCCCTCTACGAGCGGTTTGCGCTCGGGCACGTGATCCTGCGAAAGACCCGGCAACGCGTCGTACTCGCCGAGAATCCCGATCACCGGCTTGCCACTGCCATAGGTGGCGGTGAACGCTGTGGGGATCCCGCCAATGTTGTCCTGGATCGTGAAGCCGGCTTTGCGCAACTCTTCGCGAAGCATGGCGGCGCTTCGCGTCTCCTTGTAGCCCAGTTCGGCGAATCCCCAGATCTGCCGTGAGATCTCGCCGAAGTGGCCGGCGCGCGCGTCCATCTGCTGCAGCATACGGCCGCGATCCGCGGCAGTGATCTCCGCATCCGCCGCCACCGGCAGCAGCAACCCTATCATCCATCCCAAACGCATGCCCTATGATAATCTGGCTCCCATGCCCGAAAAACCCATTTCGCGCCGCATCTTTGTCGCCGCCACCGGAGCCGCGCCCGCAGCCGCTGCCGCCGCACAAGCAGGAAGCGCCAGCGGACGTCAGCCCGTGGCCGCCGCGCCGTACCTTCAATCGAACGTGCAGGCTCAGCAACAGCCGCTGCGAATCGTGACGATGTACAAGTTCGAGCCCGCCGAGATCAGCCGGATCCAATCCGCGGTGCAGGCGAAGGTGGACATCGAGATCTGCGCGACGCGCGAAGAGTTTCGGCAGAAGCTGAGAGACGCCGAGGTCGTGTATGGCGACATTCGCGGCAACGAGCTCGATCTGGCGCCGAAGCTCAAATGGATTCAGGCCGGCGGCGCGGGCATGGAAGGCACGCTCGACGACGCGCATCGCAAGAGCCCCGTGGTGATCACGAATTACGCGCGCACGTTCGCGCCCGGCATTTCGGAAACCGCGATGGGTCTGCTGCTGTGTTTGACCCGAGGCATCACCACTTACTACATGCCGCAGTTCTACAAACGGCAGATGAATCCGATGGGTACGCCGAAATCGGCGCATCACGTGGAACTGGTGGGGCGCAAGATGGGCATCGTGGGCATGGGCGGCATTGGCAGTGCAGTGGCGCGGCGCGCGCACTACGGTTTCGACATGCGCATTGTCGGCACCGATGCGCGTCCCATTCCGAAGCCCGAATATGTGGACGAGTTGCGCGATCCGGGCTGGTTCATGGAAATGGTGCCGCAAGTGGATGTGCTGGTGTGTGCCGCGCCGCATACGAAGGTCACGGAAGGCATGTTCCATGAGCAGGTCTTCCGGCGGATGAAGAAAACCGCCTACTTCCTTGCGTTGTCACGCGGCAAGCTGTTTGACGATATGGCTCTGGTGAAGGCGCTGAAGGAGGGTTGGATCGCGGGCGCGGGTCTGGATGTGTTTCCGCAGGAACCACCGCCGTCATCGCATCCGATCTTCGATTGCACGAACGTCGTGATGTCGGCGCATACTTCGGGTTGGAGCCCCGACCGTCAGGTGCGCCT
>JAEUQE010000182.1 GCA_016789785.1 Bryobacterales bacterium
CACCGCACCGTAGGCACGATGTTGTCCGGTGAGATTGCGAAGCGCCACGGCGCACAGGGTCTGCCGGAGGATACGATCAAGTTCCACTTCACGGGTTCGGCGGGGCAGAGTTTCGGTGCGTTCCTTTCGAAGGGAGTCACGCTGACGCTGGAAGGCGACGCGAATGACTACACGGGCAAGGGGCTGTCCGGCGGCCGCATCATTGTGTATCCGCCGCGCGGCTCCAACTTCCAACCCGAAGAGAACATCATTGTCGGCAACGTGACGCTGTATGGCGCTACCAGTGGAGAAGCTTATTTCAACGGCATGGCCGGGGAGCGATTCGCGGTTCGCAACTCAGGCGCGGTGACGGTGGTGGAAAGCGTTGGCGATCATGGCTGCGAGTACATGACCAAAGGCGTGGCGGTGGTTCTGGGGCCCGCGGGCCGTAACTTCGCCGCGGGCATGAGTGGTGGTCTGGCGTTCGTGCTGGACGAAGACGGCCAGTTCGCCGCCAACCGCTGCAATCTTTCGATGGTGGATCTGGATCCGGTGGAGAGCGCGGAAGACGTGCAACTGCTGAAGCGTCTGATTGAGAAGCATCGCGACTATACGCAGAGCCCGCGGGCGGCGTGGATTCTCGACAACTTTTCGGAGATGCTGCCGCGCTTTATCAAGGTGTTCCCGCACGAGTACAAACGCGTGCTTGGCTTGCCGAAGTCGAAGCAAATTTATGTTCCGGTCCTGGCAAGCACACCGCAGGCGGAACGGCGTCCGGTGGCGGGGGACTAATCGCCACGGAAGCATTCGCCGTCCTACCGGGCGGGCGAGTGAGCCGAACACTGTTTCGGGTTCGTAGTTTTTCCATCATCCGGCAGGGCTGACCGGCCACCGGGCAAATCAGCACAGGTTGTGCCGCCGCATGGCACGGAACGACAGACGGGATGCGCGGCACAGGCTGAAAGGGGTCAATCAGCATGGGTAAGGTAACAGGATTTCTCGAGTATCAGCGCGAACTGCCAACGCGGCGCCCTGTCCCGGTCCGCACCAACGATTGGTTCGAGATCTACGAGCCGTTTCCGCTCGATAAGGTCCGCACGCAAGGCGCGCGCTGCATGGATTGCGGCGTGCCCTTCTGCCATACTGGCTGCCCCGTCAACAACATCATTCCGGACTGGAATGACCTGGTGTATCGCAACAAGTGGAAGGAAGCGATTCGCCTTCTGCATTCGACGAACAACTTCCCCGAGTTCACGGGCCGCATCTGCCCGGCGCCATGCGAATCGTCGTGTGTACTCGGCATCAATGAGCCGCCAGTCGCGATCAAGCTCATCGAACGCAACATTGTCGATCATGCGTGGAGCGAAGGCTGGATCCGCCCTGAGATGCCCGAGCGCCGCACTGGAAAGCGCATCGCGATCATTGGCTCGGGCCCCGCGGGACTGGCCGCGGCACAGCAACTGGCTCGCGCCGGCCATCAGGTTGAGATTTTCGAGAAGGCCGACCGCATCGGTGGATTGCTGCGCTACGGTATCCCGGACTTTAAGATGGAGAAGCACCACATCGACCGGCGCATGGAACAGATGACCGCCGAAGGAGTAGTGTTCCATACCAAGGCCTACGTGGGGACCGCCATTCCGGTAGCCGATCTGAGGAAGGACTTCCACGCCATCGTCATCGCGATTGGCTCGGAAGCTCCACGGGATTTGAACGTACCGGGCCGTGAGCTGAAGGGCATTCACTTCGCGATGGATTTTCTGCCGCAGCAGAACAAACGCGTGGCCGGCGACGCAGACATTGTTGCCGATCCGACGCGCCTCACTGAGCCGATTCTCGCGACGGGCAAGCGCGTGGTGATCATCGGTGGCGGCGATACGGGTGCCGATTGCCTGGGCACATCGCACCGCCACAAAGCGTCGCACGTCCAGCAGTTCGAGATCATGCCGATGCCTCCACCCTCGCGTGCGGAGTCGACGCCATGGCCGCTGTGGCCGATGATGCTGCGCGAGGAGAGTTCGCATGAAGAAGGCGGTGTGCGTAATTGGAGCATCAACACGACGCATTTCACCGGAGATGGGAACGGCAACGTCGCGAAGCTGCATGCCGTGAGAGTGGGTGCGCCGCCAAAGTTCGAAGCGATTGCCGGCACCGAATTCAGCTTGGACGTGGACCTGGTGCTGCTCGCGATGGGCTTCACGGGACCGGCCAAGAGCGGGCTCGTTCAGTCACTGGAGGCGGAAGGGCTGAAGCTCGACAACCGCGGCAACATACAGGCCGATGAGAACTACATGTCCACGGTACCGGGAGTGTTCGCGGCGGGGGATGCGCGGCGCGGCCAATCGCTGGTGGTGTGGGCGATCGCGGAGGGCCGGAAGGCGGCACGTGGTGTCGATAAGTACCTGATGGGCGAGTCTCAGCTACCGGGCTGACGGTCTTGTGGCAAGCCCTACCAACGAGGGACACTACCAACGTAGCGGCGAGTATTTCGGATACCGGTTCGTGGTCATTGCGGCTTCCAGTGCGGCACGCGCGATGGCGGCGTTCTTTTTGGCGTCACGCACGCGCAACTCCGCGATCACCAACGCCAGCTTCAGCATCGCCACGTTCTGCAACTGCTTCAGCAGTTCCTTCTTCAACGACTCATAGGCCATCCTGGTCTCGATCATCTTGGCGCGGATCACGCCGGCGTTCCGGCCTGTGGTGATCACTTCATCGACATCGAAGAAGAGACCGCCTACCTGGACCGCGCCACCCAATCCCTTGGAGAGGGTCTGCGCGGTGGTGCCTTCGATTACTGTGATCTTCTCAATGGCGTCGAACGTAAGCCCAATTCCCGATGCGGGCGCCGACGCCGCGGAGACCACTGACGACGATTTCTCACCGCCGATCATCTCATCAAGGACGTACTGGCCGATCGTGATTCCAACCTTCGTCAACAGGCCCAAATGCGGCATGGCGAGCGTGCCGGCGGTGATCGCCACGTTGATCACCAGTTGCGCGGTGGCTTCGGTCTGGTCCTTTTGCGCGGCTTCCAGCATCTTCGTGAGTTCTTTCACCCGCCTGGCGAGTTTCTGGGCCTTGGCTTCGAGGATTGGGAACGGAATGATCGTCATCCAGTAGTGGATGTTGCAGCCGATGAGGATCTCGAGGATTTCGTTCTCGGAGTCAACGACTTCGATCGCGAGGGTGTAGAGGTCGAACAGGTAGCTCTCCTGCGAGGCACTGATCTTCTTTCCGGCGGAGACCAGGGCCATGCCCTCGCGGTATTCGGTGGCGATCTTGTCGAGTACGATCTGGTCTTCCCAGATCCGGTCGCCCACCTCCTTGATGTAGTTCCCCATCAGGCGCTCGGATCGTGCGTAGCGTTCGTCCTGCGCGCGCTTCTGCGTTTCCAGTTCCTGCCAGTCGACGTACTGATTGACGCCGAGATACGCGTCGATGACCGCCTGCTGCGATGTGCCCCCCATGCGGCATGATCCTCCTGATGAACTGACTGCCAGGATCGAGTGTAGGGCACATATGCGTAAATCCGAGGCAGGGAGCGGAAAGGAATTGGTGAGCGTTTGGTAAGGCTCGGTTCGCTTAAGATGGCAGGGAGCAATGCGAAAGACGGAGAGCATCGCCGAGTACCGCCGCCGGATCAACCGTGTGATCGACTACATCGCCGATCATCTGGATGAGCCATTGAAACTGCGCACGGTGGCGGGAGTTGCGTGCTTTTCGGAGTTCCATTTTCATAAGATCTTCTCAGTTCTGATGGGGGAGACACTCAACGATTTCGTGACGCGCCTGCGGATTGAGAAGGCACTCTTCCTGATGCGATACAACCCGAGGTTGACGCTGACTGAGGTCGCGCTGGAATGCGGGTTCCATACGTCGCCGAACTTCTCGCGGGTGTTTCGCAAGAAGCTGGGTGTAGCGCCGCGTGATTTTGATTTGCAGGCTTACTGGCAAGATCGCAAGATCGGGAAAGATCATCCGTTCCAGTCCAAGTACTATCAGAGAGAGCTTCCGCCGGATGAGTTCGAGGGGGAGTTCACGGTGAGTTTGCAGCGTTTTCCCGAACTGCACTTCGCCTACATCCGGGTGTTCAATTCCTATGCGGGTGGTGTGAGCGAGGCGTTCGCGCGAATGGATACGTGGGCTCGGATGCGGGGATTGATGACGGAAGATGTGCGTTTCCTGGGCATGTCGCAGGATGATCCTGAGATCACGCCGCTGGAAAAGTGCCGTTATGACGTGTGCCTCACGGTGCCGAAGGGTGTGCGGGGCGAAGGTGAGATTCAGATCCGGCGGCTGCCCGCGGCGCTCTACGGTGTGCTCCGCTGTACGGGAGAAATGGCGATGGTCGACCGCGCCTGGAACTACCTTCTCAAGGTGTGGCTGGTTCGCTCGGGATACCAGCCGGCGCCGCTGCCAGCGATTGAGTACTATCATCGCTCACCGCTGCTGGATGGCTGGCGCTGGATCGACTTTGATGCTTGTCTGCCGGTGAAACCACTATGACCTGGAAACATGTCGCCGTAATTGTTGGCGTGGCCGCGATGATCACTTTGCCCGCGGGACGGGCACAGAAGAGGAGTGCGATGGACTTAGGGACTTTCTCGATCAGCCTGACGGTGAAGGATGTGAAGGCGTCGCGAGCCTTCTATGAGAATCTCGGATTCGCGGTGATTGATGGCAAGGAAGAGCAGAACTGGCTGATGCTGGCGAACGGCGCCGCGAAAATCGGCTTGTTTCAGGGCATGTTCGAGAAGAACACCATCACGTTCAATCCGCCCGATGTGCGGGGGATTCAGAGCGAGTTGAAGAGAAAAGGAGTGGCGCTGGTAAAGGAAGCGAAGGACGGCACGGGTCCCGAGTACATTACCTTGCAGGATCCCGATGGCAACCCGGTGCTGCTCGATCAACACTAGCCGCCATACTCTTTGTCTAGTGCGCCGTTTCATTCATGCGATCTCGAATGTGATGAGCGCCGAAGCCGTAGCGCACGCGCCCATGCGTGCCTGCCGGTTCTCAAGCCGGCGCGGCTGAAACAAGCTTTCAGGCCTTAGCCTAGCTTAGTCACCCTTGCCTGGCACCCCTGCCTGCGCTGCCGTCAGGTGCACCGCTCCAACTGTAAGAGTGAAAAGTATTGGCACTAGTCGCGCGCGTCAGGCGGACCAAGGTGGAACGACGCCGATCATGCGGGCGTAGGCGATCAACTGGCCCATGTGCTCGTTGGCATGCACGATGATGCGAAGGTAGATCCCGTCGACCGTCGCCTCCTGCTTGCCAACCTTGACCTTCCGTTTCATCTCCTTGTCAGAGACTTTCGGATGTGCGGCCTTGACTGCATCGAGCGAGCGTTTCAGCCATGCGATGACTTCGGCCTTTGAGGTAACGCCCTTTTCCATCTCCGCCTTCAGGTCCGGGGGCGCCGCCTGGCCAGTGACACTCAGCAGCCAGAAGTTGGCGACCGCCGTGTGCATCACGACTTCGCTGACGGATCGCACGCCCGCGGACGGACGCCACCCGTACTTCTCTTCCGGAATTGCCTCGGCAAGCCGGACGAGTTGGCGGGAGACGTGACCCCATTCGGGATCGTACCCTTGCCACAGCCCTTCATAGGGCGATTGCGCGGTCATCGACGCCGTCAATATCAGCATCCATGCGAGTAGCTTACCCACAGAGCCTCCTTTTCAAGTTCAAAACGTCTTCTGCGCGGCCAACGCCTCCGCCACGCGCAGCCTGCCATCGGTGGTTTGATCGACGAGGAACCGGCGCAACCTGCCATTCTCCAGAATTGCGATGCCTGCCTCGGTTCCCATTACCAGCGCTGACCCGGCACGCGCGATGCCGCCCACCACTTCGCGAAGTGAGAGATGCCTGATTTGTTCCGATGTGCGATCGAAGCCTACAAGACCCGTGCCGAAGGTCCGCCATTCGCTATGGCTTGCAAGTCCCATCCACACCATCTCCGGCTCCACCAGGATCGCGGTGACAGACGCATCCGCACTGGCGGCGGCGAGTAGATGCGATACCGGCGCTGATCCGTATCGAAGTAGCCGAAGCCCCCAATACCCGTCATTCCCTCCGAGTCGTAGAAGGTCTTCCCGAACCACAACACGCCATTGAATACCTGATGCGGCCCGATCCTCTCTTCAAACTGCGCGAAACCGCGGGCGTAGCCATTCTTCACACGCTGCGGCCGCGCAGAAGCGAATTCGTCCCAAGTCGACTTTGGGAACGGATAGCTTCTCATCGTGCGGCCTGTCCGTTCCGTCACAAGAGAGACGTTCGGATCGCGAGTCAACCGGAAGGTGTCACCGGGTCCGAAGTCGACCGGCGCCGAATCCGGCTTGAAGTAGAAATAGGTTTGGCCTTCACCTGTGCTGGAGTCAAAGGAAGCCGCGACGCGCCTTGCCCATCGCTCGGCGGCCGTACCGGAGAGAAGACGGAGCCGCGGTTCCGCCGGCGGGTCGAATTCGGCGAAGATCAGCCTTCTGCCATCGGTTCCCGCCAGTACGGCTTTGCTGCCGTCAGCGAATACCCGCGAGAACGCCACTCGCCGCGAGACTACGTGCTTCACGAGCGTCTTCGCGCGGACGTCGTATACGAACTTGTGGTTGGGGGACGCGGAGCCTTTCTCGGGTATGCAAAAAACGACAATGTCAGTGCTGGTTGCCCGCTCCACCGTTGCGTGACACTCACCGTCGAGCGCAGGTGCGGCTTCCACCGTGATCCTGTAGATCAAAGCCGGTTGACTGCGATGTTGGAGGAAGATTCCGAGTTTCGCGGGGCCATCCCACCAACCGCCGGGATGGCGGTCTGCTGGTACTCCCAGTGCAACCACGGCATCGAGCACATCCGTGACCGGGCCTCGATGCAGGATCTGGACACGGCGCATTCCCTCGGCACGCATGAGACCCACGGCGGCCGCATCTGGAGTCGCGGTGGTTTCGGCAAAGCACCCAGTGCCGGCGAATATCCCGACTGTGAGCCATGCCCATCCGCGGGTGTACTTCATGGACTCATGTTAGCTGGGATTCGCGGCCGGCGCGTTCCAGCCACTCGATTCCGAATTGGAGTAGAGCGGGAGCATCGAATAAGTGGGACTCCGCCTCACCGATTTTGCCTTTAGCGCCATAGCCCGCATCCAGGTAATCCTGCGCGATACGTTCGAAGACGTTCGCCGGAAGGTAGTCGCAGACGGGATCGCCGGTGTCGAACTCCTCGAAGTCCGTCCAAACCGGACCGTTCTCGCCGGGCATGAGCCGCCGGTAGCGGACAATTCGCTTGCCAGGCAACTGAGCCTTGTGTTCGGCGTGATGGAGCAATGTGATCGTGTCGAGCGGGGCGCCGATCATCAGGACGCGGCCACCTGCCTGCACGATTCGCTCGAAGGGCGTTCCCTCGCCGTATCCGTACTGAAAGGGGTGCTCCGCCGTGATCCATTCGGCCTGCGCGCCAATCGCGAGCACGCCGGCATCCGGATGATCGCTACGCAGCGCGCCGGGCCACGTGCGCATGGCTTCGTGCAGAATGCCGTGGTCGCGGGCGGCATGTGCAATTCGCTTATCGAAAACGGGAATGTCTTCGGGAGGATCATCGTCTTCGAAGAACAGCTCAACATCGGCATAGGCGGCGAGCGTCCCTCCAGGGCCGACGGCATCGAGCAGCGCCTGGATCATGACGTTGACGCCGCCCACGATTGGGCCAACGGAGCGCATCGACGCATGCACCATCAAAAGATCGCCGGGGTGCACGCCAAGTTGGGACAGTTCGGAGGTGAGGCTCAGGCGGCTTGCCATAACTGCAAGCATAGCCCGATCGCCTGAACTCAGCCTCGGTGCGCCGGTGCTGGCGGCTCCGCGATCGCTGTTTGGGGCTCCGCCACAGCGTGTTTGGAGCACGCCGGAAGCGTGTCGGCACTGGGCTCCGATTAGGTGCGCTCGAACCGCGGCGACCGGATTCCCCAGCAAAGCCGGGTATTGCGTAGGTGGATCTGCGCCCGCCCGGCGTCCCCTCGATAGGGGACGCGGCAGGCCTGGGGGCCTGCGTTACCGTCGGCGTGCTGCTGGATCCCGCGGGATCTGGAAACTCCAGGGGGCCCAGTTACGGCCGTCCGCCGCGGATTTGACGGGCAGCAGCAGATTGAGATTTCCGCGAGCCCTCCGAACCACGTGGGAGCCGCGAGTGGAACCGCCGGGGCGCTTCTTGGAGCCGGAAAATGTCTCAATGCGCCCGCGAAGCATCGCCGGTTCTTGCGTGGTACGCTCGTTGGGTATGAACCGCCGCACCGCCACTATGCTGGTCCTGACGCCCCTTGGGCTCTTGCGACTTGGGTCCGCCCAGCAGGGGAATGCCGGCACTTACAAAGGCAAGTGGGAAGGCATGAGCGCCAGTGGCGACTTCCAATTGGCCCTACAGCAGGAATCCGGCGAGTGGAAGGCGACCGTCAGCTTCTCGATCGGCGACAACGCAGTGCCCGCCAGCGTGGTGGCGCTGAAGATCGGCGGCGACAAGCTCGAAGTGAGGTATGTCTTCGAGATCGGCGGCGTCAAACTTCAATCGCATCTGACAGGAACGCTGCAGAACGGTGAGTTTGCGGGTAAGTACAAGACGCAAACAGTCGCCGATGAGTCGCCCGTCGACGAGGGGACCTGCTCTGCGAAACGCACGTGAAGGCCAAGTAGCGGGTTAGTGTCCGTGCCCGCCCTGAGGGACGTAACCTTGGGGAAGGGCGGCGCCTTCGCCGAAGAAATACTGCTCCATCTGCTTAATCAGGAACTCTTGTGCTTCCTGGGTGCCCAGGTTGAGGCGGTATTCGTTCATGAGCATCTTCATGTGCTCGACCCACATTTTCCAGGCCTCTTTGGAGACGTTATCGTAGATGCGCTGTCCCAATGGGTGCCCCTCGAACGGAACCTCGCTCAGTCCTTCCATCTCGCGCTGAAACTTCACGCAGAAGACCTTTCGCGCGTTGGGATCCACCGGCTTCGGAGCCACCATCCCACTGCCACAACCCATAAACTTTACTCTCCCGTCAGGAAATGTCCGTCCTCTATAGGATACCCGATCCAACCGGCGGATTCGGCGAAAAGTGCTATGGAGTGCCAACAGTGGGGCCGGCGACACGCGGGGGTGTGGACAGCTTGTCCCCGTGTCAGCTTGTCCCGATGCGCACGGTAGCGGATCGTGCTACTCTCAGGGCGCGAGGGTTTCATGCGCTGGCTTCTGTTTCTTGCCGCCATCAGCGTGCTGGGCGCTGATATCCCGGGCGAGTTTCGACTCTCGCCTGGAAGCACCAGCGGCGATGCCGTGCTGCAGCTTATCCGCAAGGACACGTTGGTGGACGGCAGCCGGATCGTGCGAGTGGAGCGCGAGCACTTGCAGGGGCTGCGTTCGGACGCATTCGCCGCCGACGGACCGGTGCGATTCGAACTGGGGCGGGAGGCAGGCGTGTTCCGCTTCGAAGGGCGGACGCAGGACGGGGTCATTCGCGGAACCTTTCGTTTCACCGAGAACGCCGCCTACGCGGCACAGTGGAAGGGCGTGTTGCCGAATTGGTACGAGCCCGGCGTGATGTTCGAGCACGCAGTGAGAAGCACTCCGATGCCCGCGAGCCTGCCGCTGCTCCGGCCCCTTGAGTGGCCAAAGCTGCCAGCCGATCGGGAGGCGTATCTGCGGGCGCTTCGGGAATCCGGTTACCCGTTGTTGAAGACCGATCTCGAAAGGTTGCGGATCCACAATGTGCAACCGGATCTGTTGCGGCAGATGAAGCTTTCGGGCTACGACACCGTGAACACCAGCGACATGGTCAAGCTTCAGACGCACGGCGTTACCAGCTCCGACGTGCTGACGTTTCAAGTCCGCGGCTACAACAACCTGAGCGCCGATGAGATGGTGAAGCTGAAGGTCAGTGGCATTCCGGACAACAACTCCTCGCAACGCCAGCCATAGATTACTGAACTTTGTAACAAGTAGCTGCGTTCGATGTATATAGAGTCGGCCGGAAGTCCGGCCGGGAGGTTCCCAATATGCTCGCGCCGATCCTGATGGCGCTCTTCTTCCAGGCCCCAGTTGCGACGGATTCCACAGGGCCGAAACCCGCAATTCTTGATGGCTCGGTGACGCACGCTGCTTCGAAGTCCACAATCCGGAAGGCGAAGGTGAGTCTGCGCGGTGTCGATAATGACAGCCAGACCACCGTGGAAACCGGGGAAGACGGAAAGTATGTGTTCAAGGACGTGAAACCCGGACGCTACCGGGTGACCGCGGAGAAACCTGGCTATGAGACGACAGCCCATGGCGCCCGCAAGGTGGGAGACGCCGGGCAAGTGCTTGCCGTGATGCCGGGCCAGGAGTATCACAGTGTGGATGTCGGGCTGGTGAAACACGGTGCGATCGCCGGCAAGATTCTGGACGCCGACAACGAACCCGTGGCGAAAGCGCTGGTGATGGCGCTGACTCGGCAGTACTATCAGGGCGGGCGCCGGGCCATGCTGCCCAAAGGGACCGTTCCGGTGATCTCGAGCGATTTGGGCGAGTACCGGATCGGGCAATTGCCGCCGGGCAGCTACATCATCTGCGCGATCCCGGATAAGTTCTACCAACCCGTGCCGTTCGCGAAGGAGTCGAAGCCGGGCGTGGAAGATGCCGGGATCTCCACGTGCTTCCCCAGCGTGACGCAGATGTCGGAAGCTTCGGCGCTGGAGATCAAGGACTCGACCGAGATCCCGGGTATTGATGTCCGTCTGGCGAAGTCGAAGACGGTGACCGTGCATGGACAGATCACTGGCGTGCCGCCAAGCGCGGGCACGGTGACGATTCTCAACATGAACACGAAGACATCGGGCCCGATGGGGAATGCGCTGCATCCTCGCACCCTGGTGTCGAGCGCCGATGGGAAGTTCGAGTTCAAGAACGTCCCGCCAGGATCCTACATTCTGCATACCCTGCCGACGGGCTTGGGCAACGCGCCGTTCGTGGTGAAAGCCGCGGTGGAAATCGGGGATCAGCCGGTGACGAACCTCAGTGTACCTGCGTTTGTCCCGTTCCAGATCAAGGCGAAGGTGGATGCGGAGCCGGGGCCCGAACTGAAGCTTGGATCGGTGCGCCTGATTCTGACCGGAGCTGACGAGATTACGCCGGCGCTGGCGATGGGCACAGTGAATTCGGATGGCGAAGTGGTGCTGGCGAATGTGATCCCAGGCAAGCACCGGCTGAATATTGGTGGACTGCCGGCGACGCACTATGTCCGCGAGATCCGCATTGGCGATTCGGCGGTGGATGGCGATGTGGTGGAGGTCGCGAGTGCCGATACGAAGCTTGCGATCTCGATCGCTATGGGAAAGTCGCAGGTAAGCGGTGTTGTGCAGAACGAGAAAGGCGATCCGCTGCCCGGGGCGAAGGTGGCGCTGATTCCGGAGCCAATCCGGCCGTTCCGTCTACGGGTCACGAGTACCGATCAGAACGGCATTTTCCAGATCGGCAATGTCGCGCCGGGTGAGTATCAGGCGGTGGCGATGGAGTCGGCTGATACCGCGGCCTTCGAAGACGAGGAGTACTTGAAGCCAATCCGCGGTAAGCTTCAGCGGGTGAAGGTGGAGGCAGAAGGAACGCAGAGTCTGAAACTGAAAGTGGTGTCGCGGGAGTAGTAGGAGTGGCAACCTGAGTCTGCCGGCCTTTGCGCAGGGCCTACTTTCCGAAGTGCGAACCATCGATAGGTTCCGCCTCAACGAGCTTCGAAGGCGGCAAACAGGCGTCCCCTGGAGAGGGGACGCGGCAGGCAGGAGTGCCGGCAGGATTGCCTGCGCAACGGCGGCAGGACGAGAGCGTAATTGTGGAGTGGTGTCCCAAGGAGCCGGGACGGGCATGGCTCAAGCTAGCGCGCCGACTCGGCTTCCAAGCGCCGTGCCGCTTCCCAACGCTGCCGGTTCTGATACTCTTCCCACAACGTCGAGAAACCAGCCCAATAATAGCCGCCGACGAAGAGCATCAGAATCGGGACCGCCAGGAAATTCAAGGTGTCGATGGCGTAGAGCACCATGAAGAGGAAGTAGCTTCCAGCGCCGATTTCGAGCCAAGGCAGCAGGCCCGCGCGCGAGCGGTAAGCCTTCTGTTCCACCTTGATCTTCGTCTTCGAATCGGAAATGGCGAACTTCGGCGTGCGCACGAAACTCGTCTGCTTTCCCATAATCGCTTCGATCACCGCTTTCGTGTTGCTCAGCGTGAGCGCGACGCCGGCGCTCATCAAGGCAGGCAGAAAGACAAAGGCGCGCTTCCAGTTGTTCGGGTACAGTTCGCGCTGAGCGATGACGTAGAACGCGGAGATCGACCAGAAGGATGCAATCACCAAGGGCAAGTCAATCAGTACCATCTCCACCCATCCGACATAGAAGCGGATGATCATCACCGGCAGCATCAACGCACTCACCAGGATCATCAGCGGATACGAGATATTCGGGGTGAGGTGGCAGAACGCCTCAGCTTTGACGCGCTTCGGAACGTCAGCCTTGAGGATGCGCCGCAGCAACTTGATGGCGACCTGCATGAGACCCTTGGCCCAACGGAACTGCTGTACCTGGAAGCCGTGGGTGTCGACGGGT
This sequence comes from Bryobacterales bacterium, assembly GCA_016789785.1. The sequence continues at coordinate 12,573 of JAEUQE010000182.1, forward strand.
AACTCCGAGGGGCACTCCACCTCCGGCATATACACGAAGCGCCAACCCTTCAACTGCGCGCGATAGCTGAGGTCGCTGTCTTCGGTCAGAGTGTCGTGCTGCCAGCCACCCGCATCGTCAATCATCCTGACGCGCAGGATGCCGGCGGTGCCATTGAAGTTGAAGTATGTGCCGCTGCCGAACCGGGCGGGATGTTCGAGCGCGAAGTGCCCATCGAGCAACATCGCCTGAACTTCGGTCAGCACGTTGTAGTCGCGATTGAGGTAGGTCCAGCGTGTCTGCACCACGCCGACCTCGGGATCGGCGAAGTGATGGATGGTGCGATACAGAAAGTCCTTCGGGATGATGAAGTCGGCGTCAAACACGGCAACGAACTCGCCGGTGGCGGACTTGAGGCCCTCTTGCAGGGCGCCGGCTTTGTAGCCGTGGCGATTGGTGCGATGGTGATACTCGATCGGGTGGCCCATCGCGCGGTACTCATTCACCAGGCGTTCGGTGAAGGGATGGGTCTCATCAGTCGAGTCATCCAATACCTGGATCTGGAGCAGTTCGCGAGGGTAGTCCACCTGGGAGACGGTCTCGAGCAGGCGCTCGACCACGAACCGCTCATTGAAGAGCGGCAACTGAATGGTGACGCGGGGCAGTTGTTCAAAGCGGTGCGCGGGCGGCTGGTTCAGTTTGCGCTTGTGCTTGAAGTACTCGCGAATGACGTAGTAGCGGTGAAGGCCGTAGATGGAGAGAACGATCAGAACCGTGAAGTAGGGAATCAGGATCGCGTAGTCGAACCAGGAGAGCGAGTGTATGCCAGCGAAGGTATCGTCGAACAGTTCCCTCTGGAGGCGGCTCCACGTCGAGGTCTGGTTCGCCGCCAGAAATGCGATCGGAGGAATGGTTGGTAACATGAGGTTTGCGCCAAATACTCAGGACCACCGAATGAGCACGTTGGCCAGGCGTCTTGTCGTCGCGGCACTCATGTTGGAGGTCGGACACGGCTTGCTGGTGGCAAGCCAAGGCCGGGCCAGCCGAGTGGTGGACGCGGTTGCCATACTCCTCGGAACATTTGCAGTATACCTGATTTCGGTGTTCCTGGTTCTGAACAGACCTCCATCTGGGGAAGCCCGAGAGCTCCGCTTGTGGGTGATTTTGCTACCCGCGCTAATTTTTCGCCTCACCGCATGGTGGCTTGAGCCGAGTTTCACCGATGATCTGTACCGGTACCGCTGGGAATCGCGCCTTCAGCTTGCGGGAGGCAATCCTTATGCCATGCCACCTAAGGATCCGTCGGTGGCAGGGCTTCGCGACGAAACCTACGCGAGGATTCCGGGGCACGACTTTCGCGCGGTGTATGGTCCGCTCACCGAGCATGTGTATCGAGAGGCCTTCCGGTTGATTCAGTACTCTACAGGAGACCCGGCCCGTCAGATCTTCTGGCTGAAGCTCCCCTCGGCTGTATTCGAGTTGGGACTGATGGCGGGACTGTGGGGTCTGTTGGGCGCGCTTGGAATTGCACGCGAGCGAATCCTCATCTACGCCTGGGCGCCGCTTCCTATCTTCGAGTTCTGGGGCAATGGACATAACGACACGTTGGCGCTCTGCGCCCTGGTGCTGGCGTTGCTGGCAGCGGTGAAGCACCGCTGGACGCTTGCCTTTCTGACATTGGGGTTGTCCGCGGCGGCCAAGATCTGGCCGCTGGGACTTGTGCCGTTGTTCTGGAGACCGTCCCGATGGCGGGAGAGTCTGGTGCTGCCGGTCGCTGGCATTTTGTTGATGCTGCCGTTTGGCGAGGGGCTGCTGTCGAATGTGCGATTTCTATCGGGCTTTCTCGGAGGGTGGCGCAACAATGACAGCCTCTATGGACTCTTGCTGTGGGCCACGGGCGATCAGTACCTTGCGAAGTATCTCGCGTTCGCACTTGTCTTCGGCGCGATTCTACTTGCAGTGGTTCAGAGCATGTCGTTGACGAAGGGGACGCTGCTGGTCACCACGGTGATGTTGCTGGTGTCCGCGAACTGCCATCCATGGTACGTAACGTGGCTGCTCCCCATGCTGGTGTTTCATCCGTCGTTGGCGTTGCTGGCGTGGAGCGGTCTGATTCCGCTGGCGTATCGGGTTCTGCCGGCGTGGCAGCTTCTTGGAGAGTGGAATGGATCGACACCGATGCGCTGGCTGGTGTACGGGCCGGTGTTCGCTCTCCTTGCGTGGGAGTGGTGGAAGCTAATCCGCGGGCGTGTGAAAAAAATCTTGGCCGCGTGATGGGATCAGCGCGGCACTTCCACGTATCCAGGTGAGGACACACACAAGCCGCTCTTACGAGGGTGAATCGGAGGAGATGGGCGGGATCGTGGAGGAGACGGTCTTGCTCATTCAGGAAGAACGATGGGCACGGAGTTTTGGAGAAAAATCACAATGAAAAACCAACATGATCCAACTCCGCCTGCCCCCACACACAAGCGATTTTCTACGACGTCCATTGGTCGCCTGGTCCCGGCTGGCTTGCGGCGGCAAGCGCCGCTCGCCACCGTTTTTCTAAAAGGATGACCGCGCTTCAGCATCTCCAGATACAATGTGGTTAGCCACATGGAGAAGCACCTCAGAACAATCGGATACCTCAACGTCGCACTTGGCGCGTTGGGAGTTCTGGCGTGCGTGGTCATCCTGATTCTTTTTCGCGGTCCATCGGGCGTTCTTCTCATCAATGCGCGTGCCGGCTCCACGGTAACCACCACGGAAGGCTTTGTCACGGCCTGCATCATGGTGTATCTGATTCTGATGGCGGGTCCGTTGATTGCGGTCGGAATCGGGCTACTGCAGGTGCAGGAATGGGCGCGTAATTTGGGGATGATTCTGTCGATTCTCAGCCTGATCGGCATTCCGATTGGAACCGTGGTTGGCATTTACAGCCTTTGGGTGCTGACGTCGTTCGAGGTGGAACCGTTGTTCCAGTCGCCGCCGAGAGCGCCTGGGACTTAGACTCAAGCGTTTCCGCGCGCGGGCGCGTTTTCCAGCAGTTCGAGAATCTCCACCAAACGGATCGCGGCTTCCTGCTTTCTTCCGTAGCGCAACTCATGATATGCGGATGTGAACTCCGACACGAGTCTCGACGTGGCCGCGTCGGGAACAAGCTGCGCGAATTCATTCGGTGTCAGCCATGCAGGCTTCTGCATACCGCGTCTGCGCAGAATCGAGAGCATTCGCTCATAGAGGATGGTGGCATCGGAAGCGGTGACTTCGCCTCGCTGGACACGGCGCACCTGCAGAATCAGCTTGAACTTGCGCCAAAGCACTGGGCTCACGAGAATCAGAAACACGGCGAGCATCAGTGCAGCAACAGCCATGCCTGCATAGCGCTGCGCATCTTCGGCGCCTGCGCGAATCTGCCGGAAGAGCCGCTCGATCCTACGATCGAAGTATCGCAGTGCGAAGTTGTGGCTGGATTGCTCGAGATTGCCGACCAGATTCAACTGCCGGTCCACATCGTAGGCGAGCACCCAATCCTGCCAGAACACCTGCATCGCGTCGAGATAGAGTTGCAGGCGCGTGGCGAAGGAGAACTGCGATGAAGTGCTTGGCGGAGTGGGATCGAATGTCGTCCAGCCGGTCTCGGGCAGCCACGCTTCCACCCAGCTATGCGCATCGCTCGCGCGGATGAGATACCAGCCGCTGAAAGGATTGAAGATGCCGCTTTGAAATCCGGTGACCACGCGTGCGGGGACTCCAATGGAGCGCAACATCACCACCATGGCTGATGCGAAATACTCGCAGTGCCCCTTCTTGCGCGAGAAGAGGAAGTCGGCGACGGGATCGGGGGTTTGTTTGCCGGGCAACTCCGTGGTGTAGGGATAGGACCTGATCAGATGCTGCTCAATGGCGCGGGCGCGAGCGGCATCATTCGGAGAACCTGCGGCGACTCGCACGGAGAGGTCGTGCACTCTCGAATCCATGGCCGGTAACTGAAGATTCGCCGCGCGCGCGGAATCAGACAGTGGCTTCGTCAGGTAGCCGGGGACTTTCTGCCAGTCCACAACACTGTAGGCGGAATAGCGCAGACGGTCAGGCGGGCCGAATCCGAGCCGGTAGCTGTTGGATGGCGTGCGGATGATCATCGGGACGCTGATGTAGAGCGCCTCCGGCGTGCCTGCGAAGAAGAGCGCATCCGACGCGGACTCCTGCATGGCGACCTGATAGCTGATGCGGCGTCCCGGTGCGAGTTGCTGCTCGACGCTGGCGATGCGGAGCAGGCCGCTCGACTCGACCGTCAGCACCTCCTCCGTGTTCACTTTGTTGAACCACCGTTTGCCGTCGAAGGTGGTGAGCGCTGCGCCGCGCCACTTTAACGCAAGCGGCGGAGTGTTCTGCAGCATGCGGATGTGCATCACCGCGGTGCTTCGCATCTGCAACTCGCCGATTTGGCCAAGCGCCACTTCATTGGAGAAGCCAGGGATGTGATACTGCGCGGGCACAAATCGCTGCAGCGCGGCGCGCGCGGTGCGAGGCAGAAGAAAGAAGAAGCCGCTGGTGATCAGCAGAATTCCGAGGACGGTGAAGACAGTGAGCCCCGCCAGCCGAAGGCCGAAGTGCCGGCGCCCGTTGCGAACCACGGTGTCGGAACGCAAGGCCGCCCTACGGATCTCAGACGCTGCAAACGTGGCCACGCCGAACAGGAAGAAGAGCGCGAGAAACAGGAAGAAGTTCGCGTTCGAGGAGAGAATCGCCGCGGCGAGGAGTTCCAGAAACGCGATGATCTTGACGTAGAAGTAGTCCCGCTCCGTAGTGGCCGTGAGGATCTTCACCACCGCAAGAAAGAAGACGAGGTGAACAGTGGCGGTGAGAAAGTCGCGCGAGACCCAATAGTAGTCGACCGGATAGAAAGCCACGTAAGCGAGCGTGAGCGCATTGACCACGCGTTGCGAGAGATCGATCCGGAACCAACCGAAAACCAGCAGGGCGCGAGCCACAAGCCCCGCTCCGGTGACCGCCGCCGTCGGCAGATCCAGATAGCCTGAGCCCAGAACGGCGAAGTACCCGCTGGCAAGCAGACCGAGCAGCGCGAACTCGAAGAAGAAGCCGGCTGGCGACTTCGCTCCCAGATCTTCGCGCGTGATGTCAGCAGCGGCGGTCATTTCCGTAAGGACTGCTCGAGTTGTTTGGCGAGATCGCTCATGCCGTCGCGATTCTCCGCATCCGATACCAGCACCACAAAGAACGGACCTTCGTGGAAGGCCATCTTGAGCGGCTCCGGCCGCCATTTCTGCACCATCTCAAACGCGACAGCCTGGCCGCCCATCTCGTACACGGTTGCTGTCATCTTCGAACCGCCCACCTGATAAACCGCACGGCGCGAGCGTTTCAATCCAAGGCGCTTGTACTCTTCGGGATTCTCCTCGGCCGGCACGTTTTCGACGTTGAGACGGCGATGCGCGCCGGCCATCATCGGCAACAATTCCATGCGCTGCGCTTCGTTCTGGCAGGACGAGAGGAGAACCGCGGCGATGAGGATGTGTCGGCGTGAGAGCATGATACTCCCATGGTACAAGCAAGTTTCCGTTCGCACGCTGCGCGCGATGTTCGCACGCTCCGCGCGGTGTATAGTGCATCTTATGTCCTCCACACATTCGTCTCCCTTCGCGAATCGACGCGATGCGATGAAGTCCGCAGCAGGCTTGCTGATCGGAACTCACAGCGCCTGGGCGGGCGCGAACGACAAGGTGCGTCTTGCGATCGTTGGAATGGGCGGGCGCGGCACGGAGTTGATGCGCCAGACCGCGAAGATCTCCAACGTGGAGATCGGCGCTCTGGTCGACCCGGATGGACGCCGCACGGAGAAAGCGGCCGGTGTTCTTCAACAGTTGACCAACGGGGCGATGAAGCCGAAGCTCGAATCCGACATGCGCCGCGCATTCGACGATAAGAACATCGACGCGGTGTTTGTCGCCAACTGCAATCACTGGCACTCGCTGACCGGAATATGGGCCTGTCAGGCAGGGAAGGATGTCTACGTGGAGAAGCCCGTTTCGCACAACGTCTTTGAAGGGGGCAAACTCGTCGAGGCGGCGCGCAAGCATAAGCGCATTGTGCAGGGCGGTACTCAGCGCCGCTCCTATGGACGCTTTCGCAAGGTGATCGAGATGATTCACGGCGGCGCGATCGGCGACATTTATCTCGCGAAGTGGGTGTTCCCCGGGAGCCGTGATTCCATCGGATTCAAGGATCCGCAGTCGCAGCCGCCATCGTGGCTCAACTGGGATCTGTGGCTCGGCCCGGCGCAGATGCAGCCGTATCACGAGAATCTGGTTCACTACAACTGGCACTGGTTCTGGGATTTCGGCAACGGCGAACTCGGCAACAACGGGATCCATCTCGTCGATGTGGCGCGGTGGGCGATGCGCAAGGAACTGCCAGTGAAAGTCTACTCGAGCGGTGGACGCTTCGGATACAAGGATCAGGCGGAGACGCCAAACACGCAGACCGTTACCTGGACCTACGCCGACGGCAGCGCGATGCTTGGCGAGTTGCGCGGGCTCTATACATCGGAGCCGATGTCGTGGGATTTCTTCGGCACCAAGG
>JAEUQE010000183.1 GCA_016789785.1 Bryobacterales bacterium
AACAAGGGCGATGTCCAGCGCGCCGCCGGGTTCGTCGCCAACCAGCTCAAAGCCGCTGGCATGGAAAATGTCGAGATCATTGCCACGGACAAGCACCCTTTGATCTATGCCGACTGGCTCCACGCGCCCGGCAAACCGACCGTTCTTTGCTACGGACACTACGACGTCCAACCGCCCGATCCGCTGGAACTCTGGCATACGCCTCCCTTTGAGCCCACCATCCGCGACGGCAATCTCTATGCGCGCGGATCCGCCGACGACAAAGGCCAGATGTACATGCACGTGAAAGCCGTGGAAGCGCTCTTCGCAATCCATGGCAAACTGCCGCTGAACCTGAAGTTCCTCATCGAAGGCGAAGAAGAAGTCGGTGGCGCTTCGATCTCGAAATATGTCCCTCTTCACAAGGACAAGTTGAAGGCGGACGTCGCTCTCGTCAGCGATACGGCCTTGTACGCCGAAGGCATCCCCACGCTCTGCATCGGACTGCGTGGCCTCGTCTACACCGAAGTGGAATGCACCGGGCCAGGCCGCGACCTGCATTCGGGCCTGTATGGCGGCGCTGCGCCCAACGCAGTGTTCGCGCTGATCGAACTGCTGTCGAAAGCGAAAGACGCGAACGGCGTAATTCAGATTCCAGGCATCTACGACGATGTGAAGTCGCCGGCACCGGCGGAACTCGATAGTTGGAAGAGTCTGCCGTTCGACGAAAAGGAGTTCCTCGAAAAGGAAGTTGGCTCCACGAAGCTCACCGGCGAGTCTGGCTACAGCGTGTTGGAGCGCGTGTGGGCAAGGCCGACCATGGAAGTGCACGGCATCGCTGGTGGCTTTACCGGCGCCGGCGCCAAAACCGTGATCCCCGCGAAGGCAACCGCGAAGGTGAGCTTCCGTCTGGTTCCCGATCAGAATCCCGAAAAGGTGATCGCCGCCATCCGTGAGTTCTTCAAAGCCAATGCACCCGCGGGCACCACGGTCGAACTCCGCGTGCTGAGTGCGGGGCCGGCTGTCGTGGTGAATCCCGATCACCCCGCCATCGCCATTGCAGGCAAGGCGTTCAGTGAGATGTTGGGACGCCCCACAGTCTTCACTCGATCCGGCGGCTCCATTCCGATCGTCGGAGAGTTCGCGCATCATCTGGGCATTCCCACCGTACTCATGGGCTTCGGCCTGCCGGACGACGGCTTGCATTCGCCGAACGAGAAGTACAAGCTGGATAACTACTACAAGGGCATCATGACTGTTGCCCATTTCTTTGAGCAATACGGAGCATAGAGATTAGCGCCACGACCCCCATTCCGGCGGAGCCAGCGGTGTCGCCCTCTGAAAGTGTGGTGCGATCCGCGGGCGTAGCGTCGATCGCGATCCTCTCCAGCAGGATCACGGGGCTCGTGCGCGAAATCGTGATGGCCCGGATGTTCGGCGCCGGCATGGCGTACGACGCGTTTCTGCTGGGCTTCCGCATCCCCAATCTCACGCGCGACCTCTTCGCCGAAGGCGCCCTCACCTCCGCGTTCGTTCCCGTCTTCACGCAGTATCTCTCCACGCGCGGACCGCAGGCGGCGGCCATGCTCTCCAACCTCGTCGCCACCGCGTTGATCCTCATCGTCGGCGGCGGATGTTTCCTCGGCGCCGTATTCGCGCCCGCGCTGGTCGACCTTCTTGCTCCCGGCTTCCATCAGATTCCCGGCAAGTTCGAGCTTGCCGTCACCATGACTCGCATCATGTTCCCGTTCCTGCTTCTGGTGGCACTGGCCGCGCAGGCTATGGGCATTCTGAACGCGTGCGGCCAGTTCGGTGTTCCCGCCATGTCGTCCACGATGTTCAACATCGGATCCGTGATCTTCGGCATTGTCCTGGGCACTGTGGCCGGTCCGCGTATCGGGATCTCAGCGATTGAAGGCATGGCCTACGGGGTTGTACTTGGTGGCGCTCTGCAACTGTTGTGGCAAGTGCCGAGCCTCTACAAGCATGGCTTCCAGTTCATGCCGAAGATCGATTGGTCCGACCCCGGCCTGCGCAAGATCATCGCCATGATGGGCCCCGCGATTCTCGGCAACGCCGCCGTGCAGATCAACGTGATGGTCAACACCAACTTCGCGGCGTCGCTCTTCGATGCCGTACGCGGCGCCGATGGTCCGGTGAGCTGGCTCGGCTACTCGTTCCGCTTCATGCAGCTTCCCTTGGGCATCTTCGGCGTCGCCATGGCATCCGCGACGCTGCCCGCGATTTCCCGTAGCGCCGAAACCGGCAACTTCGATGAGTTCCGACGCACACTGTCGCGTTCCCTTGCCACCGTCTTCCTGCTTACTGTTCCTTCCTCGGTCGGTCTGATCGTCCTCGGCGAGTCCATCATTGGCGCCATCTACCAGGGTGGCCGCTTCGAACTCTATGACACGCAGAAGACCGCCGAAGCTCTGTCACTTTACGCCATTGGCCTTATCGGATACGCGGGGCTGAAGGTTGTGGTGCCGGCGTTCTACGCTCTCGGCGATTCGCGTACCCCCATGATCGTCAGCCTGCTCTCGGTCCTGATCAACTTCGCTACCGCCGCCATGCTGATCCATGCCTTCAGCTTCGGACACGCAGGACTCGCGTTCTCCACCTCCGTCGTCGCGATCTTCAACTTCATTACGCTCTTCACGCTCTTGCGGTCGAGATTGAGCGGCGTCTACGGGCGCGATCTCGTCGCCAGTTTCTCGAAGGTGACGGTCGCCGCGGGCATGATGGGCATTGTGGTGGCCGGTTCGAATGCGCTCATGCTGGGATGGCTCGGCGAAACGCGCACTGCGTTCCTCATGGACCTTGCGGTGTCCATTCCACTGGGTCTCGCCGTCTTTTACGTGGTCTCGCGCATGTTGGGTGTGCCCGAACTTGAGCCCGCCATGCGAGCACTTTCCGGGCCCGTGATGCGGAGGCTCCGGGGCCGGCGCAAAGAAATCCGGTAAACTTGCTTCGATGAGCCCCGACCTTCAAAACATCCTCACACTCCAATCTCTCGACTTGAAAACCACGGAGTTGGAGAAGGAGATCGCTGCTCTGCCGAAGTATGTTGCACAAATCGAGAAGCAGCTCGACGCGCACAAAAAGCAACTCGATCTCGACAAGGCCGCGCTCGCCGCGAATCAGAAGGAGCGCAAAAAGATCGAGGACGATATCAAGGTCCAGGATCAGAAGGCGTCGAAACTCAAGGACCAGATGCTGTCGGCGAAGACCAACGACCAGTACCGCGCCTTCCAACATGAGATCGAGTATTGCGCCAAAGAGATCCGCAGGTACGAAGACCGCATCCTTGATCTGATGGGCGAATCGGAACCTCTGGAAGCCGCCGTCAAGAAAGCCGAAGTGGAACTCGCGGCGGAAGGCAAAAAGGTCGAAGCCGAAAAGAAAGCCGCGCGCGAACGTTCCGCCGCGGATCAGAAACTCGTCGCCGAAATCAAAGCCCAACGCGCCGGGATCGTCGCAGCCGCCGGCGCCGAATATGTCACCAACTACGAAAGAATTCGTAAGAAGAACACCATCGCTATCTCCGAAGCCGCCGACGGACGCTGCACCGCCTGCCAGATGATCCTGCGGCCGCAACTCATGCAGGATCTCCGCAAAGGCTCGGACACGATCATCTACTGCGAGTACTGCAAACGAATCCTCTACTACAATCCGCCGCAGAGTTTCGAGAACGACGTGGCATAGCGCGGGATCATGCTGGGCATTGAGCCGAGAGCGATTCGCATCACATGGTCGGTGCTTCTCACCGTGGGCGCCGTCGCATTCCTCTATCAGGCGCGCCGCTCCGTTCTGATCTTTCTTCTGGCCATCTTCTTTGCCTATCTGCTATCCCCGGTTGTGGCGTTCGTCAATCGATTCACTTCCGGCCGGATCTCGCGCACGGTGTCGTTGACCATCGTCTACGTACTGCTCATCGCGGTGCTTGTCACCGTCGCGACATCCATCGGCATGCGCGCCTCCCGCGAAGCAGCGGCCTTCATCAACCAGATGCCCGATCTCGCCAAGAGCGCTCACTCCATCTCGACCGCGCCACTGCCGCCGCTGCTGGAACCACTCCGGGGCAAGCTGTTCGACCTCATTCAGGAGCAGTTGGAGACGGGCCTTGAACGCGCTCTCCCCATGCTTCGCGCCGCCATCGGGCAACTCGTGACCGCGCTCTCCAGCATTGGATTCGCAATCCTCGTCCCCATCCTCAGCTTCTTCTTCCTGAAAGACGCCGCGGAGTTGCGCGACTCCGTACTGGGCCTCTTCGCAAGCACCCAACAGCGCGAATTCTTCGAAGGCCTCATGAACGATGTGCATGCGATGCTTGCCGAGTATATCCGCGCGCTGTTCCTGCTCAGCGTCGCGGTCTTCATTGCTTTTGAACTGTTCTTTCAGATCATGGGCGTCCCCTACGCCTCGCTGCTTGCCACCATTGCCGCCGTGCTCGAAATCATCCCCGTCATCGGGCCGCTCACCGCCGCGGTCACCGCATGCGTGGTTGCGCTGATCAGCGGCTATGCCGGCATCGGCTGGATGGTCTTGTTCTTTGTGATCTACCGGCTGTTTCAGGATTACGTGATGCAGCCCTTCCTTCTGAGTTCCGGCGTTGCGCTCCATCCGTTGCTCATCGTCTTCGGCGCGCTTGCGGGTGAGCAGATCGCCGGTATCGCCGGCATGGTGTTCTCCGTGCCCGTTCTTGCGGCCCTGCGTTTGATCTGGGTGCGCGCTTCCCGGAAGGTCCAGGCGTGAACCTGCTCATCTGCCTGCTTGCCGTGCCTCTCTACGCTCATGTGGTGAGCATGAGCACTGCCGACCTCGAAGTGAAGGGCTCGCAGGCAACCTACACCTTGCGCATGCCCCTGTACGAGTTGCAGCATGTCGCAGGTCCCGAGAAGACGCTGTTCGATCATCTCCGCTTCGTGAGTGGCGGTGTGCAGGGAACTCTGATCTCCAAGCAGTGCCGCGAAGACAAAGAGGACGGCGCTTTTCTCTGCAAGGCCGAGTATCAATGGAAAGAGCCCGTGGATGCGATGGAGATTGTGTGCACGTTCCACTCGGTCACCGTCCCCAATCACGTGCATCTCATCCGCGCGGTGAAGGACGGCAAGTCCGATCAGGCTGTCTTCGACTTCTCCAATCAGAAAGCGCAGATCCGCTTCCGCCCGCCCACGCGATTCGAGCAATGGATCACCGCCGCCGGCTCCGGCATCGCGCGGGCATTTTCCAGCGCGGCCGCCGTGTTGTTTCTCGCCTGTCTCGCGCTTGCCGCGCGCAATCGCAACGAACTCGTCTGGATCACCATCGCGTTCTTCATCGGCGAAGCGATCTCCGCTGTCGTTGTCCCGCTCACACCCTGGAACCCGGCTCCGCGCTTCGTGGATGCGGCACTCGCGCTCACCATCGCCTATCTTGCCGTGGAGATTCTCAGTCTCCCGGCGGCCGGCCAGCGATGGATCGTGTGCGGAGTGCTTGGTGCGTTTCATGGCCTCTCCTACGCGATCTATCTCACCGCCACCGGCTACGATGCACTGCCGGTACTCACCGGAGTCGCGATCTCCAATCTCGCCGCCGTCGCGTTCTTTGCATTTCTCTTCAGCCGCATCGCGCGCGGACTCGCCGAGATCGCACCCATCGCCAGCAAGGTCGCGGCGAGCCTTCTGTTGCTCACCGGCCTCTTTTGGTTCTATCAGCGTCTTCGTGGATAGCCCGTTGCGGCGCGTGCGAGAATTGCCTTGTTGAGCATGTTCTCATTGCCCTTCGGCGAAACCACTCTCGACGTCTCCGTGGATGCGCAATTGATCCGTCATCGCGATGTCGCGCCCGAACCAGACGAAGCCGCCGCCATCCGCGACGCGATCCGCAACCCCATCGGCTGCGCGCCACTCACGGACATCGTGAAGCCGGGCGAACGCGTCGCGCTGATCGTAAACGACATCACTCGCCTCACCCGCAGCGAACTGATGCTGCCGCCACTGGTCGAGTGTCTGAACACCGCCGGCATTCCCGATCACGACATCCTCATCGTCTTCGCGCTCGGCATTCATCGCCCGCAGACTCCGGAAGAACGCCGCCGCATCCTCGGCGACGGCCTGTACCAGCGCCTGCGCGCGGTGGATCACGATGCATTCGATGAATCAAACCTCGTCAACATCGGCACCACTTCGTTCGGCAATGTGGTCGAGATCAACCGCCATGTTCTCGATGCCGATCGCATCGTGCTCACCGGAGAAATCATCTATCACTTGATCGCCGGCTACAGCGGTGGACGCAAGAGTCTGGTGCCGGGCGTCGCCGGAGCGCGCACCACCACGTTCAACCACAACATGATCTTCGATCCGCGCTGCCGTAGCGGCGTGCTGGAAGGCAATCCCTCGCACGAAGATCTGATGGAAGCCTGCCGCATGGTAGAGCCTGATTTCCTGCTCAACGTGGTCCTAAGCCCCGAAGGCCGGCTGGTGAAAGCAGTGGCGGGTCACTGGGAGCATGCGCATCGCGAGGGCTGCAAGGCGGTGGATGCGATGCTGCGCGCGGATCTTGATGAACCGTTCGATCTCATCATCGCTTCGGCCGGCGGCTATCCACTCGACATTGACTTGCGTCAGGCGCACAAAGGTCTGGAGAACGCCGTCCAGGCCCTGAAACATGGCGGGTCGATTTTGTTTTATGCCGAATGCCCCAGCGGATCCGGCCATCCCTCCTTCGACGAGTACATCGCGAAGTACGCCAATGATCGGGAGATGGAAGCGGCCCTTCGCCGCAAGTTTGAAGTCGGCGGCCACAAAGCGTGGTGGATCGCGAGACTTGGGCGCATGTTCGACGTGCATCTGGTCTCCACATTGCCCGAAGACTTCGTCCGCCGCTGTCATTTCCATCCCGTCCCTCCGGGCTCGCATCAACGGCGCGCAACGGAACTGGCCGCAAGGTCGCGCCGCATCGGCGTGCTTCCCTACTCTGGATTCACCCTGCCCTTCGTCGAAAGAAAGGAAATGGTCACGTCATGAACCGCCGCTTGTTCCTTGGCGCAACGCTTCTTGGCGCAGCCGCAGGCGCCCCGCTCGCACCCGCGCAACAGAAGATTCGAGCCGCGCTCTACGGCACACGCCACAGCCATGCGCGCGGAAAGCTAAAAGCGATGCTCGATTCGCCCCACTACGAACTGGCTGGTATCTGTGAGCCCGACTCCTCCGCACTGGCGAAATCCGCGGATCTCGCGACACACCGCAAGCTCACCGAAGAGCAGATGTTGAACGATCCGGGCATCCAACTCATCGTCGTCGAGACGCCCGTCTGGGAGTCGATGAGTTACGCGCGAAAGGTGATCGCCGCCGGCAAGCATCTGCATCTTGAAAAGCCGCCGACCCATGAGTGGAAGCCCTTTCAGGACCTGATCGCGGAAGCGCGCCGCAAGCAGTTGCTCGTGCAACTCGGCTATATCTGGCGCTTCCACGAAGGAATCGGACGCGCCATCGGCCTCGCGAAGAGCGGCACGCTCGGAAACGTTTACCTGATGCGCGGCACCATCCACACGAACCTCGGCGAGGATAGCCGCCCGCCGCTCGCACGCTACAAAGGCGGCATGATGTTCGAACTCGGCTGCCACCTGCTCGATCGCACCGTCGACCTCTTCGGACGCCCGAAAGCCGTCAAGAGCTGGCTGCAGAAAGGCGCCACTAGCAAAGACGAACTCGCCGACAACACGCTCGCTGTCCTCGAGTACGACTCCGCCCTCGCCGTGATCACCACGTCCGCCCGCATGTCCGGCAGTTCTGAGCACCGATCCTTCGAAGTGATCGGCGATGATGGCTCCGTGCTCATCCAGCCCGTGGAGCCCGGAACAAAAATGCGCGTGAATGTTCGGACCGCGCGCGGCCCATACAAAGCAGGATGGCAGGAGATCGATCTTCCGCCGCAGCCGCGCTATACCGGCGACTTTCGGGATCTCGCGCGGGCCATTCAAACCGGCACGCCGCTCAAGTACTCGTACGATTTCGAACTTCTGCTCCAGGAGACCATTCTGCGAGCCTCTCAGGAACTGTAGGCATGCGTTTGAACCACCGCCCGGCATTGGCTTCTTTGTGTCTCGGAGCAACGCTCTTTGCCGCCGCCCTATCCGCGCAGCAGACCGGAGGCAGCATCTTCGGCTACGTCATCGACCCGTCGCAGCGGGTGATTCCTGGCGCCGTAGTGGAGGTTCGGGAAACCTCGCGCAACCTGCTTCAACGCACCTCCACCGATTCGCAAGGCTTCTTCCGGCTGGCACAATTGCCTGTGGGTGTCTACGAAATCACCGTATCGAAGACCGCGTTCCGCAGCCAGACCAGCCCGCCGGTTGCTGTCACCGTCGACTCCACTCGCCGTGCCGACTTCCAACTGCCTCTCGAAACCGCATCCATCGCGGTCGAGGTGAACGCCCCGCTTCTGCAAAGCGATGCCGCGGATTCCGGCGCCGTCATGGAGCGCGCCCGCATTGAGAAGTTGCCGCTCAACCGCCGCAACTTCCTGCAACTCGCACTGCTCACTGCCGGGGTGCAGCCTCCGGTGCAGGACTCCGAACTCTCCACTCGCGGCACGTTCGCAACCCACGCCAATGGGGCTCGTGAGGAATTCAACAACTTCCTTCTGGATGGCATCGACAACAACGATCTCTATACCAACCGCTACGTGATGGAGCCCTCGGTGGACACGATCCAGGAGTTCAAGATCACGACAGGCAGTTACTCCGCCGAGTATGGACGCAGCGGTGGCGCCCAAGTGAACGTAATCACGCGAGGCGGCACCAACGCGTGGCACGGAACCGCGTACGAATACTTCCGCAATCGCGCGCTCGACACCTCGAACTACTTCGATGCCGGCACCACCAACAAATACGTGCGCAATCAATTCGGAGGAGTGCTGGGCGGCCCCATTCGCAGGGATCGAACGTTCCTCTTCCTCAATGCCGACGCGCTGAAGGAGCGCCGCGGTCTCACCCGCCTCGCCACGGTACCGCTGACCGCCGAACGCAGCGGCGACTTCGCGCAACGAACCACCGCCGTGCGCGATCCCTTCACGCAGAGGCCATTTCCAGGCAATCTCATCCCCGCCAGCCGCATCAATCGCATCGCACGAAATGTGGTGAATTTGTTTCCGCTCACGGCCAGCACATCTTCCGCCGGCAACTTCCTCGCACAACCCGTCCTTCGTGAATCATTCGCGCAAGGTGGCGCGCGTGTCGACCGGCAGTTGGGCGCCGGCCATTCGCTCACGGTGCGCTATCTCTACGGGCGTCAGGAGTTGTTCGAGCCATACGCCGAAGACTCCACCGACGTTCCCGGCTTCGGCAGTTCCGTGGAGAACTCCGGCCACAACGCGCTCATTCATCATCAGAAGAGCTTCGGCGCGGGCTTGCTGCACTCGTTACGGCTCGGGTTCAATCGTGCACCGCGCAAGGCACTTCCGGAAAACTCCGCGCGAAACATCGCCGAAGAGTGGAACGCGCCCTGGCTCGCTGGTATTGATCCGCGATCGAACGGCTATCCGTTCTTCAATGTGCAAGGTCTCTCCGCGATCGGCGATGCAACCCCACTGCCGCTAATCCGCTACAACACCACCTATCAACTCATGGAAGATCTCGCGTGGATTCGCGGCCGTCACGCCGTGAAGTTCGGCTTTCAGGCGCGCAACACGAGAGCCAACGCCAACCTCGACCTGCTCGCACGCGGCTCGCTGTCTTTCAGCGGCGCAATCTCTGGCGCCGGCTTGAGCGACCTGCTGCTCGGCTTTCCTACCTTCACCCTGCAGGCCAAGCTCGACAATACGCAGACGCTTCGTACCACGTCCTACAGCGGCTACGTACAGGATGAGTGGCGAGCCTCACCAAAACTGAGCCTCACCGCCGGGCTTCGCTACGAATACAACACACCGCCCACCGATCCCTACGACCGCATGAGCGTGCTGCAAGTCGCCACCGGCAACATCGTACGCGTCGGCACACAGGGTGTTTCGCGATCCGGCATCGCCGCCGACCGCAACAACTTCGCACCTCGCGCGGGCTTCGCATGGAACGTGCGCCCGTCACTTGTCATCCGTGGCGGCTACGGCCTTTACTTCGATAGCGGCATGCTGGTGGTCGCTTCCTCGCAATACTTCAATCCGCCGTACTTCACGCTGCGCGCCTTCTTCCCCACGGCCACATCGTTCCTCAGCCTCGATAATCCGTTTCCCGCCCAAGGCGGCATCTCACCTGTATCGCCCAGCACGCTGAATCCCGATTTCTCCACGGGCAGCGTCCAACACTGGAGCTTCGGCGCACAACAGCAATGGAGCAACTCGACCACGCTCAGCGTCTTCTACGCGGGATCCAAGGGCACTCATCTCGTCCGTTCGCGCGACATCAATCAAGCACCACCCGCTCCGGGCGACGTTGCCCCACGCCGCCCCAATCCCCGCTTCGGCGGAACCGTCTTTATTGAGAGTGCCGCGAATTCAAACTACCATTCGATGCAGGCGACGTTCGATCACCGTTTCTCACGGCGCATCTCGTTGCTCTACGCCTACACTTGGTCGAAGTCGATTGACGATACCTCCGCATTCCTCAGCACGAAGCCCGACAAGAACTTCCCGCAGAACAGTTACGACTTCCGGGCCGAACGTGGCGTCTCCAGCTTCGATATCGGACATCGCTCCGCGACATCACTACTCGTGTCACTGCCCTATCGCCTCGAGCTGCGAACCATCGGCATCGTGCAAGGCGGGCAGGCGTTCACTCCACTGCTTCGCTTCGACAACAGCAACACCGGCAACACGGGCGGCAACTTCGGCTCCGACCGGCCCAACGTGCTGCGCAAGCCGGATTATCCAAAGACTCCCGATCGCTGGTTCGATCCCGGCGCCTTTTCCGTGCCCGCGCGCTTCACCTTCGGCAACGCTGGACGCAATGTCTTGCGAGGTCCGGGCTTCGCTACTGTCGACACATCCCTCGCGCGAGGCTTCCGTCTCCGCGAACGCGTCAACGCCACACTGGAACTGCAAGTCTACAATCTGCTGAACCGCACGAACTTCGATTTGCCGGAGAGATTCGCCGATGAGCCGTCGACGTTCGGAAGGATTTTTTCGGCCAAGGCGCCGAGACAGGTTCAACTGGGGTTGCGGATCGGGTTTTAAGCCGGCGTTCCCGAGAGATCCGCGCGGCGCTACTCCGAAACAGCGTACTCGGAAAGTGCGCCGTATTGGCGCGGGCTGGCCGGATTCGTGATAATCAAGGAAGAAGGCCTACATGTCGGTCGAAGAAGCCATTCTCAATGCTGTACGAGAGCTCCCCGTCGACAAGCAACAGGAGATCTTGAGCCACGCCACTCGCCTGCGCGATGAGGCTGCCCCGAAGAAGCCATTCCGAAGTATCAAGGGTATCCTGGCGGACCGGGGGATTTCGATTTCGGATGAGGACATTGACGGGGCGAGGCATGAGATGTGGAAGGACTTCCCGAGGGAAGACATCGGATGGCTGCGGCCCTCGCCGACACTCACACAATCCTCTGGTAGCTGACGGCAGACGCAAGGATCTCACACACCGCCACGGCAATCCTGGACAACGCAACAGCGGCGGGCGATCCCATATTCGTTTCCGCGATCACAATGGTGGAGATCCAATACCTTGTCGAAAAGGGACGCCTCAGCGCCGGCGACCAACGAATCGTGCTCTCGGCCGTCGACGATGTTCAGAATCCCGTGCGCCTTGTACCGGTGGACCGAGCCGTTGTAGACGGGCTACGCCAAGTCAACCGGGATGAAGTTCCCGACATGCCTGACCGAGTGATCGCCGCAGCCGCTGTCGCGTTTGGTGTACCGCTTCTGAGCCGTGACGGTAAGATCCGCGCGAACCAATAGATCCCATCGATCTCCTCGCCGTATACTGGGACAGGGCTATGGAAATGCAACTAAACGAGCGAGAAACCTCTCTGTTGAACGCCTTTCGCCGCCTACCTCCAGGCACAGCTACAGAGTTGTCCGCGCTCATCGAGCGACTAGCGGACCTCGCTCCGAACCATCGGATTGACTGGTCGGATTCCTGGTCCGACGAGGACCTGGACGAGTTTCAGGTCCGCCTCGCTACGACGCTTTGAAACTGAGGAATCAGAGGACAAGGATTGAAGCCAGGCGATGTGGTGGTTGGCGTTCTGGTTGGAGCCCACGAAACCAAGGTCCGGCCGGCCGTGGTTGCGAGCGCTACCTACCTCTCTGAACGTCCGGATGCCGTCGTCGGTATCCTGACCACGAAGTCTCCCAAACCGCCGGGCGCCACGGACTACATCTTGCTCGACTGGGGATTTTCGGGACTCCGCGCGCAGCCCTGCTTCCGGGCATGCGTGCTGACCGTCCGCCGGTCAGAGTTGACCGTAATCGGACGTCTGTCCGACCGCGATTGGGAAGCCATCAAACGCTGCGTCCGCGCAGCGTTTGCGATTTGATCCACCTGCCGGGCTGCGGTCTACGCCGGAAAGAGCCGTCTGCGGAAGGCATCGGGATACCGATGCCCTCAGAAAGTCTCACTGCTCCGATCCGCGCGCACCAGCCTACTCGCTGTAGGCAATGCTGTCGATCTCGATCGTGTCGCCCGTCACCTTACCCGACACCTTCACCTTCTTATCGAGAAATTTCGCGGCCTTGGCGGTGTCGCTGACCTTGTAGACCTTCTGGTCCTTCTCG
This sequence comes from Bryobacterales bacterium, assembly GCA_016789785.1. The sequence goes on from JAEUQE010000183.1 coordinate 12,670, forward strand.
GTCACAAACACAGCCTTCGCTCCACCCTTGATGCAGGCGGACGCGCAATCACGAGCACCCTTGTCGTTGCTGGCGTTGGCGGCGCCGCAGGAACTGTCACTGATCCAGCCCGTCATCTCTCCGGCGGAGAGTACGGATCCCAGAAGAATCGTGGCGAGAAAAGCTTTCTTCATAACTCTCAGATTAGCAGGACGGGCGCACCCCTGCCCAACCTTACAATTCACACCTATGGCCGCGCGCGGACACAGCCGATAAAATGTGTATGAGAGGCATCACCAGAAGAACCCTCCTGGGAACGCCGTTGCTGCTTCCTGCCTCCGCGCAGACGCCGCAACGCATGTCTCCTACTCCGCCACCGCCCATTGACCGGCATGCCTACATGGCCGACTTGCGCCAGTTCGAGCGTGTCGCCATCCGTCTGCTGCCATGCCCCGCCACGAAGCCGCTGCCCTTGGATGCGAGCAAGATCGGCGGCATGATTCTCTGGCCCAAGGCAGAGCCATGGCCAGCCACGCGCAACTGGAAACACACGCCGGTTCTCCAGATCCGCAAGGACGATGTTCCCGAAGTGCCCTTCCCCGCCGGCATGGATCTGCTGCAGATCCTGTGGCCGCCGAAGTTTGAAGCCCTTCAGAAAGGGTACGACCGTTACAATAACCATCTGGTTGCCGCCACCGTGAAATGGCGCAGGCTGATTCCCGATGCTCTCTGCCTCACGGATCTGCCCTCAGGCATTGATGCGGATGCTGGCCTCACTCCCGCGGAATGCGTCCTCCAACCGCAGCGCGTCGTCGAGTATCCCACCAGCATGGACGACGTCTTCGGCCACGATTTCGATTGGGATAGCCTGCCCGTCCCCGCTGCCCACCGCCAGCACAATCCGAACTTCCGCGTTTTCTGGGACGCGCATCTCTCCGCCGCGCCCGGCACGAAACTCATGGGCTGGGGCCAGTGGCTCCAGGACGGTCAGTTCCATCCGCACTGCCCTCAATGCAATCGTAAGACCCGCCTGCTTGCCTCGATTGCGAGCCTGGAGTTCGACGACGTGGGCGATCTCCGCTGGGGAGCACCCTACCTGTCGTTGCCCCCGTCGAAACAGAAGGGTCCTTTGCACGACTACGCGGGACTTCAGATCGCGGGCAGCGGCGTGGTCTACGTGCACTACTGCCCAACCTGCCCATCGCGTCCCACTGTGAGCACCATGCAGTTCACCTGATCGAAGTGCCGCCACCGCGCCTTGGCCTACAATTGAGGTATGTCTGATCGCATCGTAATCGCCGGAAGAGAGTTCCGCTCTCGTCTCTTCGTGGGTACAGGCAAGTATCGCAGCCATCAGGAAATGGCGCGTTGTCACGAAGCCTCCGGCGCCGAAGTGGTAACGGTCGCATTGCGGCGCGTCAACCTCACGGACAAGTCGAAGGAATCCCTGCTCGATTACATTGACCGCTCGAAGTACTTTCTGCTGCCGAACACGGCCGGCTGCTACAACGTGGAAGAAGCGTTGCGCACCGCACGTCTTGCGCGCGAACTCGGCCTCTCCGATTGGGTGAAGCTCGAAGTGATCGGCGATGAGCGCACCCTGTTCCCCGACAATGAAGGACTCCTCGAAGCCACTCGCATCCTGGTGAAGGAGGGCTTCACCGTGCTGCCCTACACCAACGACGATCTCATCAATGCGCGCAAACTCGTCGACGCGGGCGCCGCGGCGGTGATGCCTTTGGCCGCGCCCATCGGCTCCGGGCTCGGCATCCAGAACGTCAACAATCTGCGCATCATTCGCGAGATGATCACGTCCGTTCCGCTCATCGTCGATGCCGGCGTCGGCACTGCTTCCGATGTGGCGATCGCGATGGAGCTTGGCTTCGAAGGCGTTCTGCTGAATACCGCCATCGCAGCCGCCGAGGATGCCGTCAAAATGGCCGAAGCGATGAAACTCGGCGTCGAGGCAGGCCGGCTCGCCTATCTGGCAGGCCGCATGCCCAAGAAACTCTACGCAACCGCAAGCAGCCCCGTTGAAGGTGTGGTCCGCTAACAGCCGCAGTGCGCCGCGGCATGCCTCCGCGCGCTCAGCGATCGGCCCCGAGACGATACCCATGACCGCGCACCGTTGCCAGTTGCGCGGATCGTGTCCCCATCTTCTTCCGTAACGACCGGACCACCACGTCGACAACATTGCTCGACGCGTCCGCCCTCCTGCCCCATATGTGCGCGAGTAACTCCTCGCGGCTTACGGCTTTGCCCGCGCGTTCCTGTAAGTGGCGGAGTAACTCGAACTCCAGCGTGGTCAGCGGAACCCGCAGGTTGTCCATCACAAGCTCGCGGGACTCCAAGTCCAGAATCCCATCCGTTTTCACGCCCAGTTCCTCGGCCACCAGCCCCGTCAGCCACCCGTCCACGGATCCAGGGCCGAAATCAAGCACCGCCAGATGATGAGTTACCCCGCCCATCGTCACCGCGGCGCTTTCCACAATCTGGAACCCGAGCCTCTTCGCGGTAGGGCCATAAGCCGCCAGATCGCACAGCGAAAGGTAGCACCGGCGGAGCCGCGGCCGTAACTCCATGTATGACCGCTTCACGTCGAGCCAGCACGCGGCCTGCACTGGCGAAGGCAATTCCCCATGTTCCGCGCTCAGCCAGCGGCGCAGAAACACCACCGTCTGTTCCTTGGGAACCGGATGCGTCCGCAGATGACGCCGCCACGCCCGCATCATTGGATCGGCATCCATGCGCGGCAGTTTGTCATCGCGCAACTCCGCATAAATGTAGAAGCCTGATACCGCGCCCGGCGCGTCGCGCACCACCCGGAACGTCCAGGGCGCCTGTTCCCACCAACACCCGAGAATCGCCGCCGCCTCTCCGGTTTCGCACGCACTTCCAATCCCGAGAATGCTCGCGCCATCCGCGGGCCCGGCGGGTTCCACGCTGACCAACGGGGACGCCGAGGGGACGAAGGCCTCCCGCACCACAGGGTTTTGCAGCAGAAAGATCATCCCGCTGGTGTAACCCCACATTTGCTCGCGGCTCGCCGACCGGGCCTCCTCCCGCAGCAGGCGCCACGCGGTCTGCCGGTAGGTCTGGAAACGATGGGGATCGGACACCCGCAGGCTTCCAGCCACCGCATCCCGGACCGCGTCGTGCACCATCAGCCCTTCGTGCGCGACGTACACGAAACAGGAATCGGCCAGGCGCTCGTAGGTGTCCGCCGGAGCACCCGGTATCATTGCGTTCGCCAATGACCTTGTGAACCGGTACACCACCGAGGCCGCCTCCAGTGCCGCCCGCGACGCCGGATCCAGTACCGACTCCAGATACAGAGCCGCAAGTTGCCGTACCACCGCCTGCGCCGCGCCCTCCTCCATGGCTTCTCCGGAGCGGGTGCCCAGCGCCGCAAGCGCAAGCCTTAGAGCCAGAGGATTGCCTCGCGCGAATCGGTTCAGACGCTCCGCGTCCGCTTGCCCGATTCCGGACCGCTTCAGCAGTTCCAGAGCATCCTGAACCGGCATCTCCCGAAGCTGCATCACCTTTAGCAGCCCCTGCCATTCCAGCGCCAGCAGCCAGGCCGCACTCGGCGGATACCGGCTTGCGAACACCAGACGCACAGACTCGCTCAACTCGGGAATGTAGGTCTGACGAAGCCAGCCATCAATCAACAAGAACGACTCGTAGGCGTCGATCACCAGCACCAGGCGCTTCGTCGCCCTGCTCGGATCCACGCCACCCAGCGCACGCTGGAATCCTTCCGGCGTCGGCTCCACAAACCGGCCATCGAGAGCGATCACATCCGCCCCCGCCGCCATCGCCCTCGTCTGAAACTCGCCAAGCAGCGCCGACTTGCCGATGCCGGCCATTCCGTGCACCCACGTGACCACGGGACCGCCTTCGTGCAGGCATTGAAGCAACTCCGCGAGTTCTTCCTGGCGTCCGGCGAAGTTCTGGGATGCCTTGTCCGCCAGGATGTCCTTCACGCGGCGTGCGGTTGCCATCAGGTTCAGCCTACGCGATTCCCCGAGTTTCGCGAGTGGGCTGCTCCAGGATGCTGAACTCACGCGACACCATGTTCGCCAGATTCGGATGAGTGGCAACGGCCTGATAGAGTGGTGACGCGAGATACGCTTGGAAAGCCTCGCGGTCCCGCCATGTGTATACGCCGCCGTAGGTATTCGCCGCCGGATCGCTGAGCCACACCTTGGTCAGCAGACCAGGGACGTCCCGGAATGCGGGAGCGAATTGGGTCTCGCAGGCATGCTCGTATTGAGCCTGCGTGAGCCCGTTCAGTTCAAATGTCACGATTTGGATATGCATCGTGATGCCAGTGTATGTCCCAAACCAGAGCATTCGATGAGAGCAGGATGAGAATTCCATGAGGTTTCGCTTTGCAGCGCGAACCGCACGTGCGCGCGCCGCCTTACTGTGGCGCTTCGCAGTTGATCATCCACTTCACGCCGAACTTGTCGGTGACCATGCCGAACGCCTCAGCCCAGTACGTCTTCTGCAAAGGCATGATCACGCTGCCACTGTCCGCAAGGTTGCCGAAGATCTGGTTTGTCCGTGCCGGATCGCTCAGTCCGATGGCCAGACTGATCCTCCCCTCGCCCACTGCGGCGCTTTGATTCGGATCATCGCACATCATGATCGTGGAGCCGCCCACCTGGATCGTGCAATGCATGATGTTGGTGGCCGGACCCATATTCGGCATCGGTGATTCGCCCATGGTTTGAACGAACAGCAACTCCGCCCCGAGCGCCCTCTGGTAGAACTCGATGGCTTCGCGGCAATTGCCCGCGAACGCGACGTAAGGATTCACTCCCAGCATAGTCCCCTCCTGTTGCGAAGCTCATCGTAGCAAAAGATCTCGGCGGGGACATCCGCTCGTGAGTTTCGTCAGGACACCCGCCACGGCACCCCAGCCCTCGGCGTTGTTTGCATGTTCAGCACCAGCGGCGGATTCTCCGGACCGGACAACTGCTTCAGTTTCTGTCTCACGTTCGCCGACGGATCGCGCGGAAACAGCTTCGAAGCGTGGCCAGTGTATGGTTCCAAGTGAAGCACGGCAGTGCATCGCAGCGCCGAAAGCACACACGAGGCGTGGGACCGTTCGCGATCATCGGTGGCTCTGGCCGCGGCATCCGCAAGTCCCTCGCGCGTGTCCGCGATTTTGCGGCGGAAATCCTCAACAATTTCACTCGGCGTGAAATCCTTGGGCTCACCCTGCATCTTGCGATAGTCCTTGAGCTCGATCATCCACGACTGCCCAGGGCAAAGGCCCATCTCTACCGCCACCACATCAACGGCCCTCTTGCCTTGGTTCTTCCGCTGAAACTCCTTGTAGTGAACCCATTCGTCATACTTTCAGCGGCGACGTTCGGATCGAAATGGAACTGAAGCGTGTCAACTTGTAGTGTGGCCAAGGCAGGTCGGTTCCCGTTCGATCAAGATATTTCCATCAAGTTCATTTCCGTCGCGATGTACCGGCCGGACTGTTCCAACTCCTCGTCCAATACGGCGATGTTGCCGATCTCGTCCATCGACTCACCCTGATGTAAATCCACGCCATCGCCGTTCAGCCGCAGTCCGAAACACCTCGTATCCAAGCCGGGAAACTCTCGCTGCTGGAGGATATGCAACTCGCGAAGCAGAAACAGACTGTGCGACGCGATGAAAACCTGGATCCCGTTCTGCGCCACGGACAGGATGGTCTTCGCGACGGTCTTGATGGCGCGCGGATTGAGATTCGCTTCAGGCTCGTCCCAGAACAGGTATCCGGTGTCCAACAGCGACCCGGTCGCGATCAAGCGCGCAACCATCGCCAGCTTGCGTAAGCCTTCCGCCACCAGATGCATCTCCATCCTGCCGGAGTCCAGAATCAGGTAGAATCGGCCGGTCGCGTCCACGTCCACCTTTCCTCCCATCGCCTGCTCCAAGGGCTGCAACAACTGATGAATCCGCGCTTCACGCGGTCCGCGCGCCAGGGGTGCCTCCAGCAGAATGCAGGTGTCACGCCATGTCTCCTCAAACGGGAGATGCGTGGTTTCGTACAACGAGACAAAGCCCGGGGCAATCGTGAGTAACTCGCGCGTCGGAAGGTATGCTGGCCGCTTGCCGACTCTGCTTTCTGGCATGACACCCATCTTCACCTTCGATAGAGTGCTGAACGTGAGATCGAAGTCCAGTGCGCGCGCATCGAACTGATAGCGGATCTGGCACTTGCTCCGCCCTCGGGCGCGGCGCACCAGCCTACCAAGCGCATCTGGACGAAACACTCCGAGGAACTTCTCTCCGGCCGCTGCCGCAAGTGCGGCCTTGGATTGAGCATCATTCGCGCCATCGCGCGCTCGTGCCGCACTGACGGCGATCCCGCAATAGGCGGCCTTGAGGATGTGCGTTTTGCCAGTCCCGTTCTCGCCGGCGATGATGTTCAGATGCCTTCCAAATCGCAGGTCAGCTTCATTGAAGACTGTGAAGTT
>JAEUQE010000184.1 GCA_016789785.1 Bryobacterales bacterium
GGATCCCGTTCAAACGTGCCCGGCAGCGAGTCATCGATTATCTGGAGTACGATGAGATCGAATCGATCCTCCAGGCCATCGACCGGGCCACTCCTCAAGGTGCCCGTGACTATGCATTGTTGGCCACCATGTTCAATACCGGAGCCCGCGTTCAAGAAATCGCGGACCTTCGATTCCGCGACCTGCAACTCAACAAGCCGTTTCAGGTGCGGCTGTTCGGCAAGGGCCGGAAGGAGCGTTACTGCCCCATCTGGCCGCAGACCGCATCGGTGTTGCGGACGCTCTGCTTTTCGAGAGACCTCGAATCGCAGCCGGAGGCATACGTCTTCCTCAATCATCGAGGCGCGCAGCTGTCGCGATTCGGCATCCGCCACATCATGAGCAAGTGTCTGCAACGGGCGCGAGACGACGTTCCGAATCTGCGCAAGAAGCGGCTCCATCCACACAGCATGCGGCACAGCACGGCCGTGGCACTTCTGAAATCCGGCGTTGATCTCTCGACGATCAGTCATCTGCTCGGCCACGCCAGTCCGACAACCACAAGCCGTTACGCCAAGGTCGATCTGGAGATGAAACGAAAGGCCATCGCTCGGGTCAAGCCAGTCGCACGCCGTTCCCGCTCGCCGTGGAGCAAGGACAGCACCATCCTCGATTGGCTCGAATCGCTATAGCCCCTTGTAAATGTGGAGTTGCGCTGCGCCGAAGCGCCATCTGGCGGGGCTTCCAGTGCTCAGCTCCACATTCCTGGCAACTTCACATAAGTCGATAAATGTTGAGCTCAACATTTGTCGACGAACTTGGGTACATGGCTCTTGATCAGCAGACGTCGAATCTGTTTTATCAGGTGATCTCCGCGCGCCATGCCAAGCGCAAGAGCACCATCATCACCACCAACACTCCGTTTTCCGACTGGGGAAATATCTTGCACAACACGACGATTGCGACCGCGATTGCCGACCGCCTGGTCGAAAACTCGGAGGTGTTTCTGCTGGGTGGCGACAGTCTGCGCAAACGCCGCCAGCAACTGCCTGCCGCTTAGTTTTTCACGAGCCAAGCGCCGCGCTGTGACGATATCCCGGGCACGGAGGAGTCCGCCGGGTAACTCCACAACGGCGCTGCCACAGACGGGAACCGCTTCTCTTGCCGGATCGCTCTTGCGATTCGGAGAGGCCGGTTCCCGTTCGGTTTTCCGGACGTTTCCGTATGTTCAACTTCAGCGCCAATCACCTCATCCTGCTTCACCGCTACGAGAGCCGCGACGGCCGATTCTCGGTGCTCGTGATGCGTGACGATTCCACCCGTCGAGTCTACCGGTTGCATGACTTCTCCCAAGCCGGCCGCGACGTCCAGCCTGGACACTATTACTGCGTCGCCGGCAAAGTCAACAGCACAGACCGGTTGTATCTCGTTGTGGAATCCGTCAAGCCCGACGCCAAGCATGGCTTGCGGAACTCTATCGATGGGTCCGCCGATAGCGCGGAGGGTAGCGCTATGTGACTTCTCCGGCGGCTCTTTTGCCGCCTGTCCTGGCTCTGGCCACCGCAACGGGCGTCCGTTCGCGGGCGCGGCTCTGCGCCTGCGCTTGGAAAATAGAGCCACTGGCTCCGAAATCCCGGCAAGAATGGCTCCGTTTTAAACCGGCGCTAACAGACGAGCGCCCCTCGACGCATCTGGCGCTACGAGCACGGCTCCAAGGTGGCTGGTTGGGCCACTCCCTTAGACTCGGTTGGCAACCGGGCTTTACCGGGCGAGTTGCTCCCACAGCTACAGAGCCAGTGACGCATCACGCTTCTGGCAGTCTGTGAATGAGGACCTCCCCCGCGCATAGGGATCGTCGGAAGGGTAGGGCACGAGTTTGAGCAGCCGAGCCGGGAGCCGTTCCCCCTCCGCGACCTCCCCGACTCGCCGTCGGGCAGGGGGAATGAGTTGTGGGGACGCCGCTCATCCCCCTTCGGCCCCAGTCCGGGCAAAAGCGCCGGTGCATCTCTTGCTGGGGGGCACAACTTTGTCAAAATGTTCTGGTATGGTAGACGGTGGTGGCTTGCTTCGAGCTGAGGTCAGATGCGACCCTGGGCAAGCGAGAGACCTCGCAGTGGCGTCCCCTATGATATCCACGAGCAAGCCCCCACGCCACTCAATCGGTGAATGCTCATGAACACACAGGCTGCCTACAAAGAGTTTACAGATCGGCTCAAGCTGCTCATCAGCAAGCACCCAGACCTCATTACTCTCACCTTAAGCAACATATTTACTATGCGGCTGATCGGAAACAAGACGCATGGAGACTTGGCCGAAATTGCCATCGCAGAATTCGTGAACCAGTACATGTACGATTTCCGATCCGTCCATGTCGGTAAGGATCTCTACCGGGCCAAATCTAAAGAAGAAGACATCAAAATTGTAAACGAGATCACAAAGGCTGAGTTTCCGGTCAGCTTGAAGGCTTATGGCGATGGCCCGTTGCAGCTTTCAACCGACAAGAACAGTCTAATGTTCCGCACGCTAAGCGAAGCTGGAGAAATGAACACTCCAGAGGCAATCAAGTCGATCTACAACCACGCAGCCTTCGCCAGTTTCTCAGAGATAAACGTTCTGCCCCTTATCTACGATGAAAAGCGGCAACGATGCAACATTCTTGTATTTGATTACAGTGCCGCCCGTACTCAAACTGCCAAGATAGTTCGCCGTTCCGAGGGGAGGGGAAGAAAGCACCCGGTTTTTGTTTTTCTAGATGCTCGGGATGAGTACATTTGTGAAGTTCGCTACGGCGATGCCGCCGCAAACGCGCTCCAGCGTGGTCTGTGGACACACACGAAGAACGCAATAAAGCACTTCGACAGCATCACGGGTGGGTGGATCGACTACGCGCACAACCTTGTGCTTGTCAAGCTCTTTTCACACGCTCTCGTTTCATCCAGTGCTGGGCACGAACTCGCCCTGGAAAAGGTCAAAGAGGATATCAAGGCACTTAAACAGAGATCCGGGATATGATCGCCCAAACACAACTATTCACTGATGAACTGACTATCATAGATATCCCACAGACAGAAGGTGTAAAGTACGCCGGATCGAAGCTCAAACTGATCCCCCACATACTTCAGCTTGCGCGTAAGGTGAAACCGAAAACGGTGCTCGACGGATTCTCTGGCACAACTCGAGTATCGCAGGCCTTTGCGCGTTCTGGTTACGATGTCGTTTGTAATGACGTGGCTGTGTGGTCGGAAGTATTCGGAACGTGCTATCTGAGAGCCTCTTCGCAGCGAGAATATAGGTCTCTGATCGACCACCTTAGCAATCTGCAGCCCCGAGATGGGTGGTTCACGCAGTTCTATGGTGGCTATCCAGATCAACAAGATGGGTCCAAGCGCCCTTGGCAAATCCACAACACTCGCAAGCTTGATGCAATTCGCGAGGAGATTGAGTCGTTGTCACTTGATCCTGTCGCCAAGTCTGTAGCTCTCACAAGCCTAATCCTGGCGCTGGATCAGGTGGATAGCACTCTCGGGCATTTCGTATCATACCTTCGCGAATGGTCTCCCAGATCATACAATCACCTTCGTTTGAAGCTTCCTGCCATTGTGGGTGGCGAGCGGGCGAGTTCACACAGCGTGAGACGGGCTGACATCTTTCAGATAGCGGATTCCGTAGAAGCGGACCTAGCCTACTACGATCCACCTTACGGGTCGAACAACGAAAAGATGCCGCCGTCCCGCGTCCGATACGCTTCTTACTATCACGTGTGGACGACAATTTGCCTGAATGATCAACCCAACCTCTTTGGAAAGGCAAACAGGCGCACCGACACTTCGGACAAAATCGCAAGTTCTCGCTTTGAGGACTTTCGAAAGGATGTGAGCGGAAGATTTATTGCGGTTCAGGCAATTCGCAGTCTTCTTAGTTTAACTAAGGCAAGGCACATCATACTCTCATATAGCTCCGGAGGACGAGCTACCTCGGAGGAATTGAACGAAGCAATTGAATCCTGCGGCAGGTTACTTGAAGTTGTCGAGCTCGACTACAAACGCAATGTCATGGCAGACATGAAGTGGACAAACGAATGGTTAAGGGATGCCGAAGAACCCAACCGAGAGTTCTTGTTCTTAATCGAGCGCTCCTAATTGTCGATTCAATCTACCTTTTACCATTTGAGGTTCTAGAATCTAGAGGGGACTATTCCAAGGACGGCTGGACTCCGCTGCATCTCGCGTCGTATTTCGGGCACAAGGAGATCGCGCAGTTGCTGCTCGACGCCGGCGCGCCGGTGCTTGCGCGCTCCAAGAACGCGATGAACAACCATCCGCTGCACGCGGCCGCGGCGGGCAAGAGCCGCGACATTGTGGCGATGCTGCTTTCGGCGGGCGCGGAGGTGAATGCGACGCAGAATGGTGGTTGGACCGCGTTGCATGCCGCGGCGCAGGACGGCGATGCAGAGATGGTGAAATTGCTGTTAATGAACGGCGCCGATCCGGAGTTGCGTGCGGATAACGGACAGTCGGCGCTCGATCTGGCAATGGGGAAGGGCTCGCAGGAAGTGGTGGACATGCTGGAGGCGCGACCGGGGATTCAGTAGAGTCCCGCCTCTTATCGGGTGGCGCGCGCCAGAGCTGGATCGCGCAGCATTGTCTGCAAGCCGACATTGCCGGGCTGCAGATCCAGCGCCCGCCACAGGTCACGCCTCGCGTTCTCCATATCCCGTTGTTCATAGTGCAGAATGCCCCGGTGAAACAGGACGAAGAACTCACCGTATCCAAGTTCGAGAGCCTTTGAGTATTCGCGAATCGCGCGCCGCGGGTCCTTGTGGGTGCAGTGCAAGCTGTACGCGAGGCTATAGTGGCCCTCGGCATTCTCCGGCGTTTGTTCGATCAACGGCTCCAGCAGCCGAACCGCCTCGGGGCAACGGCCCTTGCCCCAGTAGTCCTTCTCCAGCTTCGGCCGGAGTTCCGCGATCCGCTGTGTGGCCTCCATTCGACGTTTCTGGGCAAGCCTGCCCCTGAGAAAGTCCGCGGCCCGCTCCATCCCCTCCGGTGTCTGTAACATCTCGCGGCAGCGTGAGCTGATCTTTCGCAAGAAATAACTCGAGTTCCGGAATATTTCCTCAGCACCGCAATCATTCAGCACGGATGTTATCGTATCCGCCACCGGCGCCAATACATAGTCGTTGTTCGCGATCCCCACACCGAGGTTCGAAAACCTCGACCGGTAACTCTCGTAACCCACCATGGGATGATGCGATGGGCTCACCTGCAACCCGGCTTGGTTCCCGGTCCGCAGAAACGCCATGTCCGGGATCAGCGATAGCTCCGCGGGCCGGAACTCCACCACTCGCGCATTCAGCGGCGTGTTCGCGTAAATCCAATGCACGGCTTCGGCATAGGCGGGCGGCTTCCATGAGTTCGACGCGAGTCCGGCAGTCCATCGGGTCTGCGCCACGCCGGGAAGTAGAAACACCGCCCACGCCGCCAGAAACGCCGTCCGAGTCCGTGGAGGCAAACTGCCGGCGCACGCCGCACAAATCACCCCGAACAGAACGTGCACTGTGAGCGAAACGCGCCACACCCAGATCGAATGCCAGACGAACACAAAGCTGATCACAAGTGCGGCGGTCACGGCCACCCACCAGGCGGCATCCACCCCCGTCCGGACGCGTGTTAGCACCAGGGCCACAAGCATCAGCAGTAAGTAGGGTCCGGCATGAGAAAGCATGATTCCTAAGTTTGACCATGCGCTCGCCGTAAGTTGAAACGGGTTGAAATACTGTGGCGAAGTGCGGCCCGCGAGCGATGGGAAGTTGGCCAGACAGAACGAGACCGTGGCGCACGCCAGGATCCCCACCGCGGCCCAAAACCACGCGGGTGCCGGGTCGCGCCGGATCTTCGCGGCCATCCACTTCCAGCCCACAATCACGCCGCCTGTGGCAATGCACATCACCGCCATGTCGATCCCGGTTGCGCCACAAAAGCACGCAAGAACCAGGCAAGGCACCCACGCGGCACGCAGCTTCCGCCCTGGGAAGGCGGCGAACCATACCATCGCTCCCAGAGCCGAAGTGAAGCACAGAGCGTGGTTCATCACCCACGTAAGTCCGGATAGCGGCGTCCAACCGATGGTACTGTATAGCTGGCTGATCTCGTAGTATCCGAAGAACAGCCGGAACCAGGGTTGCGCCGGATTCGGCGCCAAGTTCCACAAGTTGTAACTTACCGAAAATACCGCCGAGGCCGCCGTGAGAAACCTTGCAACGTAAGACGGCGTAACGAATACCGCCCCAACCAAGGCCACCAATCCGTAAAACAGAGTGGCCGCCATGCTGTCGGCGATGAGAATCGGAAGCACCTTCGACGGAAGCCAGGCGATGTGCGCTGCGCTGAAGAGGAATGCCGCGAGAGGATAGGAGTCAATCGTGGCGGTTGAGAACGGAAAGAGCATCGGAAATCCGTGCGCCGCCAGTGAGATCGGAATGCCGAGTGTCCGTACTTCGTCGGGGAAGATGTGAGTGCCTACGATCACTCCCGCGGCGCCCTCGGCGCCCACCAGCCAGAGTGACCGGTAGAACCCTACCAGCAGGCACAGCACCGATATCACCACCAGCGACGCGACACCCCAGCGAGTTCCGCGGAACGCAACGTAGCTGGCGCAGACATCCGGCAGTTCTCCGAACACCGTTCGCCGCGAAACCCACAAGCCGCAGATACACAGTGTGAGGAGAACCGGTGCGATAAGCCTCGCCGATCCGGCAGCCGCCATCAGGGCATACCCGAGCAGGCCGTAAATGGCATACCCCATGAGGAGGCTGATTTCCGGAATCCGTCCGCGCCACGGACTAAGTTTGGCGGCGATTCGCAGGAATGATTCCCCAATCGCCGTGCAGCAAATCACTTGCCAAGCCAGCAGCAGCAACAGGAGTAAGACGTCCCGGTGCAAGAGTTGTAGATAAAGACCAGACAGGGCTACTCTCCTGTGCGACCCTCCAACATAGCACCTCTCCAAATGCTCCGGCAAGGCGGGATTTCGGATTGCGATGCATCGGCTCGCGATCGCTTCGTACACCGTTTCAGAAATGCGGTCTCGTCGGTGATGCGCAGGCAGCGCCCGCACCGACGCGTGCCGTGTCAGCTCTCAAGCCGGCGCTCCGAACTTCGAGGAACTGCTATGGTGGGCGGGCTACCGTAAGAAGTAGATGACTAAATGTCTGGAGCGATCGCTTAGCGAGAGGTTCCGGAAATGTCGTTCTCAATCCGGAATAACGTTTTGCCGGCTGTCACAAACAGCGTTTTCCTATCAGCCCCGCCGAACGCGCAGTTGGTAATCGTATCTTCGGGTATTGGATAGAACCTGCGCAACTCGCCACTCGGCCGGAACACATGAATCCCCGGCTTGGTGTCGAGTGTCTCGCTGGTCCCCCGCCGGCGGTGCAGGCCCGCGGCCGCATACAGGTTGCCCTCGGAATCCATACACAATCCATCGGCGCTGCGCCCTGGATAGAAGTCATGAAACACGCGCATGCCGCTCACCGAACCATCCGTTGCGAGATCGTAGGCACGGATCATCCGCGCGCCGCCTTCCGCTTGGTTCGCTTCCACGAGATACAACGTCCGGTCGTCCGGAGAAATCGATATCCCATTCGGGCGTTGAATCGCCGGCCGCTCTAACAGCCGTGTCAGCTTCCCGTCCGGATCGATACGATGCACCGTCCCGCCCGGTAAGTCAGTAAAAAAGATCCGGCCTTTGCTGTCCAGCGTGACATCGTTCGGGGCTGTAAATCGCTGCCCCCGGTATTGGTCCGCCAGCACCTCGACCTTGCCTGTCCGAAGGTCGGTGCGCGTCACCCTGGGAGGCTCCTTCTTCCCTGCCTCGCACGCGATCAGGCGCCCCTGCGCATCGAGAATCAGTCCGTTCGCGCCATTGCTGGTCTCCCGAAACACGCTCAGTGCTCCGTTGGGCGATAACTTCATGATCCGCTCGAAAGTGGTTTCCGTGAAGTACACGGTCCCATCCCTGTCCACGGTGGGACCTTCAGTAAACGCGGTAATCACCGCCACCTGCGCCTCCTGCCCTAAGACCGCGGCGCTGAGCAGCCACACACACAACCAGATGCGAAAAGCCATGCGTTACGGGATACCACACTCGCGCGGCGCTATGCTGGAGTTGCCGCAACACCATGAGCGAACGACCCATCCGCCGCCGCAAACGCCCACGCCAGTGGCGGCAGATCAACTTTCCCAAGCGCGGCATCTATCGCATCAGCCCGAATCCGGCGCGCCCCATCCGCCAGCGCGCGGTGGAACTGTGGGACCGCGTCCGCGCCAGCATCCGCTCCACCCTGCTGTGGCTCGCCATCGCCGCGCTTTGCTTTGTCGCAGGAGTTCCCTATCTGGCGCCCGTCGCCCTGGTGGTTGCCTTCGCGGTCTTTCTCTTCCGACCGCATCTGCAACCCCTCATCCTGCGCCTGGATGACGACTTCGGCACGGACTCGGCGGAGTTCCTCAGCACCCTTGCCGGAGTAACTGGCGTCCCCATGCTGCCCGGCAATCAGGTGCGGATTTACAACAATGGAGATGAGTTCTACCCGGCAATCCTCCATGCCGTGAGTACCGCCCAGTTCTCCATCACGATGGAACAGTACATCTTCACCACCAGCACCATCGCACGCGAGTTCGCCGAAGCCTGCGCCGCGCGCGCCCAGGCCGGCGTCAGTGTGAAGCTGCTGGTGGATGCCGTCGGCAGCGGAGCGCTCAGCGCGGAAATTATTGAAATCCTCCAAACAGCGGGTTGCGAGTTACGCTGGTTCCACCCCATCCGCTGGTACAACTTACACCGGGTCAATAACCGCACTCACCGCAAATCGATCATTGTGGACGGGCAAATCGCGTTCACCGGAGGCGCCGGCCTGGATGATCACTGGCGCGGCAATGCCCGCAATCCCCGCGAATGGCGCGATCTTCACATCCGGCTCGATGGGCCCGCCGTCACGCCGCTGCAGACCGGATTCGCACTCAACTGGCTTCTCACCACCGGCGAGGTGATCACCGGGCCGCGCTACTACCCCGTGTTCGAGCCCAATGACGGCGTGGAGGTGCAAACCGTCCTTAGTTCGCCGAAGGGCGACCTCTACACCGCGTCCGTTCTGTACCAACTCGCCATCCGCTGCGCACGGCAGTCCATTTACATTACCAACCCCTACTTCGTGCCCTCGGATCAGACCATCGGCCTTCTGGAGGACGCGGCAGCCCGCGGTGTGGAGATCAAGGTAATCGTCGCGGGCGCGCACAACGATAGCTGGTGGGCCCGTATGAACAGCGTACGCCTCTATGGCACCCTGCTCGGCGCCGGCGTGGAGATCTACGAGTATCAGCCATCCATGATCCATCAGAAGACCATGATTGTGGATCACATTTGGGCCACTGTGGGAACATCGAACTTCGATGACCGCAGCTTCCGCCTCAATGAGGAGTCGAACGTTTGTTTCTACGACCCGGAACTCGTGGAACAGTTGCGGCGCATCTTCCTTGAGGATCTCGCACGCTGCAGCCGCGTCGCCTCCGCAACCTGGCGCGCACGGGGCGTGAGGCACAGAATCGGCGAATTGGCCGCGTCGTTACTCAAGGACCAGGTGTGACCAGGATTCCATGAAGTATCTCCGCGTGGCGACTTACAATGTGCACAAGTGCGAGGGCATGGACGGCAGGGTCCGGCCCGACCGCATCGTCTCCGTTCTGGCGGAGATCAACGCTGATGTGGTTGCACTTCAGGAGGTACTCAGCGTACCTGGCCACCGCGACGAGTCCGACCAGGCCGCCTACATCGCCAGGCGCCTCGGAATGGTGCAGGTGCAAGCGCAGGCCCGGCGGCTGCGGGGCGGCGTCTACGGCAACGTGCTGCTCACACCAACTCCCGTGCGGCTCTGGCAGAACCTGGACATTACCCACTCCGGCCGCGAGGAACGAAGCGTCCTCCGTGCGGACTTACAAATTGACGGCCGCCTGCTTCATTTCTTCAATGTGCACTTAGGAACCAGCTACTTTGAACGCCGCCATCAGGCCGGTGCCCTATTTGAAGAGCGCATCCTTCACTCCCCCGACCTGCGTGGAGACCGCATCCTCCTCGGCGACCTGAATGAGTGGACCCGCGGTCTGGTCACGCGCCGCCTCACGGGGGAACTGCGCCGCATCGACCTTGAGATCCCGTTCTTCCGCCGCCGCACCTATCCCGCGCTCCTGCCGCTGCTGCACCTCGATTACATTTACTACGAACATACTCTCCGCGCCCGCGACGCCTTCTTTCATCACAGCCGGCTGGCCCTCGTCGCATCCGATCACGTCCCGCTAGTCGCCGACTTCTCTCTATAGATGCCGCATCCTCCATCCACACTCCCAACCCACTTGCGCATCTGAGATAATAGCGGTCCACGCTTCCGAAGGCTCCCCGCTGCACAGATCCGTTCTTTTCGCGGCGGCGCGCCCGGACAACAGGAGGAATCCACTGATGGCGATCGTAGCTGGCGTCGACTTCGGCACACTCAGTGTCCGCGTCTCGATCTTCGATCATGAAAGGGGCAGGCTCGGCTCCGGCACGGCTTCCTATCCGCTGCAGCGTAAGCGTGAGGATCCCGACCACGCCACGCAGAGCCATGAAGATCACATGCGCGCCCTCGTCGAGGCAATGGCAGCCGCCCTTGCGGACTCCAAGGTCAACGGCAGTGACGTGCTCGCCATCGCGCTCGATACCACCGGATCAAGCATCGTCCCCGTCGACGAGAACTTACAACCGCTCGACGATTACTACCTCTGGTGCGACCATCGCGCATGGCGGGAGGCCGCCGAAATCACCGCCAAAGCTCACGAGCTGAAACTCCCGGCGATTGACTGGTGTGGTGGCACTTACTCTTCGGAATGGGGCTTTTCGAAACTTTTACACTGGATTCGTAGTAATCCAGCCAAACGGGACCGGATGGCGACCGCGCTCGAACATTGCGACATGGTGGCGGCCGTCCTGTGCGGCGTCACCAGCCTCGGCGATCTCCCCCGCTCGGTCTGCGCCATGGGCCATAAGTGGATGTGGAACGCGGATCTCGGCGGCCTCCCGCCCGAGGACTTCCTCGCTGCTGTGGACCCTCTGTTCGCCGGCGTACGCGAAAAGATCAGCGGCCGCTATCAGCGTTCCGATGCGCTTGCGGGCCACCTCTCCGCGGAGTGGGCGGCGAGACTCGGCCTCCAGGCCGGCATCCCCGTCCCCACCGGCGCGTTCGACGCACACTGGGACGCGATCGGCGCGGGTTGCCGGCTGGGCGATGTGGTCAATGTCGTAGGCACGTCCACCTGCATGATGGCTATCAGTGACGATGCGAAGTTAGTGCCTGGCGTCTGCGGCGTGGTCAATGGGTCGATACACCCCGGCAAGAGCGGCATTGAGGCCGGGCTTTCCGCCACGGGAGACATCTTCGACGCGATTGCAAAACGCTCAGGCTCGACGGTCGCCGAGTTATCCCGGGGTCTCGACACTTACTCCGCGGGACAAACCGGCTTACTCCGGTTCTCCTGGGACAACGGGGATCGCACCGTGCTCGTCAATCCGGAACTCAGTGGAATGACACTTGGCTGGCGGCTCACTCACACCGCTCAAGACGAGTTATTCGCGGCCATCGAAGGCACGGCCTTTCACAAGCGCATCATCCTGGAGCGCATGGCCGAATTCGGCGTGCCGGTGAGCCGCGTGATCAACGGTGGAGGAATCCCGCAGAAGAATGAAGTTTTGAATCGCGTTTACGCGAATGTTTTCGGAGTGCCGGTCCTCGTGCCGGAAGCCGAAGTAACTTCCCTTGGCTCGGCGATTTTTGCGTTTCTTGCCGCTGGTGTGTTTCGCACGGTGGAGGAGGCCCAGGACCGTCTTTGCCCGCCATTCCGCACGGTTTCGCCCGACCCAGCGAGCGCCGCGACTTATCAGGAACTCTATTCCATCTACCGCAAGCTCTACTTCGAATTCGGAGCGAGAGAGGAATTGAAGACCCTCCGGCGGATCGCCGCCAGTGCCAACCGGAGCTGACAGGCAATGCCACGGCTTTCCCGGCGTGAGTTTGGAGCATCCCTGCTGGCCGTGCCGGGTTCCGCCAGGCCCGCGCCCGGCCTGCGGTTGATCGCGCATCGAGGCGGTGTGGTGGATGCCACCCGTCCGGAGAACAGCGCCGCCGCCGTGGAGACAGCGATCGCCGAGGGCTATTGGATGGTGGAGATCGATGTCCGCAGTACCCGCGACGGCGAGCCCGTCCTTTACCATGACCCGACGCTCGCCAAGTACTTCGCCGATTCGCGCCGGGTGGAGGAACTTACATGGTCCGAGTTACGCCGGTTACGCTCCAATCCCGGCGGCAGACCGCCCCTGCACTTCGAACAGGCGTGTGCCTTGTGCGGCGGTAAGTTGCGGCTGATGCTCGATCTCAAGGCGCAATGGCAACCTTCCTTCTATCAGCGATTGCTGCGCTACATGGAGCAGAATCGGGTGCCGGAGCCCATCTGGTCGCTCGGTGGTCCCGCTGTTCGCGCCTACTTTGAGGGCAAGGTGATGGTCTCGGTAAACCGTAAGTCACTTACCGCCGCCGTGCAGGCTGGCGAGCCGGTCTCCGAGCGCTACTTCCTTTTCGAACTTGGCTCCGAACTGCGCGCCGAGTCCTTCGAACTTGCACGCAAGTGCAATGTCACCCCCGTCGCAGCCATCAATACGTTCCGCTACACGATGGCGAAACGCGACGAGTGGGAAGGGCCGAAGGAGGATGTCGCTGCGCTGCGGGCGCTGGGCGTGACGCACTATCAGATCGATTCGCGCTACGCCCCGCTCTTTGCCGGTCGCTAACTTAGAGCTAACGCAGCCGCTCTGCTTAGCCCGCGATCGGCGGACTGGACGTGTACCACGTATCGCTCGGCCAGGTGCGCGACTGTTCACTTCTGCATCGTGGCGCCGCGCACCTCACGGTAGCGCAGGGCTTCAGCCTGCGCGCCGAGAATCGTCTCGGTGCAGGGCGAGGTGAACGAAGATGCACGGTGATCGAGCGCCCATGATCGAACCAGGGGCGCTTCGCCGTCCCCGGGCACGGGCCTCGACAAGAGTGTCGAGGCGGCAGACTGAAGTCTGCGTTACCGTAGCGACGTACGTGCGGTTCTCGCATACGGCGGATCAACGGTAGCAGCGTTGATCCCGGCCCGCACCCACCGGAGCCGCCCGCTGCGCGACAATGGGGCAAATGCGCGGCATCAAGCGAGGATGGGTTCCGCCGGCGGTCTTCCTGGCGAGCCTTGCCATCGCGCCCTCGCAGCGCCGCCAATGGCGCAACGAATGGGCGAACGAACTCGCGGCCCGGGGACCGAAAGCCATCGGCTCGCTCCGGCGCGACATCGTCTGGCACCGGCAACGCCACCCCTACCATCCGCTGCTGTCTTTCTTGGCGATCCCGTTCGTCCCCGAGTTACTCGCGCTGGCGCTCATCCTCGCGGCCGGTTACTCCTGGAGCCTCTACTCCAAGCCCTCCCTGCCTTACCCCGATGCGGACAGGCTGGTGCGCTTCCAGCGCGGCGGCCGCTATCTGGGCGCAGTCCAGTCCGTAGTTACGGCTAAGTTAGTGGAGCGCGCCCGCCAGTTACCGGAATTCGAGGAAATCGCCACTTACCAGGTACTTTACGGCACGCCCGCCGGGCTGCGGGCCTCGCCGAATCTGCTACCCATGACGGGTTCGCGCTTACTCAGCGGCGCGATTCCCGAGTCATCCCACGATGCGATGCTCACTTACTCCTGCTGGAAGCGCATTTTCGATGGCGACCCTGCGATCCTCGGCAGCCGTGTCACGCTTCCCGGTGGCTACTTCCGCATCACCGGCATCCTCTCGCCGGACTTCTTCTTTGTTTCGCGAGCTATCTGCTACGTCGCCGGCCCGCCGCCGCTGCCTCGCACGGCCGGCACCGTGGTTCGCCTCCGTAAGGGTGTCTCGCACCAGCAAGCACAAGCCGCACTTCGCAAGCTCTCCGCCGAGATCGAGCCGCACTGGGGACGGGACGCCTTTCGCATCTCGCCTCTCGCGCGCGACCGCCGCCTCGAACACGCCTGGTGGACCCTCGGCATCTTCGTCATCGCAACCATCGCATCCTTCGCGGTTCTCGCCTCCAAGCGCCGCCGCGGAATGCTGTTCTACACAAGCCTTGCCGCACGGCTCGGACTCATCCTCGCGACGATGGGCCTGCTCGGCTACGCGCTCGACAATTGGGTCCAACGCGAGTTTCTCGCCGTGGTTCTCTTCCATCAATGGCTCTTTCTGCTTGCCATTGCCGTCGCCGTGATGTTCACGGTCTGGGATCATCTTCGGCGCTGCCCGCAATGCCTTTCGCGCGTCGGCATGCCGGTGTCCTTCGGCTCCTGGAGCAGCATGGTGATCGACCGCCCCGCCACTGAGTTCGTTTGTCCCAAAGGACACGGTCTGCTCTTCGTTCACGAAATCGGCCAGAAGCGCGACCGTTGGACACCGCTCGACGCGTCATGGCGAGACCTTTTCTCCAACCGCTAACACACCCGCCAGCAGCATCCACCGAAGCAGTCCCGCCCGTTGCATACTGAAGTGTAACGGGATGCAGGCTTGCCGGACCCCACGGAACCCGGCACCTTGAAAAGATGCGACGTAACCTTCTGCTGACACTCCTTCTCACGGCGGCATCGCTGTTCGGCGCCGACCCCTGGATCGGCGTCTGGAAGATGGACCTTTCGAAGTCGAAGTTTCCAGGCCCGCCGCCGCGCGACGTCATCCTCACCTACGAAGCGCGGGAAAAAGGCTTCCACTTCACATCCGCGGGCAAACTGCAGGACGGCACTCCGTACTCCTACTCGTTCACTGGTGCGGCCGACGGCAAGGAGTACAAAGTGGAAAACCATCCCGCCTACGAGACCGCCATGGCGAAAGCGGCCAATGGCGTGCTGGAAGTGGAGTACCGGCGCGCGGGTTCGGCCCTTGTGTCGCACAAATCGGAGTTCAAGGAGAACGGCACTGTCATGATCACCACCACAGTGTGGTCCAATCCGAACGGTGAGCCGTTCACCACGGTCGCGCACTTCGACAAACAATAGGGCAAATGGCCGACCTCGTATACCTGGGGGTGAAACTGAGACCAATCCCGTGGATAATAGGAGTGTAGAGAGACTATGAGCCTTAAGTTCCTGATTCCGGCTACGCTTTGCGTGTGCACGCTGCCCGCGGCGGATATTGTCGTCATTGAGGAGATCGTCGCCAAGGTGAATGGCGACATCGTCACTCGCACCGAGATCGACCGCAGCCGCAAAGCCCTCGAAGCGGACATGCGCCAGCAAGGGCTCACCGGCGTCAAACTCCAGCAGGCAATGAAGGATCGCGAAGCCTCGTTGCTGCGCGACCGGATTGATCAGCTTCTGCTGGTGAACAAAGCCAAGGAACTGAGCATCAATGTGGACTCCGAAATCAGCCGCCGCATGGCCGAGATCCAGAAGCAGCTCAACGAACCCGATGCCGACAAGTTCCAGCGCGTCGTGCGCGAGCAGACGGGCATGACGTTTGAAGACTACAAGAACGACATGCGCAACAGCATGCTCACCGAGCGCGTGATCCGTCAGGAAGTGGGCGGCCAGATCAACATCCCTCGGGCCGAGATCCAGAAATACTACGAAGAGCACAAGGCCGAGTTCGTCCGCGAAGAGAAGATCTATCTGCGCGAGATTCTGCTCAGCACGGAAGGCAAGGATCCCCAGACCGTCGCGTTGATTGAGAAGAAGGCCAACGATCTCGTCGCCCGCACCCGCAAGGGCGAACGCTTTCCCGAACTGGCACGCGACAATTCGGATTCAAAGTCGGCCCAGGATGGCGGCTTCATTGATGGCTACAAGCGCGGACAGTTGAGCCCGCAGATTGAAAGCCTCGTGTGGGACAAGGAGCGCAACCACGTCACCGACCCCATCAAGCTGCCCAATGGCTTCCTCATTCTGAAAGTGGATGAGCAGCACAAGGCCGGCCAGGCGCCGTTTGAAGAAGTGGAAGGCGAGATTCAGAACCGGCTCTACATGCCGAAATTCCAGCCAAAGATTCGCGAGTATCTCACTTCGCTGCGCGAATCCTCCTTCCTGGAGATCAAGCCAGGCTGGTCGGACACTGGCGCCGCCCCCGGCAAGGACACTACCTGGAAGGATCCGGCCCAGTTGAAGCCCGAAACCATCACCAAGGAAGAGGTCGCCGCGCAGCCTCGCCGCAAGCGCCTTCTGTGGATGGTCCCGATTCCCGGCACCAAGTCCAGCGCGTCCAGTTCCTCGAAAACCGCCAAGATGTAGGCGCGAGCGAATCTTCGTGGCGCGCGGCGAATCCCCGCCCGCGCGCTAAGTTTGACACAATGAGAGGATATCGCGGGGCCGTCCCGCAATCAGCCTCACCCATGAAATCGCCATACGTCGCGGAACTGCAGCCGTCACAGGTTGTCACGGCCACCTTCCTCGTTCAGCAGAAAGACATCCGTCAAAAGAAAACCGGAGAGCCCTATCTATCCCTCATCCTCGGTGACCGCACCGGCGAGTTGGATGCCAAGATGTGGGACAACGCCGAAGAAGTCATGGACACGTTCAGCCGTGACGATTTCGTGCGAGTGCGCGGTCTGGTGCAGATCCACCAGAACCGCCAGCAGCTCACGATTCAGAAGCTCCAACGAGTGGAAGAGAACACCATTGAGCTGGCGGATTTCTTCCCCGCCACACGGCGGGATGTGGAAGAGATGATGAGCGAGTTGCGAAGCATGGCGGAGTCATTCTGCAATTCCGACCTGCGCGCGCTGTGCCTCGCATTTCTCGATGATCCTCAGATCGGTAAGATGCTGCGCGTCGCGCCGGCCGCGAAGTCGATGCACCATGCCCATCTCGGCGGGCTGCTGGAACACATCTGCTCGATGGCCAATGTCGCGCGGCACCTCGGCCCGCACTATGGCGTCGATTGTGATCTGCTGCTGACTGGTGTGCTGCTGCACGACATCGGCAAGATCTACGAGCTCACCTACGACCGTAGCTTCGGCTATTCGATCGACGGGCATTTGCTCGGGCACCTCACCATCGGCATCCGCATGCTGGATGAAAAGATCCGCGCCTTGGGATCGTTTCCACCGAAGCTGCGCGTGCTGATTGAACATATGATCCTCAGCCATCATGGCCATCTCGAGTTCGGCTCGCCGAAGCTGCCCGCATTTCCCGAAGCGCTGCTCCTGCATCACATCGACAATCTCGACTCGAAGATGGAGGCCATGCGCGGCTCGCTCGAAAAGGATCGCGGGATCGATGGCTTCCTTACGAGCTTCAATCCGGCGCTCGAACGGCAGATCTTCAAGAAGGACCGCTATCTGCAAGACGTCGTCCCGTCCCCGTCCGACACTCCGGCATCTCCGGATGCCGGTACGCCCGGCGCGTCACGCGGAGTGCAGCCTGCCGCCGGAACCAACAGCGGGGCCATCGCCGCCAACACGGTCCACACGTCGCCCCAGACGGCGGCAGCGGCAACTCCCCCGCCACCCAAGCCTCATCCCTACCGGCAGCCTTCGGTGTCGCCTTTCGCCCAGCAGTTGCAAAAGGCACTCGGAGGGAAGGACACTAACCGGAAGGACTGAAACGGAGCTTGGTATGCGTGCGGCCCGCCCTGCGAGAGACATTCCGCCACCCATGGAACTTCAGTGCCTCAAGGCGCTGTGGACCCTTGGGGAAGGCAACGTTCGCGCCGTGCAGGAGGCGCTCGCGCCGCGGCACCGCCTGGCTTACACCACCGTCATGACGCTGCTGGACCGGCTGACGAAGAAGGGCGGCTTGTCCCGTAGGAAGGCGGGCCGGAGCTTCATCTACAAGCCGCTGCTGGACCGCGACACAATGCGCCGGCGGGCAGTGAGCGATCTGATGACGAACCTCTTTGAAGGCTCTCCGGAATTGCTGCTGGCCTATGTGCAGGATGGCGGAGCGGGCACGGCGGCGCCTCGGGAAGAGGAGCCCGAGCAGCGGCTTGACACGGCATTGCTTTGACCGGTTTTGACGGCCGGGCACGTCAGCACCTCGCGGCGGATTCCTGGCCGCGTTCGCGCGCCCGGCCGCAGGAGTAAGCCGGCCGGCGGCGGCGCGAGCTACTAAACCCAAATCCCTCCGCGCGGTCCGTTCATCGCTCGCGCAGGGCCGGGCACAACCCGCTCGGCATTCCAAGCGACTCCACCTGCCGGCCGCCGCGCGCCGGGCAACAGTGCCACATCTCACCGGCGGTCAGTCCATCGGCATCGCTGAACCGCTTCCGCGTCTCGACATCGATCTCCTGAATCGCCTTCTCCGTGTCACGGATCGAATCGAGCAGATCCTGCCGCTGCGTGTTCAGGAAGTCGTAACGCTGTTGCGACTCCTGGAACTCGACCGGACACACTGCTGGCAGTTGTCCTGAAGACCCCAGGGAGTTCGCCAGGGTTTGATTGGAGTTTGTGGAAGATTCTTCGTTGTTGCTTTCCTTTTTCCTGTGACTTTGTGTGCCGAGTTTGCCGGTTTTCACGCGGCGCGGGTGTGGCGTGGGTTTGTTTGGTTCGCGGGGTCGAGATCGGCGCGGTAGCCGGGTTCGCCGGGCAGCGGACCTTCCATCATTGTGTGAAGTGCCTGTTTTGCCTTGAGTTGCTCGATGCGCTGCTTGTCGCGCATGTGCTGGTGATAGAGGCGCATGGTGGGGCCGAGGTCGGCAAGTCCCGGAAAACGTTCATGGGCATTGTGCTGTTCGCGAAGGACGCGCTCGGACTGGAGTTTGCGGAGTTCGCGCAGGGCCGATTGCATGGCTGAGCGGTTCTGATTGAAGTAGCGCTGATAGAGAAGGTAGTCCTTGCGGGTGGCCGGGTCAGCGAGCGGGTCGACGCCACGGGAGTCGGCTTCGCGTCCGAGTTCTTCCATGAGGATCTGCGCGCGTTCCATGTTGAATCGGGCGTTGCGAAGTTGGATGAGTGCGTCTTCTTCGAGGAAGCCGACCGGACGGATGGACTGCCGGTATTCCTGTTCGATCTCGGCGAGGAGGGGACGGAGATGTTCCGGGCAGAAGAACTTCGCGCCGGAGAGGCCGTGCTT
>JAEUQE010000185.1:0-17223 GCA_016789785.1 Bryobacterales bacterium
ATCCAGCACACCACGGCGCAGCGCAAGGCAGTGGAGGCCGCGGAGCGCAAAGTCGCGAAGACCATGCGCGAACTGCGCGAAGAATTCCAGACCGCGGTAGCGGAGTCAAAAGGTGGCGGAGAGCAGCAGAAGCCGGTCTCCCTTCGGATTGAAGAGGGCAGCCGGGTGAAGCTGAAGAACGTGCGGGAACCGGCGCGTGTGAAGCGGCGGCTCAGTCACGACCGGCTGGAAGTGGAGGCAGGCTTCGTGAAGATGCAGGTCTCCGTGGATGACGTACTGGAAGTGCTGCCCGAGGGTGGTGGACAGGCCAAGCTTCCGGCCAATGTGACCTTTCACTCCGAAGGACCGAAGTGGGATGTGTCCTATCGCGAGTTGAACCTGATTGGGAAGCGGGCCGAGGAAGCGATCGAGGAAGTGGACCGCTTTCTCGATCAGGCGATGATGGCCTCGATTGACCGTGTACGGATCGTGCACGGTCATGGGATGGGAGTGCTGAAGAAAGCTGTGAGCGATCTGCTCGGCAAGCACCCGCACGTCGCGAAGTTCTATGCAGCCTCGCAGGGTGAAGGGGGAACCGGCGCGACCATCGCGGAGTTGAAGTGAGTGCTGTACCAGGCCCCTACCTCGACGGAGTTACTCGGAAATCACCTGGCAGCCGGAAGACATCCGGGGCCGGTTCGCGCACCTCGATATCCGTCATTTCGTGCACGTCGAGCGACCGTGCACCATCCTTCAGAACCTGGTAGGTTTCGATCCTGATGTGTAACTGGTACTCCGGAGAGTACCAGCCGGAGCCGCAGTCTTCCTCAGTTCCCAGAACGGAGTCGAGACACTTGACCGGGCGCTTCTTACATAGCACCCCATTTACGATCTCTTCTCCGGAAAATGATCGGGGCTCAGGCGCCACAGGTGTAATTGGTGTTCGAACGCGCCTCATCAGTTGGGCTTCGCGTCTTGAAGGTAGTAAGTTGTAGACATTTCCGGTTACGCCATCGGTAAGCAGCTCTCTCGCTGCCTGCGGTTGTTCGACACCGTTGACGACCGGGTGCAAGCTGGATCGGACCGAGCCATTCGAGGCCCGGAGGAACGTGCCGCGTTCTTCCTGAGTCAAGACCTGAGCGCCCGATTCATCGATACGATACACGGCGTGGCGGAACTTGGCCTGGATTGGGCGGTTCGCTTCTGTTTGAGCCATCAGCATGCAATGGCCGGCTGCGATGCCGATAAGGAGTATGCTCGTGCAAACCGGCTTCATAAGGTACTCCAATCTCCAAACCAGTATAATCCTCCACGCTCACGAGCAACTTGACCGAAGCTGTGCCGAGTGGTGGCGGTTGGGGCGGGCGGGTATCCCGAGGGGTCGGACCGCGGCTTATGGTAACTCCTTGGAGAGGAAGAAACTGGAATCGGTGCCAGATGTGTCATACGGGGCACGGGCTCCGGGGCCTGCGAATCGCCGGTGCCCACGGCGGCCGAAGGGCGCTCGTGAGGCTCGTAGTATCTCGACGATCGCGCACTTTCGTTCACATCGCCCTGCACCGAGACGAGTCAGTCTCGGCGCGGCAGACTGAAGTCTGACGCCACGGCGAGCAGCCAAGACTGCTGGTAAGTAGTCTCGTCGTGTATCTGTGCGCGCCGCGCGAGGGTCCGGGGCATGGTGCCGTGGACCCTCGTGCGGCGTCGAGTCGAACTGGCGTCAGTTGCGCTGCAGACCGCCGAAGTTGTCGCGATTGGGATCGGCCTCGGCCGCGTCCTTCGGATCGTCGGGACTGGAGCCGGATCCCGAACCGGCCATGCCGCCACTGTTGATCAGCACCATGGTGCCCTGGATCTGGACTCCGCTCGGGTCGATGTTCACAAAGCCGCCCGGCCCCTTCATGGTGGCCTGCATCCCGGCTTCGATAATCACCTTCATTCCCGCTTTGATGTGCACCTCCATGCCGGCCTGCAACGCGTAGTTCATGCCGACCTTGATGTGATAATCGGTACCAACCTGGAGTGAGTACTTCGTGCCGATCTTTTCCTTCTGGTTGGCGCCGATCTTGAGTTCCTTGTCCGCGCCGATCTTCTCGATCTGATTGCCGCCGACGATGAGGTGGCGGTCAGCGCCGACCCATTCCCGCATGATGTTCTTCGTCCGGTCATCACGGTCCTTCTCGCAATGCACGAAGAGTTGCTCTTTGCCCTTGTTGTCATCCATGCGGATTTCATGGAATCCCGACTTCGCCTTGTACTCATTCGAAGACATCCAGGTGCTGGCGGTCTTGCAGTCCGGCAGTTTATAGGGCACCTTGGTCACCTCGTTGTACACGCGCCCGGTGATGATGGGCCTGTCCGGATCACCTTCCTGGAAGCTCACCAGCACTTCCTGTCCGACACGAGGAATCGTCATCCAGCCCCAACTGCCGCCCGCCCAGGATTGCGAAACACGAATCCAGCAGGAGCTTTTGTCGTCGAACTTACCCTCGCGGTCCCACGGGAACTGGACTTTCACGCGGCCGTACTTATCGGGATAGATATGTTCGCCGGGAGGACCGACCACAATCGCCGACTGTGTGCCCTTGATGGTTGGCTTGATGGCCATGCGCGGAGGGCGGTACTCGATGGTAGAAGGAATCGCCTCATAGCTATTGGTGTAGCGGAATGGTTCTTCGAGCTCGGAGCGGTAGTTATTGCCTTCGGCGCGATGATACACGGTAAGCAGAAGCCAGTCGATGTTCACTCCCGAGTTGAAGTGCTCGGACAGGCTGAACTTATAACCGGGCGAGAAGGCACGCACGGTGCCGACGCCGCGGATCAGCTTCTGCGGCCACTCCTCCATTTCGAGCCAGTCACGGACGTACTTATTCATGCCCGGGCCGTTCCAGTTGTAGCCGGGGTAGTCGTATTTCTCGGACTGGGCATACTTACCCGAGGTCTGCTCGAAGGGGTGGCGGGAGGACTCCTGAAGCGTGAAGTCGTACTCCTTCAGATACAGTTTCCCTGCCCTGTAGTTACGCTCAAAATCGACCGTGTTGATGAAGTCCTCGGGATGTTCCGGAAACGCCTGGTAGGCGAACTTGATCTTGTTCTGGTGGGGCATCACCTTGATGCTTGCCTTACTGTCGGTGAGCACCATGGTGTGAGTATCTTCGGTATGTTCCCAGTAATAGTAGATACCTTCCTCTTCCATCATGCGGCTCACGAAGTTGAAGTCGGTCTCGCGGTACTGAACGCAGAAATCGCGCTTCTTGTAGCTCTTTGTAAGTCCGAGCTTGAACTTGGCTTCCGGGTGTTCCTTGAACACGAGTTCGAGGATCTCAGGGGTTGTCTTCTTCTGAAAGTGGCGGCAATTGGTGCGCTGGGTGAGAAACCAGAGCCACGGGACCATCTCGAGCTGATAGGTGGTGAGTCCCATGTCCAGTTCGAGCTGGCGGGCTCCCCGGCAAAGCCCGTTGATGTAGCGGTACTTCATCTTGTCATCGGGCAACTGATAGTACAGCGTGACAGGCTTGCGAATCAGCGACTCGATGTCAAGCGACTTGCTCAGAGCGACCATGTGCAAGTGAAACTCGAAGGGTTGCGAGATGGACTCCTTGCCATCAAAGCGTTCGAGCAAAAGCACGTCTTTGCCCAACGGTGTCTTCACCTTGATCGGGCGATTATCCTGCGTGAGTGTGTTAGCTCCTCCAGCCATAAGCGGACCTCCTCCGTCCTCAATTTTGTTTCAGCGCTTCCGCCCCCCTTGAGGCCGGTGAGCCTCAAGGGAGTTACGGAGCGCCTCATGTTTTAGGAATAAGCGAACTTGCCATCCTGTCCAACGGACACATGGATCGCATTGAGCTTGCCGCCCTCGGCCATCATGCCAAGGATCTGGCGCGAGACATCGGGCAGCAGCGTGTTGGTCAAAATGTTGTCGACATTGCGGGCACCGCTTTCCACTTCGGTGCAGCGCGAAGCGACTTCGTCCACCAGCTCGGGCCCGTAGGTGAGCTGGATCTTGTGATTCTCGTTCATCCGCTTCTGAATCTTGCCGAGCTTGAGGCGGATGATGCTCTTCAGAGCCTCATCGCGAACCGGATAGAAGGGGATGATCACGAGGCGGCCGAGGAACGCCGGTTTGAACACCTTGTCGAGTTCGGGCTTCATCGCCTTGATGATGCCTTCGGGCGAAGGGGCGGTCTCGGGATCGGCAACCAGCTTCATGAGCGTGTCGGTGGCCGCGTTCGAAGTCAGGATGATGATGGTGTTCTTGAAGTCGATCTCGCGGCCCTCTCCATCTTCCATCATGCCCTTGTCGAACACCTGGAAGAAGAGCTCAAGCACGTCGGGATGCGCCTTCTCCACCTCATCGAGCAGCACCACTGAATAGGGCCGGCGGCGGACCGCTTCGGTGAGCACGCCACCTTCGCCGTAGCCGACGTATCCGGGAGGCGAACCCTTCAGCGTGGACACGGTATGGGCTTCCTGGAACTCCGACATGTTGATGGTGACCATGTTGTGCTCGCCGCCATAGAGCATGGCCGCGAGCGTGAGGGCGGTCTCGGTTTTGCCGACGCCGCTGGGTCCCACAAGCAGGAAGGTGCCGATCGGCTTTTTAGGATCTTCGAGGCGGGCGCGCGAAGTGCGGATGCGCTGGCTGATGGCGTGCAGCGCGTGATCCTGGCCAATGACGCGTGCGCCGAGGTGCTTCTCGAGTTCGAGAATGGTCTGCACTTCATCGCGCATCATGTTGCCGACAGGGATGCCCGTCCAGGACGAGATGATCTCGCCAACCACGTGCGTATCGACAGCCACGCGCATCAACGGCGATTCGCCCTGGAGCGCGGAGAGTTCGGCTTCGATGCCCTTCAGTTGTTCGCGAAGCTCATCGGGCGTCGCGGGCTGCGCGCCCTCGGGCAGCGGCGCGTTCGGATCCTCAAGGCGTATGCGAAGATCGCGAATCTTGCCGACGAGATCCTTCTCCTTGGTGAAGCGCTCATCCAGCACCTTGAGCTGCTCCTCGGCAGTGGCTTTCTGCCCGGCGATCTCGGCGAGCCGCTCGGAGTGGTCAGCGCCGACGTTCTCTTCGCGGCGCAGCACACGATCCTGCACGGTGAGATCGTCGATCAGACGGTGCAGCGCTTCGAGCTGGGCAGGGATCGCATTCTGGCCGAGCGCGACGCGGGCGCACGCGGTATCGAGCACGCTCACTGCCTTGTCGGGCAACTGGCGGCCTGCGATGTAGCGATGCGAGAGCCGGACAGCGGCATTGACGCCTTCATCCAGAATCCGCACTTTGTGGTGCTTTTCGAGGTTGTTGACAATCCCGCGGAGCATGGTGCGGCACACCGGCTCTTCGGGTTCTTCCACCTTCACCACCTGGAAGCGGCGTGCGAGCGCGGCGTCCTTTTCAAAGAACTTCTTGTACTCGGACCATGTAGTGGCGGCGATGGTGCGCAGTTCGCCACGGGCCAGAGCAGGCTTCAGGATGTTGGCGGCGTCCTGCTGGCCGGCCTGTCCCCCGGCGCCGATCATCTGATGCGCTTCATCGATGAAGAGGATGATGGGCGTTGGCGAAGACTTCACTTCCTCGACGAGATTCTTGAGGCGGTTTTCGAACTCACCTTTCACGCCCGCGCCAGCCTGGAGCAGTGCGAGATCGAGAGTGCGCAGTTCCACGTTCCGCAATGGCGGGGGAACATCGCCCTGGACGATGCGCTGCGCGAACCCTTCCACGACGGCCGTCTTGCCGACGCCGGCTTCACCGGTGAGAATCGGGTTATTCTGGCGGCGCCGCATGAGGATGTCGATGACCTGGCGGATCTCCTTGTCGCGGCCGAGCACGGGATCCATCTTGCCCTTCTTGGCGTTCTCGGTGAGGTTGACCGTGTACTGGTCGAGATTGGGCGTCTTGCCGGTGCCGGGCCGGGGCTTGCCTTCCTGCGTTTCGCCGGCGGCGGCGACGATGGTGTCCTCCTGCGAGCCGGAGACGATCGCCATGATGTCTTTCTTCAGCGCCTCAACGGGGATCTTCTGCAGTTCCTTGCTGAAGTCGCGGGCCATGCGCGAGAGTTCTTCGTTGGTGAGAAGGGCAAGGAGCGTGAAGCCGCTGCGCACGTGGTGCGCGCCGTAGTCGATGGAGCCGAGGGTCCAGGCTTCGGTCATCATCCGGAGGATGGTGGGACTGATGGCGGGAGTACGGGCGTTGCCGGTCTTGAGTTTGTCGAGACTGCGCGAGAGTTCCGAAGTCAGACGCGACGGGTCCACGCCGTATTGATGGAGGATCTTCGACACATCCGAGTCCTGATAGTCGAGTAACTTGAGCAAGTAGTGCTCGATCTCGATATCGTAATGCGTGCGCGAGAGGCAAAGCCCCGCCGCGCCCTCCAGTGAATTACGCGTTACGTCGTTTAGCTTTCCGATGAGTGATTTGAGATTGACGCCCATTAGTCTTCCTTTCCGATGCGAGGCATTCGCTGCCTTTCTTGTTGTTTGCTGCGTTCTCTTTACTAAATCGCCAACACTGTCTCGTCCGGGTCGCGCGCCAGCGGAGCGTTCCGAACCCAGGTAATCCATCCTAACTGCGGCCCTGTTTCACCGCCAGCGCCCAACTCGCAAGACGGCACTTCATCACGGCGAAGCACCAACTGCGCTTCGAAAGCGAGTTCGCCGCTGGAGAAGAATTTGGTCAACGCCTTGAGCGGCCGGTATCCCGAGCCATTGGGCAGGAAATCAAGATACTGCGCGAGAGTCAAGGGGCCGACTCGGACGCGCACGCCGGACTGCGGATCGTACACTTCGTCGCCGACGATCACACCGACGCCGAGTTGCTCCGAGTAGCTGTCGCCGCGATTGAATTTGCATTGCGAGTTGCGTTCGAGCGGAAACCAGGCGCCATGAAACTGTTCCACATGCACGGGAACATCGAAGTAGTCACTCAGCAACTGCTGCAGCGCTTGCGCCGACCTGGGAAGCAGCGACAGAAGGCCCGCGTAGAACAGCAGAGATTCATCCTTCATCCCGAGCCGTCCGGAGAGGCCCTTCGTGCCGATGCCGATGAGATCCATCAGGTATTGCGACATGCGATCGCGCTCGCCACGTTCATAAGGAACATAGAAGCGATACTTCTCCCAGGCACGATAGAACAGCGCGATCATGCGATGGTTGAACATGTCGAGAAACGCAGCGACACCTTGATCCTTGGCCCGGATGCGCTGCACGATGTACTCGGTATAGTAGAGTGGCAGCGCGCCGAGAGGGCCGAAAAGGCCCATGAAGTTCACCTTGATCGAAATGGCGTTCGTGTCGTCCTCCCAGATCAACTCCTGAATCTGGCTGGCCGGAAACGCGACGGAAGCGTGGGCACGGAAACGGGCGATCTCGCGGCTGGGCGGATTGAAGCGGCCCACCAACTCGCGCTGGCCCATCATCCGTTGCAACAGGCGCATGACCTGAAAGAAGGAGAACCCCCACGGCTCGGTCTTGATGGCGTAGCGAACGTTGGAGAGAACTACATCAGTATTCGTTGGCCGGCTCTCGGAAGCCATTCGCGCAGTACCCCCTTTCTCTGCCTGGTGCGCGCGGACAACTGGCTGAAGCTATTCAGCGTCGCGTACAAGCCAAGGAAGTATTCAAGGACACTGGCAAAAAGAAAAACACCGCCGCCGACAAACTGCTCTTCGTCGAATTCGATCTCAGCGCGGAGACCGCGCGCAAAGCTGATGCCGTTCTCGGAGATCACGCGCGCAAACTGGCGGCTTGCGCGGATGCCGACGATGCCGTCGATTTGCTTGGCGGCGTAGACGGAATCCGTGTAGTTATAAAGCCGGAGAATTTCCTGCAGCGCTTCCCTGCCCTCTTCGACGAGCGATAAGTAGTTGATGGAGAGGTGCGAGATCAGGCGCCACAGCATGGACTTGCCGACCGGTGGCCGGTAGGGCGAGGTGGGACGGCGGAGGCAGACGATCTTCTGCACGGGTACGCCAAGCTCGAGCGTGAAGTCGCCTGTTTCACTTCCGAAAGGAAGGCGCGAGGGAAGGTCGCGATTCGTGCACAGCGCTTTCACGGTGAGAGTGTCGGCCTCGGGGTGCACCACGGACTGCGACAGGTCGACCATCGAAAGATAGTAGTCCGTGCCCTGATCATCCTTGCGTGCCGATGCGCGCCGGTTGACCATCCAGAACGCCTGCTTCTTGTCGCGGAAGGAGGCATGGCGGTAGGAGTAAAAAGGCTCGAACGATTTCGACTCGCGCGACACCGGATCAATGTGCAGCACTTCTTCCACGGAGTACAATTCCGTGGCGTTGGTGCGGCGGATGTCGGGCGTGATCATGTACTCGTACTTGCGCTGGTCGAGCAGGATCGGCTCGCAGGTCTGCGGGAATACATTGATGACGGGAGTGCAGCCTAGGCGAAAGGTCTTGGCGTTCATGCCAAGCTCGATTTCCTGCTTACGGTCTTCGCGCTCGAAAGGCGCGATGAGGAAGATGAGCTCGGCCTGATCCTTGAACCCATGCCACGCGTTCTGCAGATCGTTGATGTCGATGAAAAAGAACTTCTCGGGCAGGCTGAAGTATTCCTGCAGCAGACGGTAGGCGAGCAGCGAGCGGCGCGGATAAGGCAGCATGCCCTCGTCTTCGGCGAAACCGACGGCGCGCAAAGAGTGAGGCGTGAGAATCGTCGGCTTGCGGCGCGTGTTGAGAGGATCGCGAACAAGAATCTGTGTGCAGTTGTTGAGGATGAGTTCGTAGATGGTATGGATGACCTTGCTCTCGCCATGCAGATAGAAGCGCAGCGAATCAATGGCGAGGCGGTCCAGAGGCACATCTTTGAAGGACTGCAGTTGAAGGCGGAACGCGCCGACAGCCTCCGCGGCACGAATGGGGGGATTGAGACGGTCGGGCGGAACATACTGCGCTTCGGTCACTTCCACCGGCCACAACTTCGTCTCGTAGCAGGTTTGAAACTTGCAGGGATCGCCGCCCACGGGGCGCGATAGCAGAGTGGTTCCGCGCGGAACCTGCGACATGACCGTGGCGCGGCCGGGAGTAGGATCAAGCACAAGCTCCACCACCGACATCGACGGGATGGTGCGCACATAGTGCGGGTAGACGATGGTGAGCAGCGACTCGGTGAACTCGGGAAACTCGTCTTCGATCTTGAGGTGAACGCGGGCCGCGATGAAGGCGAACGCCTCAATGATGCGCTCGACATGCGGATCGTCGCACTTGTCGGTTTCCAGCAGCAGGCGCGATGCGATCTTGGGAAAGCGTTCGGCGTACTCCGCGCCCATCTGGCGGATGAAGTTCAGTTCGCGCTCATAGAAGAGAAGGAGATCATCCCGCACTGGATTCTCCCTTCACCTGGTAGTCTCCGGAGGGGATATCAAGAACGGTGTCAAACGAAACATGTTCGGGAGCAGGATCCATCTTCAGGAAACCGTCGATCTGAAAGCGGACCGATTTGGAGAGTTCCATGTCGGACTCGACGATGCGCACCTGCACGCCTACCAGCCGCGGCTCAAACATCGTGATGGCGACTTCCAACTGGCGCAGGAGTTTGTTGCGGTCGCGGACGGTGCTGAAGCTGAGGTTCGTGAAGTCGGGGAGTCCGTAGTTGATCACCGACTTGAAGACCTCGGGCAGTTCGGTTGGCGGCGGAAGATCGTGATTGGCGCGCGTGTTGAAGAGCCACTCGAGGTCGCGGCGGAGGGCGGTCTTCAACAGGCGGACCGACTGGGCGCGGGTCATCCCGGGCTCGGAGCGGGTCTTCGGGTCGAGATCGGTCAAGCGGTCGAGCAAAGGAAGTGTGACGAGTTGATCGTTTTCGCGGGCCATGTCACATTACCTCTGGAAATTGAAAGCCTGGACAGGATCGAGGCGGCAGATCCAGCGGTAGATCTCGTGCTTGCGAGCCTGCTCCGCCTCCCCGTCCATGCACCGGTAGAGCAGTGCCAGCGCATGAGCCACCATGTCGCCGGTCTCCCACTCTTCGAGCTTACGCCTTTCGATCTCGCCGGTCAGTTCTTCGAGAATCGGCTTGGCGATCGCGGTCTGGCCGAGGGACAGGCAGATCTGAGCGAGCTGCAACTTGCGGTTGAAGCGGGCACGTCCGCTGCGTTCCTGGCTCATCTCGCGAGTCAGGATCTCAATGGCCTGGGCGGGATTGCCATTTTGGGCGGCTTCCTGCGCCAGTTGGAAGGCATCGGGGGGCAGAGGTTCTCCACCCTCGCCGGATGGCTGAGACTCTTCCTGCTGATAGTAGCTGGAGTAATCGACCACGGGCTGGGGCGAGGTCTCCTCGACGGGAGGCGGTTCGGGCGGGGGCGGCAAAACGTTTTGCTTGATCCACTCCTGCGTTTCGGCGTTCGCGACGGGAGTGTCGTCCATGAGAGTCATGCCGAGCATGTCCGGCATGTCGAGCAAGAGCGCTTTCAATTCGGACTTGATGGCATTGGCAGGGGCGGACTGGCCCATGTTCTCGAGGGCGGTGACGACGTAGCGCTGGAGGTCGAGCCAGCCGCGGCCGGCCGTTGTGGCCATGGCCTGCTCACCTTCGCGGACGACGTCTTCGTTGTAGCCGTCCATCATGTACTTCTTCAGCGTGGTGCGGACTTCGGTGGGCGGCGGATCAAGCAATACCGGATCGGGAGCGGTGCTACCCGAAGCGCGCAGTTCCCCCCAACGATAGCCGCGCAGCATCAGGTAGGAGCCGGGATTGCCGACGTCGGTACCGCGCATGAAATCGGCGATGGCGGAGAGCCGGTCCCCGATCTCGTCCATGTCGGCGGGCTCAATGCCGCTGAGGTTTTTGCGCTTCTTCTTGACGGGACGCGGGGCGGCGTCGGTGGAGTATCCGCTGTCGCTCGAAGAGGTGTCGTAGGATTCCTGCTGCTCTTCCTGAGCTTCTTCGGCCGGTTCTTCTCCCTCGTCGGGCTCGGTTTTGCGCTTCTCGTCAAGCAGCGATTCGACGGCGATCTGAATCTGCTGAATGATGTTCGAGAGGCCGGAGAAGGAGGGAGGCTCGTCAGTGAACTTCTGCTCGCAGATGCCGCTTAGTTCCGTGATCAGCGTTTGAATGTCGTTGAGCTCGTTGACGAGATCAACCACCTGCTGCTTGGGAGTCTTGTCGAGACCGACCTTAAACGTTTCGCCGGTGACTTTGCCTTCCTTGTCGAGTTCGTCCCACTTGGCGCGGCGCTCTTCCACACCCGGGCCGTAGTCGTCATCGGAAGGCTTGAAGCCGACGATTTGCGATTCCTGATACTGGTAGTAGTTGTGCGGCCCCCTGGTGAGGGGAGCGCTCTTCAACGGAGACTCAAGATACTTGCCACCCAGCCAATCGAGCGGGGCTAGGCGCATTCCGGCATCGCCGTCTTCGAGTTCGGGATAGATGGTTTCCCAATGATTCTCGATGTAGTCCTTGAGGAGGATGAGGCCGTCC
Organism: Bryobacterales bacterium; assembly: GCA_016789785.1. The sequence continues at coordinate 11,404 of JAEUQE010000185.1, forward strand.
TTGAGACCGCCGATGCCGCGGAGGACGATATAGGCTTCGGTGAGCCAGACTCCGAGTTGAACGTCCTTGGTCTTCTTGGTAAGAAGATCCTCCGCCAGTTTCACCACCGTCTTCCAGTCGGCGGGGATGGTGCCGGCGAGGGGATCTTCTTTCGTTTTGCGAAGGTCCGCTACTTTGTCGTAGTTCGGATCGTAGCGGGCATTTTGTCCACTCGGATTCGAGTCAGAGATCGGTTTGAGAAGGTCTTCACGCAGTGCCATGGCCGTATCCGAGTGGAAGTTCGAAGTCGATTATGACAGCTTTCGCGGTCAGGATGCCGCAGCCTGTTCCCCCGCGGGTTCGGTGGCCGGGATCTCGAATTCGAGCTTACGGATTTCGAGGAGAGAAACCTCCTCGCCATCGACGAGAAACGTCTTCTGGCCGTAGGGGATTTCCTGGCCGTCCTCATCTTCCCAAACCGTCATGCGGCCGAGGCGAACATTTTCATCCGGATGTTTGAACGAGAACGGGTACAACACCGGGGTGTAGCACTCGCCGAGTTCGGCCTGCTGGAAGGCGGGGCCTGTCTGGACGATGACGTGCGCCCAGAACTGGTCGCGAAGGCGCTTGGGCGCTTCAGCCTCCACCCTCTCGACGTGTTGGAGGGGGATCCAGATGTAGGCGCCGGCGGAGTAAATCTCGATGCGCGCGCCGATGCGGGGATCGGCATCGCGAAAATCTTCAAAGGGTGTTCCATTTAGCGTGCCGCGAATGGGTGTGGGACTGGAAGGAGCATGAGGGAACTCCTTCTTCTCGAACACATCATTGCGCGTACGCTCGGAGTTCATGAGGCCTTCGAGGAGCAGTGCTCCCATTCCGGCGTTCTGGTTCTCCTTGGCGAGCAACTCGAGGTGCTTTCGAGCGCGGTCAAAATCGCCAGAGAAGCAAAGAAGCTCGAACAGAAAGGTGCGGCGCCTCGCGTCGGTTGGGTTGTCCCTCAACTCGGCACTCAGCGCCTGCACCGCTTCATTCAACTTCCCGGCTTGAAAAAGTTCCCGGGGTGACATTGATTGTTTTGCTCAGTTCGTACAGATTGTCCGGCAGTCTGTCCAACGGAAGTTTAGACAGGGCTGCCCTGGTTGGCCTTGAGGCTCCAGAACTTGTCCACGAAGCCAGCCATCGTACCGTCGCTCTTCTGCAGGTTGTAGCTGAGCTGCAGTTTGTCGAAGTTGAAGCTGATGGACTCGGTGGGAATGGGATCGCCCGAACCCTGGCCGCTGACAGTGTAGCTGGAGACCAGAACGTCAGTGAATTCGGCCTTGAAGTAGATCTCCTGCTTGCCGGAAGCCTTGCGGACCTTCATGGTCGCCTTCTTGATGTGCTTGCCGGTGGCGCAGTGCAGGAACAGAAGCGTGGACGCCTTGTCGCAACGCTTGTTGAAGTGGAAGTCCTGGAACTGGCACTTGCCGGCGCCACCACCACCACCGTACGCGAACGCGCCCGCTTGGGAAGCGCCGAACGAGTAGGACATCAGCTCGATGTGATCGGGCAGTTGCTTATCTTCGGTTTCGCCCTTGATCCCGTCGAGTTCCAGAAATGCATCAAATGCAGCCATAGTTGTTTTCTCCTCTAAAAAGTTGAGCTGTTGTTGTGTTGGAAGTGCTTAGTGCGGAAGCGCTCCACCTAAGAACGTGCAAAGTGAGACCGGAACCCGTCATGCGGCGGCGCCGTGGGTCGCTACACCGCCGCGCGACGGGATCCAAACTTATCGGGCCGATTGCGGCAGGTCAGCGACCAGGCGCAACGAAACCGTCAGTTCGTCGAGTTGGAAGTGCGGACGGAGGTAGGCCACCGCGCGATAGGCGCCGGGCTTTCCAGGAACGTCAACCACTTCGATCTTCGCTTCACGGAGCGGCTTCTTGGCCTTGGTTTCGGCCGCGGCCATGTCGTCCGGAACCACATACTGCGTGATCCAGCGGTTGAGCCAGTCCTCGCACTGGCCGCGGGACATGAAGCTGCCGATCTTGTCGCGCATCATTGCCTTCAGGTAGTGGGCGAAGCGCGATACGGCCAGGATGTAGGGGAGCTGTGTCGACAGACGGGCGTTGGCATTGGCCGCGGCCTTGTCATAGAGCTTCGGCTTCTGCGCGGACTGCACGCTGAAGAAAGCCGCATAGTCGGTGTTCTTGCAGTGCACCAGCGGAATGAAACCCTGATCGGCGAGTTCTTTTTCGCGGCGATCGGTGATGGGCACTTCGGTGGGGCACTTCATCGCCACGTCGCCCTCGTCGGTGTAGAACGTGTGAACCGGCATGCCTTCCACCAGTCCGCCGCCTTCCACGCCGCGAATCGCCGCGCACCAGCCGTGGCGGGCAAACGAGTTGGTGAGGCGCGCGCCGAGAGCATAGGCGGCATTGCCCCACAGATACTTGCTGTGATCGGTGCCATCCACGTGCTCTTCGTAGTTGAAGGCTTCGATCTGCTTGTGCATCTTGCCGTAGGGCAGGCGCATCAGGGTACGGGGCACGCAGAGGCCCACGTAGCGGGAGTCTTCACTCTGGCGGAAGCCCTTCCACTTGGCGTACTCGGTGGTGTCGAACACCTTGGCGAGGTCGCGCGGAGCATCCAGGCTGGTAAAGCTGTCCAGATTGAACATCTCATGCGAAGCGGCCGTAAGGAACGGTGCGTGAGCGGAAGCGGCAACCTGGGCGACGCGCTCCAGCAGTTCCACATCTTCCGGATGGCGGCTGAACTCGTAGTCGCCGACGAGAGCGGCGAACGGGGCGCCACCGAAGATGCCGAACTCTTCTTCGTAGACCTTCTTGAACAACGCGCTTTGATCGAACTCGGGCGCTCTCTGCAGATCGCGGAGGAGTTCTTTCTTGGACACGTTGAACAACTTGATCTTCAGCATTTCGCTGGTTTCGCTGTTGGCGATCAGGAACTTCACCCCGCGCCAGGTCGACTCCAGCTTCTGGAATGCGGCGTGGTGGAGAATTTCATTGAGCTGAATGGAGATCAGGTGGTCGATCTGGGCGATACGGGCGTTGATCATCGCCTCGGCGTCCTTGGACACCGCCATCGAGCCTTCCAGCACCTGATTGACGAAGTGCTTCACCAGATCCTTGCCGCGTTCCTTTGCGGCGGGATCCTTGCCGAGCCGTCCCTCGTCAACAATCTTGTCGAGAAGACTGGATTCCAGAACGGATTCGGTAGCTTGGGCTGCGCGTTGTGCGTCACTCATTGGGCGCTCCCTCCTTTTCGATTTCCGACTTGAGCTTGGCAAGCTTGTCCGCATCTCCGACGCTCTTGAGCAGCATCTCTTCGAGCTTGTCGTTGCCCATGAGACTGCCGCGAAGGTCGGACAGCTTGGTACGCAGATCGAGCAGTTCGCGCAACGGCTTGACCTGCTTTGCGACGTTCTCGGGCTCAAAGTCGTCCATGCTGCGGAAGTTGAGGTTTACCCGGATCTGACCGGCATCCGGATCTTCGCTCAGCTTGTTCTCCACCTGGAAAGCCAGGTGCGGATTCATCGCTTCGAGGACCTTGTCGAAGTTGTCAGGGTTGACCTCGACGAACTTGCGGTCACGCACGCGGGGCAGCGACTGCTCCGGCATGCCCGTGAAGTCACCAAGGACACCCATGACGAATGGAAGCTCCTTGATTTCGATGGCGTCACCGATCTCCACGTCGTAGGTGATATGGACGCGTGGAGGCCGGACGCGGTCGAGTTTGTGCTGAGCACTCTCTCTCATTGTTGCCATAGCAAATCCCTCTCTGTTCTCCTTCGGAGTTGCGCTCCTGCTTCTCCGGTTCTTGTTCTTTCGTGCCTTCAGTATCTCCGCTTGCGGCCGCAGTTCCTCATGCCACGGCGGCCTCAAGGCTTGACGCTCCCAAGGATAGTGAGAAAAAGAGCTTTCCCGTTACCGGGAAAGGATCACTTTCGCGCATTCTCCGCGCCGGAAGCGCTGCGGTTGGCGAACATCGCTGCCGATGCCCACAAACCCGCAGAATATAAGTATCACAGCGATCGGCAAAGTTCAATCCTTTTCCTGTGCTGCCAGCCTGATGGCGGCGCTCTCCCCCTGCTGGCGGACCTCCGCGCTCCCCGCGAAGGTGGTGGATGGCACCCGCCGCGTCGCGTAAACCATGTTGCCCGGCGGTTTCAGCGGACAACATGCCCTCACTTGTGAAATGCGTAAAAAGCCGCCGAAAGTCGTCACGGGCTTCACTTTTTTTCCAACGCTGCCGCAGCGCTATGATGAGCAGGGGAGAACCATCAATGTTCCGGGCATGTCTGCTTTGCGCAATGATGACTGCCGGCAGCGCAATCCTGTTCGCGCAGGATCCGCCGCAAGAGCCAGCAACGGCGCCGGCCACCAAACGCCCGCTTCCACCCGAGGCGGCCGCCGAGATGAAGAAGCACGGCCACGGGCCTGGCAACCTCAAGCCTGGGGACATGGCGGTGGATTTCGATCTCAAGCAATTGAAGTCAGATGAGCGCATTGCGCTGTCGTCCTTTCGGGGACGCCGGCCGGTGGCGCTCGTCTTTGGCAGCTACACTTGACCTCCCTTCCGGTCCCAGGTTGGGACGCTGAACGCAATGGCCGCGGCCTACAAGGACCGCGTGGAGTTTTTGCTGGTCTATATTCGCGAAGCCCATCCAACCGATGGCTGGCAGGTGCAAGCCAATGTTCGTGATCAGGTGCTGCTTGAGTCGGCGAAGGACATTGAGCACAAAGAAGAGAACGCCACGGCGTGCGTTCGCAAACTGGACATTCGTTTCCCCACTTTGATCGACAACATGGATAACCGGGTGGAGCAGGCCTATTCGGCGTGGCCCGACCGTTTGTACCTTATCGGCAAGGACGGGAGAATCGTCTACAAGAGCGCGCCTGGTCCTGGAGGATTTCGGCCCAAGGAGTTGGAAGCCGCCATCGAGAAGTTGTTGCGCACTGTCCAGTGACCACAGAAGCATCAGGTTCCTCGCTACCGTCTCTGCGGGATCGCCCGCATTGGGGGCATGGCCTTGCATTCGCCCGCCGATTGACTTTTGATCGCCCGTCCGAACTTTCGCGGCAATCCCGCCCCTCAGGTACCGCTGCAATCACTAACGATCCGCACCGGGCTACGGAAGAAAGTTCGTCCGGCGGAAATCACGTCCCTCGCTACCGTTTCAGGATATTCGGAGCGGGCTGGCGAGTCGTTGTGGCGATGGTAAGGAAACCGTCAGGAAGTGATCAGGCCGTGGAATCTCCAGGGCACCCTCCGGCGCTTTGAGTGTTCCGGTCAACTGGAAACAACTTCAAACAACGGCAAGGTATCGCCCTCGAAGGCAATGGAGCGTTCCGATGGGGAGAAATGAATGCCTGAACCCGCAACGAGGTCCTTTACGACGCGTGACACCAGAACGGATCCGGGCGGGGTCATGGCAAGGAGTTGCTGGGTGAGTCCGACGGTGAATCCATCCGGCAATCCCTCCAGCGTGAACTCACATTCTCCGGTGTGGAGCGCGGCGCGGGCGGACGATCCCTGTCTGGCTGCCTGGGCGACCATGGAGCATGCGCAACGGATGGCGCGCGCCGGGCCGTCAAAGGTGGCCAAAGGGGCGCCGGATGCCAGGTCCGCGGTCCGCCCACGGAACCAGTCCACCTCGCGGCGAAGTTGCGCCTGATGGCGGGGGAGCGACACGTCGGGCTTGCGCGGCATGTCGAGAAACAGCACGGTGGCCAGCGACCATTCCGGCTCGGGACGCTGGGTCAGACCGACGGTGAACGTTTCGATTTCGTCAAGGATGGAAGTCTGATCGCCGACGAACGGCAAGTGATCCGCTCCGGGAAG